>NZ_QTPW01000035.1:0-79234 GCF_003857965.1 Burkholderia sp. Bp9031
CATCAAGGACCCGACGCAGAACATCGTGTGGGTCACGCCGGAAGGCGGCGGCGGGCCGAATTACCCGAACATGTAACCTGCCGGAAAACGCCGCCTCGCACGGCGTTTTCTTCGTCCGTTCGACAGCCGGCTTGCCCTGCCCGCCATCCGGCGTGCGATTCACGCAGGGCACGCCGGCCGCGTCAGCGCGCCGCGATCCGCCGACGGAAGTGCTCGGTACCGGACACGATCTTGTCGAGCACGGCGTCGAGCGCCCAGAAGCGCTCGCGCACGTCGTAGTCGATCGCGCGGCAACGAATCGACGCGAACGTGCCGATCCGCTGGTGATAGATCTTCGCAAGCGCCGGGTAGCCCAGCGCTTCCGACACCGCCGACACCACCAGGAACGTCGACAACTCATCGGCGAGTGCCGGATCCGAGCCGCCCTGCGTGCGCAACCAGCGATACAGATCCGGATGAAAGTTGGTGAACACGCCGTTGAAGCCGGCCGAGCCCGCCTTCATCGCATCCCACGCGATCGCGGCGTTCGCATTCAGGATCTTCAGCGGCGATCCCTCGGCGAGCGCAACGCGCCGCTTCACCGTCTCCAGGTCGCAACTCACGTCCTTGAGCATCACGAAGCGGCCGGTGTCGATGCACGCACGCAGTTCGTCATCGGACAGCAATCGGCGGTAAGGCGCCGGGCATTCGTACAAGCCGAGCGGCAAATCCGACGGAAGTCGCGCAAGCAGCTTGTGAAGATGGTCGAGAAACGCGGCGCTGCCCTTGCGCTGCGGGTCGAGGCGGTTGGTCACGAGCACGACGCCCTGCGCCCCCGATTCCGCCGCCGCGCACAACTCGGCGGCCTGCGCATCCAGATCTTCGCTGATGTGGCCGGACGCGACGACGGGCACGCGCCCGGCCACGCGTTCGACCACGAAACGCGCGAGCTCTGCCCGTTCGGCCAGACTCAGGAACTGCATCTCGCTCGATTGCGCGACCGCGAACAGCGCATCCGAGCCGTGCGCCAGATACCATTCGATGAGTCGCTCGAGCCCCGCGTAATCGATCGCGCCGGCGTCGTCGAACGGTGTCAGCATCACCGGTACGATCCCCTCGATGGTCGCGGTCGACTGCTGATGGTGTTGCATCTGTTTTCTCCTTGCTTCAGTAAATGCGCGATGTAGACGCGGTGCTCAGGCCGGCAGCGCGCCGGGCGCGGCACTCGAGGCCTGTTCGGGAATCGGCTTGCGAACCAGCAGCAGGTAGGCGATCGCACCGGCGAACGCGATTGCCGCCGCCGTCAGCAGCGCCGGCACGAACGACCACTTCTGCGCGATGACGCCCGTCAGGATCGGCGCGAGCGCCCCGCCGATGAAACCGCCGAAATTCTGGATCGCGCCGAGCGATGCGACGCGGCTAGGCGGCGCGGCCGCCGTCGCGAGCGCCCACGAACATGCCGATGCCGCATTGGCGAGAAAGATTACGACCGAAATGCACGCGAGCGCGACGGTGTTGCTCTGCACGAGTGCGGCCGGAATCGTGAACGCGACCATCCCGAGCATCGCGACGACCACCGCGTTGCGTCGGCTCACGACCGGCGAGCGGCTGCGGCGCGTGACCAGGTCCGACAGCCAGCCGGCGACCAGCGAGCCGACGAATCCGCACAGGAACGGCACCGACGCCGCAAATCCGGTGCGAATGAGGCTCATGTGACGCTCCATCGTCAGATACCCCGGCAGCCAGGTCAGGTAGACCCAGTTCAGATACACGGAACCGAAGAATCCGATCAGCATGCCCCAGGTCGTGCCGTGCGAGAACAGGCTGCGCCAGTCGGCGAAGGTCAGTTTCGGCGTGGCGACGGCCGGCTGCGCACCGGCATCGAGATACGCGCGTTCCGCCGCAGTCAGCTGCGCACGCGCGGGATCGCGGTACAGTGCAAACCAGATGACGGCGACGATGAGGCCGAGCGCCCCCGTCGCGACGAACGCCCAGCGCCAGTCGAGCGAGGCGACGAGCACCGACAGCAGCAACGGTGCGAGTGCGGTGCCGAGCGGCGATGCCGCGTTGAAGATCCCGGTCGGCGTCCCGCGTGCACGCAGCGGAAACCAGTTGCTCACCACCCGCGCCGCCGACGGGAACTGCGGCGCCTCGCCGATGCCCAGCACGATGCGCGCGACGATGAACCAGCCGAAGGTGGCGACGATGCCGCCCGCCGCCTGCGCAAGCGACCAGACGATCAGCCCGACGCCGAGCAGCCGGCGCGGTCCGATACGATCGACGAGTCCGCCGACCGGGAACTGGCACAGCGCATAGCTCCACGAAAATGCCGACAGCAGCAAGCCCATCTCGGAAAGCGACAGACCGAGATCGTTCCGGATGGCCGAACTCGCGACGGCCAGCGTGCCGCGGTCGAGATAGTTGACGATCCCGCTCACCATCAGCAGCGCGAGCGCGATACGTTGTCCGCGCCGGATGCGTGGCGGCGCAGTCGGAACAGCATGATTCTCGTTCATTGCGTTTGTCTCCATTGTCCTGAATGGTTGCCGGGCTCCGGCCCTTTCCGTCGTCGCGGAATCTATACGGCCGCACGCTCCACTTCTTCGCGTGTCGGAATCGAGGTCTGCGCGCCGTAGCGCGTCACGCTGATCGCGGCCGCACGCTGGCCGAACGCAATTGCGTCGTCCATCGATGCACCGCTCGCCCGCGCCGCGGCGAACCCGCCGACGAAGGTGTCGCCGGCCGCCGTCGTATCGACGGCGACCACCGCCATGGCCCGGTGGCTGCCGTGTCCTGCACTCCCGCGCCAGCAGACGCCGCGCGCGCCAAGCGTGACCAGCACGTTGCCGACGCCCTTCGCGCACAGCGCATCGGCGGCGCGTACCGCCGATGCGTCGTCAGCGACCGCGATGCCGGTCAGCGACTCCGCTTCCGTTTCATTGACGACGAGGTAGTCGATTCGGGCCAGCAATGCGTCGAACAGCGGCCGGGCAGGCGCCGGATTGAGCAGCACGGGCGTCCGATGTGCGATCGCACTGCCGATGGCGCGCGCAACGGTCTCGATCGGCACCTCGAGCTGGCACACCATCAGTGCCGCGCCGGCAATCACGTCGCGCGACGCGTCGATCAATGCGGCATCGAGGCATGCATTCGCGCCGGGCACGACGACGATGCTGTTCGCCCCGTGTGCGTCGACCGTGATCGTGGCGACCCCGGTTACCTCGCCGTCGATCCGGTGCAGGTGCGTCACGTCGATGCGCTCCGCCGCGAGCGCGTCATGCAGGCGTGCCCCGAATGCGTCGTTGCCGACGCAGCCGATCATCGCGACGGATGCACCGAGGCGCGCGGCGGCCACCGCCTGGTTCGCCCCCTTGCCGCCGTGGACGGTCTGGAACGAGCTGCCGAGCAGCGTTTCTCCCGGTACGGGCAGACGCGGCGCGCGCGTGACGAGATCGACGTTGACGCTACCGACGACGGCGATTCGGGGTGGCTTTCCGTGATTCATCATCGAATGTAACCGCTTACATTTGCAGCAAACAAAATGGCCGGAAAGGCCGACGTCGACGAAAACTTCGCAATGCGGTTGGAACCTGTGTCTGACATAATACGGATTGGCATCAAGATAGCGCTTACATTCTCACAGGCGAGACCGGGAATGCAAGCGGGACCACGATGAATCGAGGGTAAACGATGGCGTTTTTGAGAACGTGCGCAGTCTGCGCGGCAGCCGCGGCCAGGGGCAACCGATGAGCACGCCTCCATCCAGCGGCGGCACGGCACGCGCGCGGCGCGGCAGCGGCCGGTCGGTGCTTGGCGATGTCGCGAAACTCGCCGGCGTGTCGACCGCGACCGTTTCGCGCGTGTACAACGATCCCGGCAAGGTGTCGGCTGACGTACAGCAGCGCGTGCGCGATGCCGCACGCGCGCTGAACTGGATTCCGAACGCCGCCGGCCGCGCACTCGCGTCGACGCGCACCCACATCACGGGGGCGATCATCCCGACGCTCGACGACCAGGTGTTCGCGTCGCAGGTAGCGGGAATGCAGGCGATCATGGCCGAACACGGCATCACCCTCTTTCTGGGCTGCTCGAATTACGACCCGGCGCAAGCGCTGGCGCAGGTGCGCGCGATGCTGTCGCGCGGCGTGGAAGCCGTGTCGCTGGTCGGTGAAGCGTATCCGCCGGAAGTATTCGAGCTGCTCGGCCAGCACCGCGTGCCGTATGTCGTGACCTACGCGTATCGCGACGGCAGCCCGCACTGCTGCATCGGCTTCGACAACCGCGCGGCATTCGCGCAGCTCACCACGCACCTGCTCGACCTCGGTCATCGCGATTTCGCGATCATCATGCAGCCTAGCGCGGACAACGACCGCGTGCAGGCCCGCCTGCGCGGCATTCACGACACGCTTGCCGCGCGCGGGCTCGCGGTCCGTCCGGTACACCAGCACGAGGGCGCGGCCACGATCGCGTTCGGGCGGGCGAGCCTGCGCGCGATTGCCGACAGCGGAACGACGCGCCCGACGGCCGTGATTTGCGGCAACGATGCGCTCGCGCTCGGCGCGCTGCTCGAGGCGCAGGCGCTGGGCATCGAGGTGCCGTCGCAGTTGTCGATCACCGGATTCGACGACGTCGCGCTGGCTCGCGAAATCCGGCCGTCACTCACGACCATGTGGGTCGACACCGCTGCGATCGGGCGCAAAGCCGCCCACGCGCTGCTCGACGCACTCGAGAACGGCGAAGCCGGGCCCGGTTGCGCGGTACTGCCCGAACTGCGGGTGCGTGAGTCGGCCGCGCCGCCACAGCCGGCAGCCCAATGAAAACGGGGCGCCCCAGGCGCCCCGTTTCGCATCGTGTCGGTTACCGGCGAATCGCCGGCGCCGTCGTGTCAGGTCGCGCTGCCCGCGATCTTCGGCGTCGGCGTCTCGACGTCGCCGCACTGCGCGCGATGGCGCAACGCATGGTCGATCAGCACCAGTGCGAGCATCGACTCGGCGATCGGCGTCGCGCGAATGCCGACGCACGGGTCGTGGCGGCCAAAGGTTTCGACCGTCGCCTCTTCGCCGGCCTTCGTGATCGAACGGCGCGGCGTGCGGATGCTCGACGTCGGCTTGATCGCGATCGACACGGTGATGTCCTGCCCGGTCGAAATCCCGCCGAGCACGCCCCCCGCATGGTTGCCGACGAAGCCGGCCGGCGTCAGTTCATCGCCGTGCACCGAGCCGCGCTGCGCGACGCTATCGAAGCCCGCGCCGATCTCGACGCCCTTCACCGCGTTGATGCTCATCATCGCCTTCGCGATGTCCGCATCGAGACGGTCGAATACCGGCTCGCCCCAGCCGACCGGCACGCCCGATGCAACGACGTCGATGCGCGCGCCGATCGAGTCGCCGTCCTTGCGCAGCGCGTCCATGTAGGCTTCCAGTTCCGGCACGATCGCCGCGTTCGGCGAGAAGAACGGGTTCTCGCGCACATGCGACCAGTCGACGAACGGCACGTCGATTTCGCCGAGACCGCTCATGTAGCCGCGCACCTCGACGCCGAAACGCTCGCGCAGCCACTTCTTCGCGATCGCGCCCGCCCCGACGATCGGCGCGGTCAGGCGCGCGGACGAACGGCCGCCGCCGCGGTAGTCGCGAATGCCGTACTTCTGCCAGTAGGTGTAGTCGGCATGACCGGGACGGAACGTCTCGACGATGTTGCCGTAGTCCTTGCTGCGCTGGTCGGTGTTGCGGATCAGCAGCGCGATCGGCGTGCCGGTCGTCACGCCTTCGAACACGCCGGACAGGATCTCGACCTCGTCGGCCTCCTGGCGCTGCGTCACGTGCCGCGACGTGCCGGGCTTGCGGCGATCGAGCTCGACCTGGATGTCGGCTTCGGTCAGCCCCATGCCCGGCGGGCAGCCGTCGATCACGCAGCCGATCGCGGGACCGTGCGATTCGCCGAAGGTCGTGACAGTGAAAAGCGTGCCGAGGGTATTGCCGGACATGATGGAACCGCCCAAATAGAAATGGGCAAACCGATGCGCTGCCGGGGCCGCAGGCAGGCCGATCGTTTGCCGGTCGAGAAAAAGGGGTAAACCGCTATTATGCCAGCCGTCCGGGGGCCGCGGGCCGTGTGAACCGTTCAGACCACACGGGCCGGCGAGGAATGCGGCCCGGCGCGGCGGTCGTCACCCGCGCCGTTCGGCCGAACAGGCCGGTTCGCGGCGGCCATCAAGGCCGCGGCACGATGCCGTCGGGCTCGCCCCGCTTATTTGCGCGCGCCGCGCAGTTCGGTCACTGCGGCCTGCAACGCCTCGGGTGTCGCAACCGATGCCGGCATCGGCTCGCCGACCGCGAGCGTCAGCCGGCTCATCACGCCGCGCTTGATGGGCCGCGGCATCCGCGCATCGGCATGACGGGAGAAATAGCTGCCCCACAGCCCGCGCAGCGCCATCGGAATCACGGGCGCCGGCGTGCGGCCCAGGATCTCGGTGATGCCGTGGTGGAACGTGTTGATGTCGCCCGTCTTGGTCAGCTTGCCCTCGGGGAAAATGCACACGAGTTCGCCGTCCTTCAGCGCGGCCTCGCACGCGTCGTACGCACGCGCGAGCATGTCGGGATCCTCGTGGCGTGGCGCAATCGGGATCGCTTTCGCATGCCGGAACACCCAGCTCGCAAAGCGCGTCTTGAAGATCCGGTGATCCATCACGAACCGGATCGGTCGCGGGCTCGCGGCAGCCAGCACGAGCGCATCGACGTAGCTCACGTGGTTGCACACGAGCACGGCCGCGCCCTCTTCCGGGATCCGCTCCGCATGCACGAGGCGAATCCGGTAGAACGTGTGCACGAGCACCCACGCGACGAAGCGCAGCAGGAACTCGGGAACGAGCAGGTAGATGTACGTCGCGACGACGACGTTCAGCAGCGCGGTGACGAGGAACAGGCCCGGAATGTCGACACCGGCCTTGGTGAGCCCCATCGCCATCAGCGCCGACAGGATCATGAACAGCGCGTTCAGGATGTTGTTCGCGGCGATGATCCGCGCACGGTGGGTCGGCGCGCTGCGGCTCTGGATCAGCGCATACAGCGGCACGCTGTAGAAACCGCCGAACATCGCGAGCAGGAACAGGTCGGCCAGGATGCGCCAGTGGCGCGCGCCGGCCAGGAACTCGCCGACCGACAGCAGATGTCCGGGCGACGGCAGCGAGCGGCTCGCGAAATACAGCTCGATCGCGAACACGCTGATGCCGATCGAGCCGAGCGGCACGAGGCCGATCTCGACGCGCCGCTGCGACAGCCGCTCGCACAGCAGCGAGCCGAGGCCGATCCCGACCGAGAACGTCGCGAGCAGGACCGTGACGACGTCGGGGCTCGCGGACAGCACGTCCTTCGCGAAATTAAAGAACGACGTGAGGAACGTCGCGCCGACGAACCACAGCCACGAGATGCCGAGCAGGCTCAGGAACACGGTGCGGTTCTGCCGCGCGAGCCCGAGGTTGCGCCACGTCTCGCTGAACGGGTTCCAGTTGATCACGAGATCGGGCTGCGGCGCCGGCGTTGGCGGCACACGCTGCGCGACGAGCCGCCCCGCGAGCGCGATGACGACGACGCTGACGGCGAGCACGCGCTCGCCGCTGCCTTCGATGCCCGCGGCCGCGCCGCCGATGATCGTCCCGATCAGGATCGCGATGAACGTGCCCATCTCGACGAGGCCGTTGCCGCCCACCAGCTCATGGTCGCCGAGGTGCTGCGGCAGGTACGAATACTTGACGGGGCCGAACAGCGTCGAATGCATCCCCATCATGAACGTGCACAAATACAGCAACGTCGCGCTGTGCGTGACGAAACCGGCCGCGCCGACCAGCATCAGCGCGATCTCGAAGGTCTTCACGAAGCGCGTGAGCGTCGCCTTGTCGTATTTGTCGGCGATCTGGCCGGACGTGGCCGAGAACAGCACGAACGGCAAGATGAAGATCGCGGAAATCAGGAACGCGGCCGTCTTCGCATCGACGCCGGAGAAGCGCGCGGTGTGATAGGTGACGAGCGACGTGAAACCGATCTTGAACACGTTGTCGTTCAGCGCACCCAGGAACTGGGTCGTGAAGAACGGCGCGAAACGACGCTGACGCAACAGCTCGAACTGCGACGCGTGGGCGCGTCGTTCGCCGCGCGACGCGGAAGAGACTTGCGTGTGATCGCTCATGCGGAATACGCGCGCATCGTCTGGGCGAAGCTGCGCGGGCCTTGTGTTGTTGTCGAAAAAACGGCGGCGCAGGCTGAACCTGCACCGCCGTGCGCCGAATGGCAGCGCCCGCGCGTCATGGCACCGGGCGCGACGTGTTTCACGACTTGTGCGCTTCGGCTTCCGATTCGGATTCCGGCCAGTCGCGGATGTACGCCTTCAGCATCCGGTTCTCGAAGCTCTGCGCCTCGACGACCGTCTTCGCGACGTCGTAGAACGAGATGACGCCCATCAGCACCTTCTTGTCGAGCACCGGCATGTAGCGCGCATGGCGCTCGAGCATCATCCGGCGCACCTCGTTGACGTCGGTTTCCGGCGTGCACGTGAGCGGCTCGTCCATCACCTTGCGCACCTGCACGTCGCCGATCGCGCCGCCGTTGACATGCAGGCGCAGGATGATCTCGCGAAACGTCAGCATCCCGACGAGATCGCCGTACTCCATCACGACGAGCGAACCGATATCGTGTTCGGCCATCGTATCGACCGCTTCGCGCAGCGGCTTATCGGGCGTCACCGTAAACAACGTGTTGCCCTTCACTTTCAGAATATCGCTGACGCGCATCGTAGTCCCCTCATGCTTGAATGCAAAATCTCTTTCGATCCTATCGGAAAGCCTGCCAAAAGGAAAGCGCAGGCCCCGCGCGGCGCGGCCGCCCCCGCTTGCGGACACGGGCCGCCCGCCGCACAATGACTGCATGGACGGCGGCCCGAGGAGACGGCCATGGCGCATACGCATTCGGAGCAATTCGCCAGCTTCGCTGATTTCTATCCGTACTACCTGAACGAACACCAGAACCTGATGTCGCGGCGGCTGCATTTCATCGGCTCGCTCGGCGTGATCGGCTGCGTCGCGATGGCGATCGCGACGGGCTACTGGCTGTGGCTGCCGGCAGCGGTCGTGTGCGGCTACGGATTCGCGTGGGTCGGACACTTCTTCTTCGAGAAGAACCGCCCCGCCACGTTCCGGCACCCGATCTACAGCCTGATGGGCGATTGGGTGATGTTCAAGGACATCTGCACCGGCAAGATTCCGCTCTAACACCCGCCCGGCACCGCGTCACGCCGTTTTCGGCGGCCGCGCGTGCGGGTCGGGCGCCCCATCGGGCACCGGTCCGGGCTCGGTCGCCGCCGGCTGCGCCCCCGCCAGCCGGTGCGCGGCGATCAGCGACGCGAGCGATACATCGAACCGGTCGTTCGACAATACCTCGAGCAATGCCGCGCCTTCGACGTGGCTGCGGCGCCGCTGCAGCTGGTACGTCAGTTCCGTGCGGTCGATCACCAGCACGTCGAACAGTTGCGCCAGCGTCAGTTGCTCCGGGTTCGCCAGCAGGATGTAGCTCGGCGCGAGTTCGCCGCCATCCAGCCGCGCGATCCATTCCCGTTCCTCCATCGTCAGCAGCAGCCGCTGCGCGGTTTCCATGTCGCAGCGCAGCATGGTCGCGAGCCGGATTGCCGTATAGCCCGCCTTGCCGACTGCGCGCGCCTCGGCCAGCCGCGCGAGCAATTCGAGCGCGTCGAGCAGATCGCTGCCCGGATAGTGGATGCGATGGAACTGGCCGACGCGGATCGCGGGCAGCGCGGACGCCACCATCGCGCCGAGCAGCGCGACGAACCAGCTCAGGTACACCCACAGCAGGAACACCGGCAGCGCCGCGAACGCGCCGTAGACGGCCGTATAGGTCGGAATGCGCCGCACGTAATAGCCGAAGCCGCGCTTCGCGAGCTCGAACGCGATGGCGGCGAACAGCCCGCCGATCACCGCGTCGCGCCACGCGACCGTGCAGTTCGGCAGGTACACGTACAGCAGCGTGAACGCGAGCACGGTCAGCGGCAGCGACGCGAGCGCGAGCAGCCACTCGACGATCGACGTCGACGGCGCGGCGCCGGTGAACGCCAGCGATTGCGTAAACAGGTACGACGAGATCGACAGGCTCACGCCGAACAGCAGCGGACCGAGCGTGATCAGCGCCCAGTACGCGAGCACGCGCTGCGCGAACGGCCGCGGCTTGCGCACCCGCCAGATCAGGTTGAATGCGGATTCGATCGTCATCATCGTCATCACCGACGTGACGACCAGCACGATCAGGCCGGCCGTCGTCAGCCCCTTGGCCTTCGACGCGAACTGGTTCAGGTACTTGAAGATCTGGACGTTGAACTGCGCGGGCATCAGGTGATCCGCGAGGAAGCCCTGCAGCGAGATCTGGAACGACGCGAACATCGGGAACGCGGTGAACAGCGCGAACGCGACCGTCACGAGCGGCACGAGTGCCAGCATCGTCGTGAACGTGAGGCTGCCCGCCACTTGCGGGATGCGATCCTCGGCGCTGCGCCGGGCCGCGAACTGCGCGAGGCGCTTGATAGTGTCGAGATCGACGCTCAACTTCGGCAAACGGTTTCTCCTTCTCGATGCCGCGCGCCCGACGGCGCGCCGCCGCCGCGCTGCGCGACGACTTCAGCCCCTATAATAGCCGCTCGATCCAGCAGGGGCCGACTGCACCGGGCATGCGCGCGGCCGCACGCGGCCCCGTCGCCCATGAAAGACATCCTCGTCCTCTATTACAGCCGTCACGGCGCCACGCGCGATCTCGCGCTCGCGATCGCGAACGGCATCGACAGCGTGCCCGGCATGCAGGCGCGCATCCGCACCGTGCCGCCCGTCTCTACAGTCTGCGAAGCCACCGCCCCCGACATCCCCGCCGACGGCCCGCCGTATGCGGAGCTGCGCGATCTCGAGGAATGCGCCGGCCTCGCGCTCGGCTCGCCGACCCGTTTCGGCAACATGGCCGCCTCGCTCAAGTATTTCCTCGACGGCACGACCCCGCAATGGCTGTCCGGCGCGCTGACCGGCAAGCCGGCGAGCGTGTTCACGTCGACCGGCAGCCTGCACGGCGGCCAGGAATCAACGCTGCTGTCGATGATGCTGCCGCTGCTGCATCACGGGATGATGATCGTCGGGATCCCGTATACGGAATCCGCGCTCAGCACGACGCGCACCGGCGGCACGCCTTACGGCGCATCACACGTGTCGCCGCACGACCGCAGCGCGCCCGCAGGGCTGTCGGCTGACGAAAAGGCGCTCGCGGCCGCGCTCGGCGTGCGGCTCGCCCGCGCGGCGGCGGCGCTGTCCGCCGCCCACGCTACCGGGGCCGCATGAACGCGCCCGCCCGCCCCACCGTCGCCGCCCGGCCGCACTACGCGCGGGCCGCCGCCGCGTGCCTGGTCGCGCTGATCGCGCTGTCGCTCGCATGGGAGCTGTGGCTCGCGCCGCTGCGCCCGGGCGGCTCGGCGCTGATGCTCAAGGCCGTGCCGCTGGCGCTCGCGCTGCCCGGCGTCTGGCGGCGTAACATCTATACGATGCAGTGGGCGAGCATGCTGATCCTCGTCTATTTCGCCGAAGGCATCGTGCGCGGCATGTCGGACCGCGGGCTGTCCGCGACGCTCGGCTGGTGCGAGACCGCGCTCGCCGTCGGCTTCTTCGTGGCCGCGCTTGCCTACGTCGCGCCGTTCAAGCGCGCGGCGAAGAAGCAGCGCGCTGCGTCCTGACCCTTACGCGACCGAACGTGATGATTTCTCCCGACGCCTTCGTATCCGCCTGCCGCGACGCGATCGGCGCAGCCTGCGTGCTGACCGATCCGCACGACACCGAACCGTTCCTGACCGACTGGCGCCGCCGCTACAAGGGCAACGCGTGCGCGGTGCTGAAACCGGCCGATACAGCGGAAGTCGCCGCGCTCGTGCGACTTGCGAACACGCATGGCGTCTCGCTCGTGCCGCAGGGCGGCAACACGGGCCTGGCCGGCGGCGCGACGCCCGACGCGAGCGGTGCCCAGGCCGTGCTGAGCCTCGCGCGCCTGAACCGCGTGCGCGCGCTCGATCCGCACAACAACACGATCACGGTCGAAGCCGGCGTGATCCTCGCCGACGTGCAGGCGCGCGCCCGCGAAGGCGGCCGGCTGTTCGCGCTGAGCCTCGCCGCCGAAGGCAGCTGCACGATCGGCGGCAACCTGTCGACCAACGCCGGCGGCACCGCGGTGCTGCGCTACGGCAACGCACGCGAGCTGTGCCTCGGGCTCGAGGTCGTGACGCCGCAGGGCGAGATCTGGGACGGCCTGCGCGGGCTGCGCAAGGACAATACCGGCTACGACCTGCGCGACCTGTTCATCGGCGCGGAGGGCACGCTCGGGATCATCACGGCCGCCGTGATGAAGCTGCACCCGCTGCCGGCCGCGCAGGTCACCGCGCTGGCCGCGCTCGAGTCGCCGCACGCGGCGCTCGACTTCCTCGCGCTCGCGCAGCGCGCGGCCGGCCCGCTGCTGACCGGCTTCGAGCTGATGTCGGACTTCTGCATGCAGCTCGTCGGCAAGCACTATCCGCAGCTGCGCTACCCGTTCGACCGCACGCATGCACAGACGGTGCTGCTCGAGCTGTCGGACAACGAGAGCGAAACGCATGCGCGCGCGCTGTTCGAGAAGCTGATGGAAGAGGCGTTCGAGGCCGGGCTCGTGGTCGACGCGGTGGTCGCGGAAAATCTCGCGCAATCGCGCGCGTTCTGGGACCTGCGCGAACACATTCCGCTCGCGCAGGCCGACGAGGGACTCAACATCAAGCACGACATCGCGGTGCCGATCTCGTCGATCGCGCGCTTCATCGACGAAACCGACGCGGCGATCCAGCAGGCCGCGCCGGGTGCGCGGATGGTCACGTTCGGCCATCTCGGCGACGGCAACCTGCACTACAACGTGCAGACGCCCGAAGGCGGCGATCCGAAGGCGTTCCTCGCGGCATTCCAGAAGCCGATCAACCGCATCGTCTACGACAACGTGCACCGCCACCACGGCACGATCAGCGCGGAACACGGGATCGGCCAGTTGAAGATCGACGACGCGCAGCGCTACAAGTCGCCCGTCGAAACGGCGCTCATGCGCACGCTGAAAACCGCGTTCGACCCGCGCGGGCTGATGAATCCCGGCAAGGTCCTGCGCTGAAGCCCCCACCCCGGAGCGATGTCCATGAGAGTTCGCGTCCTGTCCGACCTGCATCTCGAAAGCAACCAGCCCGACACGATCGCGCATGCCGACGCGGATCTCGTCGTGCTGGCCGGTGACATCCACAATCACGCGGAAGGCCTGCGCTGGGCTGCCGAGACGTTCGATCCGGGCGTGCCGGTGGTCTACGTGCCGGGCAACCACGAGTACTACGACGGGGAATTCGGCGCGCTCGAAACCGCGATGCGCGACGCCGCGCATGCGATCGACAACGTGCATTACCTGAACAACGGCGTGTACGTCGATCCGGCACAGCGCTTTCGCGTGCTGGGCACGACACTGTGGAGCGATTTCTCGCTGTTCGGGTCGGACGATGCGAGCGTCGCGCACGCGATCGAGGCCGGCATGCGCGTGATGCTCGATTTCAAGGGATTGATCCAGGTGACGTGGCCGCACGACGCGGCACTGCATGCCGCGCAGACGCCGGAGCGGGATTTCACGCCGGCCGACGCGATCGCGCTGCACCGGCAAAGCCGCGCGTGGCTGGAGGCGCGGCTCGCGACGCCGTTCGCAGGCCGCACGATCGTCGTCACCCATCATGCGCCGCACCTGCGCTCGCTGGCGGAGCGTTATGCGGAAGACCTGGCGTCTGCGGGATTCGTCACGGACATGGCGGAACTCGTGCGGCCGCCCGTGGACCTGTGGATCCACGGCCATACGCATACTTCATTCGACTACGTGACCGACAGCGGCACGCACGTGGTGTGCAACCCGCGCGGCTATATCCACCGGCGCACCGGTGAGCTGGAAAATCCCGCGTTTGCGTGGGACAGAGTGGTCGAACTCGGCTGAACGCCGAGCCAGCAAGCCATCGGGCCGCGCGATGCGGCCCTCCCCGTTCTGAACAGCTGTCCGATCAGCGATCGGTACGGCGCGATCCGTTCGACGGCGCGCGCACCCGCACCGGCACCGGCTTCATCCGCGCCTTCATCGCGCGCAGCAGATCGCGCGTCGCCGCGGCGGCAGCGGCCGCGCCAAGCAGAATTCCAAGGCCGATCATCAGTTGCGTATCCATTACGACTCCGGGTGTGGGCAGATCCAAATCTTCTCTATGTTTCAACAGTATCAAACTGTCTGCCGTCCGTTGGTAAAAAAATGTTGCGTGAACGACAAATCTCGTCAGATTGCGCGCGGCCGCGCCGTCATGTCGCAGCCGTGAGCTGCGCGAGCGCGGCTTCGTCGGCTGCGAGCGTGGCCGGCAACTCGTCGCGCAGGAAATCGACCCAGGTGCGAATTTTCGCGTCGAGGTACTGGCGCGATGGATACAGCGCATAGATGTTCATCACGTGCGACCGGTATTCGTGCATCACGCGCACGATGTGTCCGCTGCGCAGCCCGCCGATCGCCGAATAGAGCGGCAAGCCGCCGATCCCCATCCCTTCCCGCACGGCCACCGCGAGCGCCTCGGCGACGTTCACGCGGAACGGCGGCGCCGTGATCGGAATCACCTCGTCGCCACGCGGCCCCGACAGCGACCACTCGTCGAAGTGAAAACCCGGCGCGACCATCCCGAGACAGACGTGCTGCTCGAGATCCGCGGGCGTCTGCGGCACGCCGTGCGCGTCGACATAGCCCGGCGACGCGCACACGACGCTGTAGCTCTCGCCAAGCCGCTGCGACACGAGCCCCGAATCGGGCAGGTCGCGGCCAACGACGATCGCGACGTCGTACCCCTCGTCGAGCAGGTCGGGCATCCGCTGCGCGAGCGTCAGCTCGACGTGTACGTCCGGATAGCGCTGCCGATAGCGCGCGATGGCCGGCACCAGGTAGTGCTGCCCGAGGCTCGTGAAGCAGTGGACCTTCAGCTTGCCCGACGGGCGCGCGTGCGCATCGCCCGCTTCGGCTTCGGCCTGGTCGACGTACGCGAGGATCTGCTCACAGCGCTGCAGGTAGCGCTCGCCCGCTTCGGTCAGCGCGATCCGGCGTGTCGTCCGGTTCAGGAGGCGCGTGCGCAGGTGCGACTCGAGGTCCGACACGGCGCGCGACGCATAGGCGGTCGTCGAATTCATCTGCTGGGCGGCCGCGGTAAAGCTCCCCGCGTCGACCACACGGACGAATACCCGCATGTTTTGTAACGTATCCATCCCATTACCCGTTTGAATCCGGATGGATTGTTGCACAGGGGCGAACAAATATTATCTCAGGATTCGTAAAAATGACTTGCACCGTTGTCCATTTATTCAGGAATCACTGAAAAATATAATCGCATCCGACTCATCTATATCCGAAAGGGAGAAAATCGTGCGGTCTCCGGCAACAAAAGGGACGCTGGCACTGGCGGTTCTTGCAGTCTCATTAATAATGGCCGGATGCGCGAGCATGGGCGACAACAAGCCGCAGTCCGCCCGCATCGAAGCGAACGCGCTCGACGCGGGCGCTGCCATTCGCGCGGCCGACCGCGATGCCGGCTGGCCCGCGTCCGACTGGTGGCGCGCATACCGCGATCCGCAGCTCGACGCATGGATCGCCAACGCCCAGGCCGGCAACCCGACCCTCGCGGCAGCCGAGGCCCGCGTGCGCGAAGCGCAGGCGATGGCGCGCGTGGCCCGTTCGGCGGAATTGCCGCAGATCAACGGCAACCTGTCGCTGATGCGCCAGCACTGGCCCGACAACGTGTTCTACGGTCCTGGCCCGCTCGCGAACGCCGATACCTGGAACAACACCGGCACCCTCGGCCTGTCGTACCACCTCGATTTGTGGGGCAAGGACAAGAACGCGACCGAGCGTGCGCTCGACACCGCGCATGCGACCGCGGCCGACGCCCGGGCGGCGAAGCTCGAGCTCGAGGTCAACGTCGTGCGCGCGTATGTCGGCATGTCGATGAACTACGCGCTGCTCGACCTCGCGCACGAAACGTTCGAACGCCAGCGCTCACTGGCCGATCTCGCGCACAAGCGCCTGCAGGCCGGGCTCGGCACGCAGCTCGAAGTCAGCCAGGCCGAATCGACGCTGCCCGACTACGAGCGCCAGATCGACAGCTACGAAGAAGCCATCCAGCTCGCGCGCCACCAGCTCGCCGCGCTCGCGGGCAAGGGCCCGGGCGCCGGCGACGCGATCAAGCGGCCGGGCCTGTCGCTCGACGCGCCGGCCGGCCTGCCGTCCGCGCTGCCGGCCGACCTGCTCGGCCGCCGCCCGGACGTCGTCGCGGCCCGCTGGATGGTCGATGCGCAGGCCCGCGGCATCGATGTCGCGAAAGCCGCGTTCTACCCGAACATCGACCTGCTCGCGACGGTCGGCGGCTTCGGCGTGACCGCGCCGTTCACCGACTTCCTGCGCGCGATGAACGGCGGCTGGACGGCCGGCCCCGCGCTGTCGCTGCCGATCTTCGAAGGCGGCCGCCTGCGCGCGCAACTCGGTGCGGCCGACGCCGGCTACGACCAGGCGGTCGAGCGCTACAACCAGACGGTCGTCAGTGCGCTGAAGGACATCGCCGACCAGGTCGTGCGGATCCGCTCGCTCGATACGCAGAAGAAGGACGCCGCGCGCTCGGTGGCCGCCAACGACCGCAGTTACCAGCTGTCGCGCGAAGGCTTCCGCCGCGGGCTGACCGATTACGTGAATGTGCTGGTCGCACAACAGCAGCTGCTGCGCGCCCAGGAGACGGCGGCCCGCATCGACGCGGAACGCCTCGCCGCGCACGCGCAGCTGATGGCCGCGCTCGGCGGCGGCGTCGAAACGGGCGAGGACGGACGGGGCGGCCATCCGTCGCACGACGAATCCGCCGCGGGTGCCGCCGCGCCGACCGCCGCATCGGGTGCGAAACCCGTCGCGGCCGTCGCCCGGCCCGCGCAGGTCGCGACGGCCGGTGCGACCGCCGCGCCGGCCGCACGGTAACGCGGAGCGACCGTCATGCCAGCCTCCTCCCCCGCTTCCACGCACGCCGGCGGCCCGCTCGCGGCCTGGTACGCCGCGTTCGGCGACTGGGCCCGCAGCGACGGCGCCGCGTGGCTCTATCTGTTCAAGGCCCTGCTCGCCGCATTCATCGCGACCGGCGTATCGATGCGGCTCGACCTGCCGGCGCCGAAGACGGCAATGACCACGGTGTTCATCGTGATGCAGCCGCAAAGCGGCGCCGTGCTCGCGAAGAGCTTCTACCGGGTCGCCGGCACGATCTTCGGGCTGATCGCGACGCTCACGTTCGTCGGGCTGTTCCCGCAGCAGCCGCAGCTGTTCCTGCTCGCGGTCGCGCTGTGGATCGCACTGTGCACGGCCGGCGCCGCGCGCAACCGCAACTTCCGCAGCTACGGCTTCCTGCTCGCCGGCTATACGACCGCGCTGATCGGCCTGCCCGCGTCGCAGCATCCGGACGGCGCGTTCATGAGCGCGATGACGCGCGTGTCCGAGGTCATCATCGGGATCGTGTCGGCCGGCGTCGTCAGCGCGCTCGTGTTTCCGCAGTACACGGGCGAGCAGATGCGCACGACAGTGCGCACGCGCTTCGGCAGCTTCGTCGACTACGTCGCGGCAGCCCTGTCGGGCAAGCTCGACCGCGCGCACATCGAGACGATCCATACGCGCTTCGTCGCCGACGTGGTCGGTTTCGAAGCCGCGCGCAGCATGGCCGTGTTCGAGGATCCGGACACGCGGATGCGCAGCGGCCGCCTCGCGCGGCTGAACAGCGAATTCATGAGCGTGTCGAGCCGCTTCCACGCGCTGCACCAGCTGATGAACCGGCTGCGTGCGGCCGGCGCACAGGCCGCGATCGATGCGATCGAGCCGTACTTCCGCGAGATCGCGCCGCTCCTGACCCGCAATGGCGAACCCGTGCGCACGGCGGCCGACGCGGCGCGCGCGGCCGAACAGCTGCTTGCATGGCGCGACGCGCTGCCGCGCCGCATCCGCGCGACCCGCGCGGCGCTCGAAACGCAGCCGGATTTTCCGCTGCTCGATTTCGACACGGCCGCCGAGCTGCTGTACCGCTTCATCACCGACCTGCACGAATACGCGGCGACCTACGCGTCGCTGTCGACCGCGACGCACGAGCGCGAACGCTGGATCGAGCGCTACGAGCCGCGCACCAACGCGACGGCGATGGTGATCGCGGCGATTCGCACCGCGACCGTGATCCTCGTGCTCGGCTGGTTCTGGATCGCGACCGCGTGGCCGAGCGGCGTGACGATGACGCTGACGGCGGCGGCCACCTGCGCGCTCGCGTCGTCGACGCCGCGCCCGACCGCGATGTCCGCGCAAATGGGCATGGGGACCGCGCTGGCCGTCTGCACCGGTTTCCTGCTGATGTTCGGCATCTACCCGCACATCGACGGCTTCCCGCTGCTGTGCGTGGCCCTCGCGCCGCTGCTCTCGATCGGCATCTACATGACGTTGAAGCCGAAGCTCGCGGGCTACGGGATGGGCTACCTGATCTTCTTCTGTTTCCTCGCCGGCCCGGACAGCGTCACGCACTACGACCCGACGAGCTTCATGAACGATGCGCTCGCGCTGGTGCTGTCGATGCTGGTCTCGGCGATCGCGTTCGCGGTGCTGTTCCCGCCGACCGCGCCGTGGCTGAAGAAGCGGCTGTTCGCCGACCTGCGCCACCAGGTGGTCGCGGCATGCCACGCACGGCTGGCCGGGCTGCGCACGCGCTTCGAGAGCGGCGCGCGCGACCTGATGTACCAGGCGCATACGCTGTCGACCGACCAGCCCGACGTGCAGCGCGACGCGCTGCGCTGGATGTTCGCGGTGCTGGAAACGGGCAACGCGGCGCTCGACCTGCGCGCCGAGCTGGCGACGCTGTCGTCCGACCCGCGCTATGCGCCGACGACGCCGTGGCGACGCACGATCGAGACGATGCGCACCGCGCTGTCCGCGCTGTTCAGCAAGCCGAACGCGGAGCGCTTCGACGCAACGCTCGCCGCGGTCAACGCCGCGATCGACGCGACCCGGCAGACGCTCGAGGCGTTCACGCCGTCGCGTGAGGAGCGCCACCGGCTGCAGCGCATCCTGAGCCATCTGCATTTCGTACGCACGGCGCTGCTCGATCCGGAATCGCCGCTCGAGCCGCTCAACCGCAACCGCCCCGTGCGTCCCCAACAAGGAGCCTCGTCATGATGCCGCGTGAAATCGCCATTCTCGATGCCTACATGCCCACGGTGGTCCTGATGTTCGTCCTGGGCGCGCTGGCGACCTGGGCCGTCGACCGCCTGCTCGCCTATACGGGCCTCTACCGTCTCGTCTGGCACCCGTCGCTGTTCCGCGCGTGCCTTCTCGTCTGCATTTGCGGCGGACTGAGTCTTGCCGTTTACCGTTGATTCCGAACCATCATGATTCTCAGAAAACTCTTCGGCTTCGTCGCGACCGCCGTCATCCTCCTCGTCGCGATCCTGATCGGGCGCTCGCTGTGGGTGCACTACATGGACGATCCGTGGACGCGCGACGGGCGCGTGCGGGCCGAGATCGTCAACGTCGCGCCGGACGTGTCGGGTGCGATCGTCGAGCTGCCCGTGCATGACAACCAGCTCGTGAAAAAGGGCGACCTGATCATGCAGATCGACCCGTCGCACTACCAGATTGCGGTCGAGCAGGCACAGGCGGCCGTCGCCGCCCGCCGCGCGGAACTGCAGATGCGCCGCGACGACGCGGCCCGTCGCGCCGACCTCGACGCGCTCGTCGTGTCGAAGGAAAACCGCGAGAACGCGGCGCACAGCGCGTCGAGCGCCGACGCGCAGTACCAGCAGGCGATCGCCGCGCTCGACGCCGCCAAGCTCAATCTCGAACGCACGCGCGTGGTCGCGCCGGTGGACGGCTACATCACGAACCTGCAGACGTTCAAGGGCAACTACGCGGTGGCCGGCCAGGCGAAGCTCGCGATCGTCGACAGCCATTCGTTCTGGGTCTACGGCTACTTCGAGGAAACCAAGCTGCCGCGCGTGAAGATCGGCGCACCGGCCGAGATGCGGCTGATGAGCGGCGGCGTGATGAAGGGCCACGTCGAGAGCATCTCGCGCGGCATCTACGATCGCGACAATCCGCAAAGCCGCGACCTCGTCGCGGACGTGAACCCGACCTTCAACTGGGTGCGCCTCGCACAGCGCGTGCCGGTGCGCATCAAGATCGATGAAGTGCCGGCCGACGTGGTGCTGTCGGCGGGCACGACCTGCACGGTCATCATCGACCCGGACAAGCAGAAGAAGTCGTAACCGCCAGCGGCCGGGCGCTTACGCCGCGACGCGAAAGCGTCCGACCAGCGCCTTGAGCGCCTGCGCCTGCTCGTCGAGCGCATTCGCTGCGGCGGCCGCCTGTTCGACGAGCGCCGCGTTCTGCTGGGTGCCTGCATCCATCTGCGTGACGGCGCGGCCGATCTCGTCGATCCCGGCGCTCTGCTCGTCCGATGCCGCGGAAATCTCGGCGATGATGTCGGTCACGCGCTTGACCGCCCGCACCACGTCGCCCATCGTGCGACCCGCATCGTGCGCGAGCGCCGCGCCGTTCGCGACGCGTTCGACCGATGCGCCGATCAGCGCACGGATCTCCTTCGCCGCGGTTGCCGCGCGCTGCGCGAGCAGCCGCACCTCGCCCGCGACCACCGAAAAACCGCGCCCCTGCTCGCCGGCGCGCGCCGCTTCGACCGCCGCGTTCAACGCGAGAATGTTGGTCTGGAACGCGATTCCCTCGATCGTGCCGATGATGTCGCGAATGTTCTTCGCGCTGTCGTCGATCTCGCTCATCGTCGCGACCACGCGCCCGACGACTTCGCCGCCCGCCTCCGCGACGGCCGATGCATTGGCCGCGAGCGCGCTCGCCTGCCGCGCGTTTTCGGCGTTCTGCCGCACGGTCGACGTGAGTTGCTCCATGCTGGCCGCGGTGCGCTCGAGCGCGACGGCCTGCTGCTCGGTGCGCCGCGACAGGTCGAGGTTGCCGGTCGAAATCTCGCCGGACGCGGCCGCGATCGCCTCCGCACTGACGGCGATCTCGCCGACGGTCGCCGCGAGCCCGGTCTGCATGTCGGACAGCGCACGCACCATGCTGTCGCGGTCGTGCCGGCCGAGTGGAATCGGCCGCGTGAGGTCGCCGCGCGCGATGTCGGCGGCAATCGCCTTCGCCTCCGCGGGCTCGCCGCCGAGCTGTGCCGCGAGGCGGCGCACGACCCGTTCGGCGATCATGACCGCCAGCACGATCAGCGCGGCCGTCATCGCCGCGATCATCGCGAACGACGACGAGAAGATCGTTGCGGACGCATCGAGCGTCGCCTTCGACTTCGCGCCACGCGTCTTCACGAGCATCGCGACGAGCTTCTCGAGCTTGCCGGTCTCGACCAGCAGCGACACGTCCTGCGTGCCGACCTGCCAGTTCATCTGCGACAGGTCGAGCGGCTGCGCACGCACGAGCGCGACGAAATCGCGCAGATGGCCGCTCCACGTGCCGACCGCCATCGAGAACGCGCGCAGTCGCGCGGAATCATCCGCATCGGCCGGATCCGCGTAACGCTGCAGCGTCGCGAGTGCCTGGCCGATCGACGCGAGCCCCGCGCCGACCTCGGCGCCCAGGTCGTCACGCTCCTTCGCGGTGGTTGCGGTCAGCAGCATCTTCTGCGCGCGGCTCGCGCGCAGCACCTCGGCGCGCACCTCCTCCGCCGCGCGGCTCGCGACGTGCCCCTGCTCGTAGACTGACGCGATCGACGCGTTCAGCCTGCTGATCTGCCACAGCGAAAACACGCCGATCGCAAGCGTGCCGGCCAGCAGGATCGCGAACGCTGCGCGCAACGTCGCTTTCACGGTCCACGGCCGGCGTTCGCGCCGGGCTGCGCGCGGACGTCGTGCGGCGAGTCCGGCGGCTGCGCCGGATGCGCTGGTGGCCGCGCCCGGCTGCGGATGCAATGGTGCTGCTTTCATCGATATATCCCCGTATTGATCACGCCGCCGGAAAGGTCGGTTCCGGCGGTCCCCGCGATGGCTGGCCAGGCCGCGCGTCCTGTGCCCGCCCGGCTCGTGGCCGGTGCCGGGCGCGGCGCGCCTCTGTTGTCGTTGCGTCGTTCTACGGCCGCCATCGGCCGACCTTGAGTCGGGACTAACACCGAGCCGGCCCCACGCGGCCCCGTCGACAGGCGGACGCGCCGCCTGCGTTATACCCGGCCAAAAAAAGGGGGAATGACCGAATCGTCACATCAATGTCTGAATCGCGACAAAACTTGGCCTGACATTCTCGATACGCCACATTACACTTCTTTGACGCAACAACGATTCGAACGCGCCGATCCCCATCAAAGCGCGTCCCGCCACCTCAACTCGCTCAGCTCACATGGAAACCAGCCTCGATACGGGCGCCGGCACCGCCGCCGTCCAGCCGTCTGCGCCACCCGCCGCGCGCACCGTCTATCCGGTGCTCGGCGCGATCAGCTTCTCGCACATGCTCAACGACATGATCCAGTCGTTGATCCTCGCGATCTATCCGATGCTCAAGAGCCAGTTCGCGCTGTCGTTCGCGCAGATCGGCCTGATCACGCTGACCTACCAGATCACCGCGTCGCTGCTGCAGCCGCTCGTCGGCCTGTACACGGACAAGCGGCCGAAACCATATTCGCTGCCGGTCGGGATGGGCTTCACGCTCGCGGGGCTGCTGCTGATGTCGGCCGCGCAGAACTTCCCGACGCTGCTGGTGGCCGCGGCCCTGGTCGGCTGCGGCTCGTCGGTGTTCCATCCGGAATCGTCGCGCGTCGCGCGGATGGCGTCGGGCGGCCGGCACGGGCTCGCGCAGTCGCTGTTCCAGGTCGGCGGCAACGCCGGCTCGGCACTCGGGCCGCTGCTCGCCGCGCTGGTGATCATCCCGCATGGCCAGCACAGCATCGCGTGGTTCTCGGCGGCCGCGCTCGTCGCGATGGTCGTGCTCACGCAGATCGGCCACTGGTACAAGAAGCATCCGTCGATGAAGAAGAAGGCGGCGGCGGCCGGTCATCCGACGCTGTCGCAGGGCCGCGTGCTGGCCGCGATCGGCGTGCTGGTGCTGCTGGTGTTCTCGAAGTACTTCTACCTCGCGAGCATCAACAGCTATTTCACGTTCTACCTGATCGACAAGTTCCACCTGTCGGTGCAGGCCGCGCAGATCCACCTGTTCGTGTTCCTCGCGGCCGTGGCGGCCGGTACGCTGATCGGCGGGCCGGTCGGCGACCGGATCGGCCGCAAGTACGTGATCTGGGTGTCGATCCTCGGCGTCGCGCCGTTCACGCTGCTGCTGCCGTATGCGAACCTGTTCTGGACGAGCGTGCTCTCCGTGATCATCGGCGTCGTGCTGGCGTCGGCGTTCGCCGCGATCCTCGTCTATGCGACGGAGCTGATGCCCGGCAAGGTCGGGATGGTCGCGGGCCTGTTCTTCGGCTTCGCGTTCGGCCTGGGCGGCGTGGGCGCCGCCGTGCTCGGCCAGCTCGCGGACGCGACGAGCATCACGTTCGTCTACAAGGTGTGCTCGTTCCTGCCGCTGATCGGCGTGCTGACAGTGCTCCTGCCGAACCTCGAAAGCAGCCGGCGCAAGAAGGCGTGATGAAACGGCCGCGGCATGCGTGCCGCGGCCGGTGGCTCAAGAACGTTACGATCCGTTTCGCCAAACAGCTATCGATGCCGGGACTCTCGCATGCGACGGTCGAATATTCGAGCGCCCAGCCAGACCAGCGCCAACGCGATCACGAAACTGACGCCGAGCATGGTACTGATCAGGATGTCACCCTGGCCGTGAACACCGAGCGTCTCGAACACGTTGAACAGCGGTTCAAACGCTCGCCAACCGGCGCCGCTTTGAAACCAGTCGTCCAGAGGAGAATTCGCCAGGCCGAGATAGACCGGAATCGTCAATGCGACCGCGGCGAGCAGACGAAGAAGCGCTTTCATTGGACGACCACTCGACCGTAGTGCTTCATCCCGGTGCCTGGAATCGTGCCGACGGCCTGCGACTTCAGGAACTTGCGAAGCGCATCGAACTGGGTTTTGTTCGGTAGCGTGATGCAGCCTTCGCTGATGCCCCAGTATCCGACGGGATGCAACCGGAAGTGGCCGCGCCGGATGCCGTTGATCGACGTCCAGTCGTCGATCACACCATCGTTGCGATACAACGCGAACCAATCCGCGCGATGAGTACCGGCAAGCAGATCGGAGCGAAAGTCGTTCAACCACCCCATGCGTCCACCGCTCTGGCGATCCACGATGTAATAAACACCGGCCGGCAACGGCCCGTCGTTGGGAACGGTTGTCGAATTCGGATCATTGACGTATCGACCATTGCCGCTGAACGCGGCGACTACCCCGAAACCCGTGCAATGCAGGACGGACGAGCGTTGACGGTTCAACGAGAAAGTACATTCGACAGGCATTCGGGCCCTCTCGGATCGTTATTTTTTTGATACGACCGCGTGCAACGTGCGATCGTCCTGACTGCCCCAACTTCCCGGGCAGCCGTGAGAGCTTAATCCATCATGGACCCTTCGTCATTGCAGCGCCCAAGCACGGCGCGCCTCCCTACATGATTGCCGCGCCACGCTCCGTCGCATGCAGCGTCAGAAACCGCTTGAGGATGCCGGACGAATAGCTGCTCGCGATCGCCGACAGGAAGTGCGAGAACGACTGCGTCGCGTGGTCGTCGGCCGTGTCGGAGATCGTGCGCACGAGGGCGAACGGCACGTCGTGTTCGGCGCACACCTGCGCGATCGCCGCGCCTTCCATCTCGACCGCGAGCGCGTCCGGCAGCGCGTCGCGCAACGCGACGACTTCCCGCTCGCTCGACACGAAGCGGTCGCCGCTGATGATCAGCCCGCCGTGCAGCGTCGCGCCGGCCAGCCCGAAGCGCTCGGCGAACTGCGCGCCCTCCTCGGCGACGAACAGCGCGCAGGCAGCCTTCAGGCGGGCCGTCAGTTCCGCGTCGGTCGCAAACCGCGTGATGCCGAGCAGCGGCACCTCGTAGCGCGGAAACAGCGGCGACGCATCGAGGTCGTGCTGCAGCAGCGTATCGGCGACGACGACGTCGCCGACGCGTACCGTGCGCGACACGCCGCCCGCGACCCCGGTGAACACGATGCCGGACACGCAGAACACATGGATCAGTGCGCTGACCGTCGCGGCAGCCGCGACCTTGCCGACCCGCGCGAGCGTGACGACGCAGGCCGCGCCGTGCACGGTACCGACGTGGTAATCGCGGCGGCCGAGCGTGATCGTCTTCATCACGCCCTCCGCGCGCATCGCGGCGATCAGGTCGCCGAGTTCCTCGGGCAGCGCGGCGAGAATGCCGAGCGGGCGCGTCGAAACCGTTTCAACCATGTCGATGCTCATCATTCCACCGCTTGCAGTTTCGCGACCGCCAGCGCGAGCCACTTCTCGCCGTGCCGCTTGAACTTCACCTGCGCCTTCGCATCGGCGCCGTTGCCTTCGAGCGCGGTGACCGTACCTTCGCCGAACTTGGTATGGAAGACCTGCTGGCCGACGCGAAAGCCGGTATCGGCCGCGCGCTGCTTGTTCGCGAACGCCGGCAGCGGCGCGGAGACCGCGGCATCGACGACCTGCTCGCGACTGCCGCCGCCCGGTCGCGCGAACCAGTCGCGCCCCCAGCCGGCATTGTCCGAGCGGCCACCCCAGCGCGAGCCCGCCTCGACCTTCGGCGTCAGCCACTTCAGCACGTGCTCAGGCAATTCGTCGAAGAAGCGCGAGCGCACGTTGTAGCGCGTCTGGCCGTGCAGCATCCGGCTCTGCGCGAACGACAGGTAGAGCCGCTCCTTCGCGCGCGTGATCGCGACGTACATCAGCCGGCGCTCTTCCTCGAGGCCGTCCGATTCGAGCACGCTGTTCTCGTGCGGGAACAGCCCTTCCTCGAGGCCGGTGATGAACACGGCCGAGAATTCGAGCCCCTTCGCCGCGTGCACCGTCATCAGCTGCACGGCATCCTGGCCGGCCTGCGCCTGGTTGTCGCCGGCTTCGAGCGATGCGTGCGACAGGAAGCCCGCGAGCGGCGTCATCGTGTCGGGGTTCTGCGCGGGGTCGTCGAGCGGCGCCGGATCGAGCACGTCGACCGACGGATCGTTCGCGTCCACGCCGATTTCCGGCGCCGCGATCGCACCCGCGCGCAGCGGAATCGAGCGGGCCGGCGCGTCGAGCCCGTAGCCTTCCTCGCTGACGAACGCGGTGGCCGCGTTCACGAGTTCCTGCAAGTTCTCGAGGCGATCCTGGCCTTCGCGCTCGCCCTGGTAGAAATCGGCGAGGCCGCTCGCGCGCACGACGTACTCGACCGTCTCCGGCAAGCTCATCTGCTGCGTCTCGGCGCGCATCTTCGCGATCAGCGTCGCGAACGCGCCGAGGCTCGTGCCGGCCTTGCCGGTCACGTAGGGAATCGCGGCGGCCATCGAGCAGTCGTACAGGCGTGCGGCGTCCGCGAGCTGCTCGATCGAGCGCGCGCCGATCCCGCGCGTCGGGAAGTTCACGACGCGCACGAACGCGGTGTCGTCGTTCGGGTTGTCGATCAGGCGCAGGTACGCGAGCGCATGCTTCACTTCCTGGCGCTCGAAGAAGCGCAGGCCGCCGTACACGCGATACGGGATGCCCGACGTCATCAGCGTGTGCTCGATCGCGCGCGACTGCGCGTTGCTGCGATACAGGACCGCGACTTCGCTGCGCGACATGCCGGTGTTGATCAGCGAGCGGATCTCCTCGACGATCCAGCCGGCTTCCTGCGCATCGGTGCTCGCCTCGTACACGCGCACGGGCTCGCCGTGGCCGGCGTCGGTGCGCAGGTTCTTGCCGAGGCGGTGCGCGTTGTTCGAGATCAGCTGGTTCGCCGCATCGAGGATGTTGCCGTGCGAGCGGTAGTTCTGCTCGAGCTTGATCAGGTTGCGCACGCGGAATTCGTCTTCGAAGTCGCGCATGTTGCCGACGTTCGCGCCGCGGAACGCGTAGATCGACTGGTCGTCGTCGCCGACCGCGAAGATCGCGTTCTCGCCGCCCGCGAGCATCTTGAGCCACGCGTACTGCAGCTTGTTGGTGTCCTGGAACTCGTCGACGAGGATGTGCTTGAAGCGCGCCTGGTAGTGCGCGCGCAGCGGCGCGTTGTACGCGAGCAGCTCGTAGCAGCGCAGCAGCAGCTCGGGGAAGTCGACGACGCCCTCGCGCTGGCACTGCTGGTCGTACGCCTGGTACAGCTCGACGAACTTGCGGTTGAAGTTGTCGGACGCGTCGACCTTGTCGGGGCGCAGCCCCTGCTCCTTCGCGTTGTTGATGAAGTACTGGACGTTCTTCGGCGGATATTTCTCGTCGTCGACGTTCGCCGCCTTCATCAGCCGCTTGATCGCCGACAGCTGGTCGGCCGTGTCGAGGATCTGGAAGGTCTGCGGCAGGCCGGCGTCGCGCCAGTGCGTGCGCAGCATCCGGTTGCACAGGCCGTGGAACGTGCCGATCCACATCCCGCGCGTATCGATCGGCATCATCGCCGACAGCCGCGCCATCATCTCGCGCGCGGCCTTGTTCGTGAAGGTGACGGCCAGCACGGTGGCCGGCGATGCGTAGCCCTGCTGGATCAGCCACGCGATGCGCGTGATCAGCACGCGGGTCTTGCCGCTGCCCGCCCCCGCGAGGATCAGCGCCGGTTCGTTCGGCAGCGTGACGGCGGCATATTGTTCAGGATTCAGATTGGCGAGCAGATCGGGCATGGAGCGGCAGCGGACGTGCGAGAAAAATGCGGACCCGCCATTATAAGTCGGTCGCGCGATGCCTTTCCGATCCGTTCGATCACACGCCGCCGCCGCGCTGCGAGCGCGTCGCGACGGGCCCGCGCGGGCAAGGCGATAGCTGGTCGATGTGCATCCATTTATAATTGTCGGATTCGGCATCCAATTCACGCATTTTTCGGCAGATTTCCAACCATGAGCGACAGCACGCTTGCGAAGAGTTTCGAGCCCCACACCATCGAGTCCCAATGGGGGCCGGAGTGGGAAAAACGCGGCTATGCCGCCCCGGCATTCGACCCGACCCGCCCCGATTTCGCGATCCAGCTGCCGCCGCCGAACGTCACCGGCACGCTGCACATGGGCCACGCGTTCAACCAGACGATCATGGACGGCCTCGCGCGCTACCACCGGATGCTCGGCGAGAACACGCTGTGGGTGCCCGGCACCGACCACGCGGGGATCGCGACCCAGATCGTCGTCGAGCGCCAGCTCGATGCGCAGGGCGTGTCGCGCCATGACCTCGGCCGCGAGAAGTTCGTCGAGCGCGTGTGGGAGTGGAAGCAGCAGTCCGGCTCGACGATCACGGGCCAGGTGCGCCGTCTCGGCGCGTCGACCGACTGGTCGCGCGAATATTTCACGATGGACGACAAGATGTCGGCCGCCGTGCGCGACGTGTTCGTCACGCTCTACGAACAGGGCCTGATCTACCGCGGCAAGCGGCTCGTCAACTGGGATCCGGTGCTGCTCACCGCGGTGTCGGATCTCGAGGTCGCGAGCGAGGAGGAAAACGGCCACCTGTGGCACATCCGCTACCCGCTCGTCGACGGTTCGGGCTCGCTGACCGTCGCGACCACCCGCCCCGAGACGATGCTCGGCGACGTCGCGCTGATGGTCCATCCGGAAGACGAGCGCTATGCGCACCTGATCGGCAAGCTCGTCACGCTGCCGCTGACGGGTCGCGAGATCCCGGTGATCGCCGACGACTACGTCGATCGCGAGTTCGGCACGGGCGTCGTGAAGGTCACGCCCGCGCACGACTTCAACGACTACCAGGTCGGCCTGCGCCACAACCTCGCGCCGATCGAGATCCTGACGCTCGACGCGAAGATCAACGACAACGGCCCCGCGCAGTATCGCGGCCTCGACCGCTTCGACGCGCGCAAGGCCATCGTCGCCGACCTCGACGCAGAAGGCTTCCTCGACTCGGTGAAGCCGCACAAGCTGATGGTGCCGCGCGGCGACCGCACGGGCGTCGTGATCGAGCCGATGCTGACCGACCAATGGTTCGTCGCGATGACGAAGCCGGCGCCGGAAGGCACGTTCAACCCGGGCAAGTCGATCACCGAAACGTCGCTCGACGTCGTGCGCAGCGGCCAGATCAAGTTCGTGCCGGAAAACTGGACGACCACCTACTACCAGTGGCTCGAGAACATCCAGGACTGGTGCATCTCGCGCCAGCTGTGGTGGGGCCACCAGATTCCCGCGTGGTACGGCGAGAACGGCGAGGTGTTCGTCGCGCGCAACGAGGAAGAAGCGCGCGCGCAGGCTGCCGCAAAGGGCTATGCCGGCGCGCTCAAGCGCGACGAGGACGTGCTCGACACGTGGTTCTCGTCGGCGCTCGTGCCGTTCTCGTCGCTCGGCTGGCCGAACGAAACGCCTGAACTGCAGCACTTCCTGCCGTCATCGGTGCTCGTCACGGGCTTCGACATCATCTTCTTCTGGGTCGCCCGGATGGTGATGATGACGACGCACTTCACCGGCAAGGTGCCGTTCCATACCGTCTACGTGCACGGCCTCGTGCGCGACGCGGAAGGCCAGAAGATGTCGAAGAGCAAGGGCAACACGCTCGACCCGATCGACATCGTCGACGGCATCGATCTCGAAACGCTGGTCGCGAAGCGCACGACGGGCCTGATGAACCCGAAGCAGGCCGCCACCATCGAGAAGAAGACGCGCAAGGAATTCCCGGACGGCATCGCCGCGTTCGGCACCGACGCGCTGCGCTTCACGATGGCGTCGATGGCGACGCTCGGCCGCAACGTGAACTTCGACCTCGCACGCTGCGAAGGCTATCGCAACTTCTGCAACAAGCTGTGGAACGCGACGCGCTTCGTGCTGATGAACTGCGAAGGCCACGACTGCGGCAGCGACAAGCCGGAAGTGTGCGGCGCGGGCGATTGCGGCCCCGGCGGCTACCTCGACTTCTCGGCGGCCGACCGCTGGATCGTGTCGCTGCTGCAGCGCACCGAGGCCGACATCGCCAAGGGCTTCGCCGATTACCGCTTCGACAACATCGCGACCAGCATCTATAAGTTCGTGTGGGACGAGTACTGCGACTGGTACCTCGAGCTCGCGAAGGTGCAGATCCAGAACGGCACGCCGGAACAGCAGCGCGCGACGCGCCGCACGCTGCTGCGCGTGCTCGAAACGGTGCTGCGCCTCGCGCACCCGATCATCCCGTTCATCACCGAGGCGCTCTGGCAGAAGGTCGCACCGCTCGCGGGCCGCTATCCGCAAGGCAAGGCCGAGGGCGAAGCGTCGCTGATGACGCAGGCGTATCCGGTCGCGAACCTGCAGAAGATCGACGAGGCGTCCGAGCAATGGGCGGCCGACCTGAAGGCGATCGTCGACGCGTGCCGCAACCTGCGCGGCGAGATGAACCTGTCGCCGGCGACCAAGGTGCCGCTGCTCGCAGCGGGCGACGCCGAGCGCCTGCGCTCGTTCGCACCGTACGTTCAGGCCCTCGCGCGCCTGTCCGACGTGCAGATCCTCGCGGACGAAGCGGCCCTCGACAAGGAAGCGCACGGCGCGCCGATCGCGATCGTGGGCCCGAACAAGCTGGTGCTGAAGGTGGAGATCGACGTCGCGGCCGAACGCGAGCGCCTGTCGAAGGAAATCGCGCGCCTCACGGGCGAGATCGCGAAGTGCAATGCGAAGCTCGGCAACGAGGCATTCGTCGCGAAAGCGCCGCCGGCCGTGGTCGAACAGGAGCAGAAGCGCGTCGCCGATTTCCAGAGCACGCTGGAAAAACTGCGCGCCCAGCTCGATCGCTTGCCTGCGTAACAAACCGTAAGGTCGTTTGCGTTCACTATAATCGGAACGTGAACATAGACCATCTGACAAGTCGATTACAGGAATAAAGGTTCGATCATGTTGAAAGTCACCAAGGCGGTATTTCCCGTTGCCGGTCTCGGCACGCGGTTCCTCCCGGCAACGAAGGCGAGCCCGAAGGAAATGCTGCCGGTCGTCGACAAGCCGCTGATCCAGTACGCGGTCGAGGAAGCGATCGCCGCGGGCATCACCGAGATGATCTTCGTGACCGGGCGCAGCAAGCGCGCGATCGAGGATCACTTCGACAAGTCGTACGAAGTCGAGGCCGAACTCGAGGCGCGCGGCAAGGAAAAGCTGCTCGAGCTCGTGCGCAGCATCAAGCCGAGCCATGTCGACTGCTTCTACGTGCGTCAGCCGGAAGCGCTCGGCCTCGGCCATGCGGTGCTGTGCGCGGAAAAGCTCGTGGCCGACAACCCGTTCGCGGTGATCCTCGCCGACGACCTGCTCGACGGCAACCCGCCCGTGATGAAGCAGATGGTCGACGTGTTCGACCACTATCACAGCTCGGTGATCGGCGTGGAAGAGATCCCGCCGTCGGAGACGAAGTCGTACGGGATCGTCGACGGCAAGGAGTGGGAAGAGTCGATCGTCAAGATGTCGGCGATCGTCGAGAAGCCTGAGCCGGAAGTCGCGCCGTCGAACCTTGGCGTGGTCGGCCGCTACATCCTGAAGCCGCGGATCTTCCAACACCTGCGCGCGCTGAAGCCGGGTGCGGGCGGCGAGCTGCAGCTCACCGACGCAATCCAGGCGCTGCTCGCCGACGAACAGGTGCTGGCCTACAAGTACCAGGGCACGCGCTACGACTGCGGCAGCAAGCTCGGCTACCTGAAGGCGACGGTCGAATTCGCACTGCGCCACCCGGAAGTCGGCACCGAGTTCGACGCGTACCTGCGCGCGCGCGGCAACGCGCAACCGGCCGCCTGAACGCGGCACGGGCCGGCCTCGCCTTCCCGGCGGGCCCGCCCTCACCTCACGGCCGGCGCGTCAGCGCGTAGCGGCCGACTTCACCGAGACGACGCCCGGCATTGCGCCCGCGTCGTCTTTTTTCGTCTTCACGAGCCAGCCATCGCCCTGCTCGAACGGCAGCTTCGCAAGCGCGCTCTTCACGAGCGTCGACGCGGCCTGCTGCGTGCCCGCATCGCGATCGCGCAGCGACGCCGATACGCGATAGACGTCGGCGCCCGAGCTCGCGTCGACGAAACGCAACGTCAGCACGTGGCGGTACACCTTGCCCGCGAACGGCAGCGCGAACGGCGCCGGCCCGTCGACGGTCACGCACGCGCTGCTCGCGGCGCCGCATTGGTCGGCCGTCGCCGCGACCGACGCCGGCTGCGTCGCATAGGCGATCGACAGCCGGTAGCGCGCGGCCTTCCCGGGTTGTGCGTCGAAGCCGCGGTGCGCGAGCTCGTCGCGCACGAGCGTCTCGATCTGCCGGTACTCGGCATCATCGGCCTGAGCGGCCGTGCGGACGAAATCGTAGCCGTGCGCACCGGATGCGAACGCATTCGGCTGCCCGAGCGCGCTCACGCCGGTCGTGACGCCAGCGCAACCCGTCAACAGCAACGCCGCCAGCGCGGTCGCTGCCCATTCCTTTCTCATGACTTCCCCCAAATGCCTGCCGTCGTGCCCGGCCCTGTCAGGCGGACGGCTCGTCGATCGCGGGCAGCGACACCGTCACCGCGGTGCCGATACCCACTTCGCTGTCGACCGTCACGCTGCCGCCGTGGCGCGTGACGACCGTCTTCACGAACGCCATGCCGAGCCCGGAACCCGAGATTTCGGGCCGCTCGCCGGCATGGAACCGCTTGAAACGCTCGAACAGATGCCGCTGATCTTCCGGCGCGATGCCGTACCCCTGATCGCGAATCGTACAGAACATCCGCTTCGATGCATGCTCGATCGTCAGCGTACACGCGATCACGGTGTCGGACGGACTGTATTTGACCGCATTGTTCAACAGGTTGACGAACGCACGCGTGATCAGCGAGCGGTCGGCGCGCATCCAGCCCATGTCGGTGCCGACGTCGGTGTCGATGCGGATGCGCTTCGCCTGCGCCTGCGGCCAGACTTCGTCGCTCGCGTCGATCAGCACGTCGACGAGGCTCGTCGGTTCGAGCTGGTACGTCTGCGACTCCGCGCGCGCCAGTTGCACGAACTCGTCGGCAAGCAGCAGCGCACGGTGCGCATACCGCTCGATCCGCGCAAGCAGCCCGCGCATCGCGTCGGTTTCGACGCGTTCGCGCTCGATCTCGACGAGCGCGAGAATCGACGACTGCGGCGAGCGCATGTCGTGCGACAGCAGGTGCAGCGCCTCCTCGCGCTGCCGCTCGGCCGCATGGAGCTCGGTCACGTCGACGAGGCCGGCGATCCAGCCCGTCACGCGGCCCTGCGCATTCGTACATGCCGCGTAGCGTAACAGATGGTCGAGCCCGTCGCGGTCGCGCACCTCGATGCCGCGCGCCATCGCGTCGTATTCAGCCTCGAGCGTCGGGTCGAGCGCGGCCGGCCAATGCTCGCGGATCGCGACGTCGTGTTCGACGTTGCCGTCGACGGTCTTCATGAAGGTCAGCTCGCCGAGCGCGGCGCGCAGCGGCCGCCCTTCCGGCAACGGCAGCGCGAGCCGCGACCCGTAGCGCTTCGCCGCATGGTTCGCGATCAGCACGGTCCCGGCCAGGTCGGTGACGAAGATCGGCTCCGGCATGCTGTCGAGGCTGTCCCACACGAAGCGCTTCATGTCCTGCACGCGCTGCGCGGCCTGCGCCATCAGCGCCATCTGCCGTTCGAGCGCGTCGCCGCCGACGCTGCGCGTGCGCGGCGCCTCGGGCAGCAGGTGCGGCTCGTCGGCCAGCCGCTGCAGCTCGCGGCGCAGATACGACATCGTCATTTCCAGGCGGCGCCAGTTCCAGATCGGGTACACGGCGATCAGCCCGAAGATCGCGGGCGCGGGCGACAGCCATACGCGCGCCCCGAACAGCAGCGCCAGGCTCGCGACGACGGCCAGCGCGGCCAGGCTCAGCGTCAGCAGCAGCGCGCGCCACGGCGACAGCATCAGGAAGCCGCCCAGCAGCACGGCGAGCGGCAGCAGCGACGCGGCGAAGAGCCCGACGCGCGACGCGGGCAGGATCGCGCTGCCGGTCGTCAGCATGTCCAGCACGTTCGCATGGATGTACACGCCGGCGAGCGGGCCGAAATCGCCCGACACCGGCGTCGCGAAGCGGTCGTAGAGGCCGGATGCGGTCACGCCGACGACGACGATCTTGCCGCGCAGCGCGTCCGGCTTCACGCGCCCTGCGAGCACGTCGTCGAACGACAGCGTCGGATACGCGGGCGTGTTGCGACTGAACGGAATCAGGTAGCGGCCCTCGCCCGTCGCGTCGCGCGACAGGTCGTGCGCATCCGCGCCGGGCGCACCGCCGGCCGGATGCAGCCGCCCGGCCTGGATCGCACGATAGACGGGGACCATCAGCTGCGGCCAGCGCACACGCCCGTCGCTTTCGAACAGCGCGACACTGCGCACGATGCCGTCGGGATCGACTTCGAGATTGATGTGGCCGAGCCCCATCGCACGTGCCGACAGCTCGGCCACCGGCGGATCGACGGTGCGCGTGCCGTCTGCCTGCTCGGGGCTCAGCAGGACAGGCAGGAAGGTCGGCACATGGGCCATTGCGTCCGCAAACGCGCGATCCTCGGGCGATTGCTCGGTAAACAGCACGTCGTAGACGACCGCGGCCGGCTGCGCACGCACCAGCGCGTCGAGCAGCCGCGCATGCACGCTGCGCGGCCATGGCCAGCGGCCGAGTGCGGACACGCTCTGGTTGTCGATGTCGACGACGACGATGTCGGGCGACAGCGGCAGGCTGCGCAGCATCAGCAACCGATCGTAGATCAGCCCGTCGACGCTCGTCGACAGCCGGCCGAGCGCGCACGCGAGGATCACCGCGATCCCGAGGCAGCCGATCGCGATCCACTCGATCAGGAAGCGGCGGCCGAGGCGCCGCCGCGGAGAAACGGAGTCGGTTTTCATGCGCCGCGAGTCAGCGCGACAACGTGAACGCGCTGACCGGACTCGTCTTCTGATAGAACTTGCCGCCTTCGAACTCCTCGACCGTCACCGCCCAGTAGTAGTCGCCGGGCGGCAGATGCGCAACGGTGATCTTGCGCGCCTGCAGGCCGACCTGATCGACGACGGGCGCGCTCAGGTCCTTCGAGCGCGACAGCACGAACCGATAGTGCGCATCCTTGCCCGAGCCGTTCGGCGACCAGCGGAATTCGTAGCCGCCGGCGCCGGGTGACGCGGTCGCGTCGAGCCCCATCTGGCGCCGCTCGAACGCATAGGTGCGCGGCAAGCCTTCGAGGCCGTTAGCGTCGATCGCGGCGACCCGCACGAAGTACGTGCCGTTCGGCACGTCGCGGAACACCGCACGCGGCGTATCGGTATGCGTTTCCCGGAACAGGTCGAGCATCCCCGCGTCGTGCGCGAGTTGCAGGCGGTACGCATGCGCATCGGTGAGCGGCGCGATGTCGAACGCGACGTCGGGCTCGTCCTGCACCTTGTCCGGGTGCGCGAGCGCCGGTGCGGGCAGCAGCTGGACGGGTGCGCCGACTGCGCCGGACGACGTCGCGATGCTGCCGAAGTTCGCATGCACGAGCGTCGGGTCGGCCGGCTGCCGCTTGCCCGCGACGCCGACGGTGCCGTCGAGCACTTCGACGCGCGTCGCCGCGTTGCCGGCCGCGTCGTAGTTCACGCGAAACCGCGTGCCGCGCACGCCAGCCACGACCGATGGCGAACGGATCTGGAAACGGTCGTCGCGCTTCTTCAGATGCGTGACTTCGCTGTCGACCGAGCCGCGCGTGAGTTCGAACTCGCGATCGAGCGTGCCGGTCAGCACGGTGCGGCGCAGCGTCTTCAGGTCGAGCTGGCTGTCGGGGGGCAGGCTCATGTGCGTGCCGTCGACGAGTTCGAGCGTCACGAAGCCGTTCGCGCCGGTGCGCACGCGGTCGCCCTCGCCGAGCGCCGCATCGTTCGCGAGCGGCGCGTAGGCGTCGCCGGACGCGCGCTCGGCCGTGCCCTGCACCGCGACGACGCGCGCGGTCAGTTTTTCCTTGCGCAGCCGCGCGACCGGCAGCTTCAGCGCGATACCGGGCTGCAGATGCTTCGGAGCCGGCACGCCGTTGATCTGCTGCAGCAGTTGCCAGTCGTCCGGACCCTGCAGATAGCGCGCGGCGACGTCGTACAGCGTGTCGCCGGCGTGCGTACGGTAGACGACCATCTTGCCCGCGGCAGCCGGCGGCTGCGCAGCGGCCTGCTGTGCCGCGAACGCAAATGCGACCGCGCACGCCGCGAGCAGTGCCGCCGCGGGCCGCGTGATTCGCGTGGTCACTCCGGTTCTCCCTGGCCGACCCGCTCGAGCCGGTAGCCGTAGCCGTAGATCGGCGCAAGGCGATAGCCGTTTTCCGGCCGCAGACCGAGCTTCGTGCGCAGCATCGAGACGTGCGTGTCCATCGTGCGCGACGGGATGTCCGTCGCCTGCTTCCACACGAGATCGAGAATGTGCGCACGCGACAGCGGCCGGTCGAGGTGCTGGAACAGCAGCAGCGCGAGCTCGAATTCCTTCTGCGTGAGGCTCACGGCCTTGTCGCCGACGTACGCCTGCTTCAGGTTCACGTCGAAGCGGAACTGGTCGAACTCGCGAACGGTGGCTTCGGCGTTGACCGGATAAGCACGGCGCAGTAGCGAGCCGATGCGCGCGCGCAGGATCGGGCCCGACACGGGCTTGACCACGTAATCGTCGGCGCCGGCGTTGAGGATCTGCGTGATCCCCGCCTCGTCGTCGCGGCTCGTCATGAAGATGATCGGCAGGCTGTGCTCGGTCTGGTTCGCACGCACCCACTTGAGCACTTCCTCGCCGGACATGTCAGGCACGTTCCAGTCGAGCACGAGCAGGTCGAACGTCTCGCGCTGCAGACGCTTCTTCAGGGCCTTGCCTTCCTTGAACGCATAGCACGTGTGGCCGGCGGCCGTCAGCGTTTGACTGACGAAATCCGTCTGGGCCGGATCGTCATCCAGTACAGCAATTCTCATAGCACCCCGCAAATCGAAATCGATTCGTCCAGTTCAGCTCCCCGCGCGTACCCCGCCGCGCAACACGTGCGCGGCTTTCGACACCGGCCGGCGAGCCGTCGTTTGCCGAGCGCGCAACCTGCGCGGCACGGCGCCCCGGCGAAATATCTCAAAAACGGGGCACGGACGAACCGGCGATTTCATCATAGTAGTATGAAATTCGCCAAGAAATTGCGCGGACTACGGTCCTTTGTTCGAATAATCCTTCTCTTCGCGCGATCGCGTGCCTAGTCCGCGCCCGCCATGCCGGCCACCGGCCCGGCAAAATCGTCAGTCGACATGCGCCGCAACCGCGCGACGAGCGCCCGCTCGGGCTGCCGCAGCGCGGGCTGCCTCAGCATCCGCTCCAACTGGCCGCGCACGCGCTCCCACGCCGGCGCCGCATAGTCGGGCTGACTCGCCGCCCACGCCTGTGCGAGATCGAACACGCGCTCGATCGTCGCACCGCAATACGTGAGGCCCGCGCGGTCGTCCTGCGCGGCGTCGCGCAGCCGTTCGTCGAGCGATTCGGCCAGCCACGGCATCTCGGCCGCCGCCGAATCGGCATACGCCTCCAGCGCGGCACGCGCGTGGCGATCCTGTTGCGGGTCGAGCTCGATCCGGCTCGACCCCGTCGCGCACGCGGGCGCGAAGCGTTCCGCTGCGGACGGACTTCGAATGGTCCCTGGTCTGAAGGACATGCTCTCCCCGTTTCTGCGACGGCAGCGTCAGGCAGCCCCCCGTGCCCGCCTCGCATGACGTACCGTGGCCGGCGCATCCATCCGGGACGGACGACCGGCCGGGCCAGTATAAGCAGCCGGCCGTGCGACGAGGTTTAAGAATTGTCAGAGGCGGCGGAGGCGCGGCCCGCCCGGGTGCTGCGAGAGGCGCGTGATGCGTGCCGTCAGCGGCGGCGCATCAGGAACACGAACGTCTTGTCCTGGGTCGTCACTTCGACGATCTCGTTGCCCGTCTGCTTCGCGAACGCGGCGAAATCGCGCTGCGAGCCGGGATCGGTCGCGAGCACCTTGAGGATCTGCCCGCTCTCCATATCGGCGAGCGCTTTCTTGGCGCGCAGGATCGGCAACGGGCAATTGAGCCCGCGCGCGTCCACTTCCTTGTGAATCTGCATCGGCTGTCGACCTTCGAATGACGCGCCACACGGGCGCTGGAGGAAGCGGCGATTTTACCGCAGCGCGACTGCGGCTGCCCGGGCGGCCGGCCATGCGACGCGGCACGCCCGCGCTCGTCCCGCCAAGCGCGCGTCAGGCGCCGGAGAAACCGCCCGCGAGCCGCTCGCGCAGGTGCCGCACAAGCGCGCGCACCGCGCTCGGCACGACCGGGCTGTACGGCCGGATCGCGAAGATGTGGTCGCCGAATGCGCCCGACGGCCGCCAGCCGTCGAGCAGCGCGACGAGCCGGCCGGCGTCGAGATCGCGCTGCGCGCTGAAATCCGGCAGCAGCGCGATGCCGAGCCCGCCGAGCGCGGCCTCGCGCATCGCCTCGCTGTTGTTGGCCGCGAAACTGCCGCGCACCGGCACGCTCACGCGCTGGCGGCGCCGGCCGTCCGGCTCGAAGCTCCAGGCGGCCGGCTCGTTGTCGCGCAGGTAGCACAGGCAGCTGTGGTCGACGAGTTCGCTCGGGTGGCGCGGCGCGCCGCGCGCGTCGAGGTAGTCGCGGCTCGCGACCAGCAACGAACGCGTGTCGCACAATTTCCACGCGACGTGGGTCTGCGGCGCGGTCGTCGTATGGCGGATCGCGAGGTCGAAACCCTCCTGCGTCAGCGAATGCAGCCGGTCGGACAGGTCGAGCTCGATGTGCACGCCCGGATGCTGCCGCAGGAAATCGGGCAGGTGCGGCACCACCTGCTGGCGCCCGAGCGCGACGGGCGCCGTCACGCGCAGTAGCCCGCGCGGTTCGCCGGCCAGGTCCTTCACCCGTGCGAAGTGCTGGCCGATCGACTCGAACGCGTCGCGCGTGCTGTCGACGAGCGTCTGCCCCGCATCGGTGAGCCGCACGCTGCGTGTGGTGCGCCGCACGAGCGGCACGCCGGCCGCCTTCTCGAGATCGGCGATGCGCTGGCTCATCGCGGCCTTGCTGATGCCGAGCCGCTGCGCGGCGGCCGTGAAACTGCCGGCCGCGGCCAGCACCGTCAGCGAATGGATATGCGGCCAGAGCGCCTGGACATTTTGCTGATTCATCCACTGATTATTCAGAATTCTGAACAGTGAATCAAGCTACGCGGCCTTCTCCCGCCCCGCCGCTTTGCCTAGACTAGGTTCCGTCCACCCCCATCCCCAGGAGACACGATGAACCCGGTTCCCGCCTACACGTCCGACGCCGACATCGGCCACTACATCGACGGCGCGTCCGTTGCCGGCCGCAGCGGCCGCTTCCAGGACGTCCTCAATCCCGCGCTCGGCCGCGCGGTGCGCCGCGTCGCGCTCGCCGACGGCGACGAAGTGCAGCAGGCCGTCGCCTCCGCCCACGCCGCGTTCCCGGCCTGGGCCGCGACGCCGCCGATCCGCCGCGCACGCGTGCTGCACCGCTTCCTGCAGCTGATGAACGAGCACCGCGACACGCTCGCGGCGATCATCACGGCCGAGCACGGCAAGGTGTTCTCCGACGCGCAGGGCGAAGTCGCGCGCGGCATCGACATCATCGAATTCGCATGCGGCGTGCCGCAATTGCTGAAGGGCGACTTCACCGACCAGGTCAGCACCGGCATCGACAACTGGACGATGCGCCAGCCGCTCGGCGTCGTCGCGGGCATCACGCCGTTCAACTTCCCGTGCATGGTGCCGTGCTGGATGTTCCCGGTCGCGCTCGCGACGGGCAACACGTTCGTGCTGAAGCCGAGCGAACGCGACCCATCGGCTGCGCTGTTCATCGCCGACCTGCTCACGCAGGCCGGCCTGCCCGCCGGCGTGTTCAACGTCGTGCAGGGCGACAAGGGCGCGGTCGACGCGCTGCTCGACCATCCGGACGTGCAGGCCGTCAGCTTCGTCGGCTCGACGCCGATCGCGGCCTACGTGCAGCAGCGCGCGGTGCAGTCGGGCAAGCGCGTGCAGGCGCTCGGCGGCGCGAAGAACCACCTCGTCGTGATGCCCGACGCGAACATCGAGCAGGCGGTCGATGCGCTGATCGGCGCCGCGTACGGCTCGGCCGGCGAACGCTGCATGGCGATCAGCATTGCGGTGCTGGTCGGCGACGTCGCGGACAAGATCGTGCCGGCGGTGGCCGAGCGCGCGCGCAAGCTGGTGATCGGCGACGGAATGTCACCGGAAGTCGAGATGGGCCCGATCGTCACCGGCGAGGCGCTCAAGCGCATCGAAGGCTATATCGAGCAAGGCGTCAGCGAAGGCGCGCAGCTCGTGGTGGACGGCCGCGGGCTGCGTGTGCCGGGTCGCGAGGAAGGCTTCTTCACCGGCGGCACGCTGTTCGATCACGTGAGCCCCGACATGCGCATCTACAAGGAAGAAATCTTCGGGCCGGTGCTCGGCTGCGTGCGCGTGAAGGACTTCGGCGAAGCGGTCGACCTGATCAACGCGCACGAGTTCGGCAACGGCGTCGCATGCTTCACGAGCGACGGCGGCATCGCGCGCGAATTCGCGCGGCGCATCCAGGTCGGCATGGTCGGCATCAACGTGCCGATTCCGGTGCCGATGGCATGGCACGGCTTCGGCGGCTGGAAGAAGAGCCTGTTCGGCGACATGCATGCGTACGGCGAGGAAGGCGTGCGCTTCTACACGCGTCAGAAGTCGGTGATGCAGCGCTGGTCGTCGAGCATCGGCAAGGGCGCCGAGTTCGCGATGCCGACCGCGAAGTAAGCGTCGTCGACGCGCCGCCCGCCGGTCGATTCCGCGCGCGGCGGCCAAATGCAAGGCCGGCGTCAGCCGGCCTTCGTGCCGTGCGCGCCGTCCGAGGTCGGCAGGTACGACAGCTCGAGCCGGTACGCGAGCGCGACGAACAGGCTCTGCGCGAGGCCCATCGTCGCGGTCAGCGCGCGGAACCCGAACGTCTCGCTGTCCTGCACCATCAGCGTCACCTCGGCCTCCCGCGCGAGCGGGCTCATCCGGCTGTCGGTGATCGCGATCAGGCGCGCGCCGCGCTGCACGGCCTGCTGCGCGACCTGCACCGTCTCTTCCGCATACGGCATGAACGAGATCACGATCATCACGTCGCCCTCGCGCACCGAGCGGATCTGCCCGAGATGCATGCTGCCGAGCGCGCTGAACAGGCCGATGCGCTTGTCGGTGTGCTGCAGCGCATAGTCGAGATACACGGCGATCGGAAACGCGCGCCGCGAGCCGGCGATCCAGATCGCCTGCGTGTCGGCGAGCAGGTCGACGGCCTGCGCGAGCGCCTGCGGATCGAGCGTCTGCCGCAGCTGCTGCATCCCGGCAATGCTGCCCTTGATGAATTCGTCGGCGATCTGCTCGGGTTGCAGGCTCGACGAGCCCGATTCGATCACGTCGCGCAATCGCAGGTTGTACGCGCGGCCCGGCGCGATCTGCTGGGCCAGGCCCTCGCGGAACAGACGCTGCATCTCGGAGAAGCCGGAGAAGCCGAAATGCTTCGCGAACCGCACGACGGCCGACGGCTGGACGCCGCACGCCTCCGCGAGCGACTGGATGCCTTCCAGGCCAAGCTGGTCCCGATGCGTTTCCACGTGACGCGCAATCACCTTCAGGCGATTGCTGAGGCCGTCGTATTCCTGCGTCAGATGCTGCAGGAACTGCTCGACGGTGGCGGGAGGTTTCTCGGATGAACTCATCGGATAGCGCGAAGTTGACGGCCCCGGTGCGCGCGCAGCTGACGGCCGCGGCCCGGGACTCCCCTGAATACATGCATGAAGGGCGAATTTAATCACGTTTGCGGCACGGCCCGTGCCGCATGCTCGCTCCCACGCGCTCGATCATCACCTGCACACGCTCCATGTGCTGCTGGAAACAATTTTCCAACGTGCTCGCGGCGTCGTAAAGATTAGGGCGTCTACCAAGGCCGGCGCCCGATGCGGTACGCCGGCCGGCAACGCTCAACGATAGTCGACCCACACGCCGCCCGCGTCGGCGGAACGCACGCAATTCTCGACCCACCGCACGCCTTCGACGCCCGCGTGAACGTCCGGAAAGCGGATGTCCTTCAACGCTTGTGCGTCGCCGCGATCGGCTGCGTCCATCGCGAGCGCGAAGCGCGCATACAGGTTCGACCACGCATCGAACAGCCCTTCCGGGTGCCCGGCGCCGATGCGATCCTCGCGCAATGCGTGCGAATGCAGATAGCCCATCCCGCGATCGAGCACTTGCGCGGGCTGCCCCTGGATTTCGTAGCGCAACTGATTCGGATGCTCGTCCCACCATTCGACGCTCGCCTTCGAGCCGATCACGCGCACCTTCTGCCCGTGCATCGAGCCGGCGTTCACCGCGCTCGACCACACGTAGCCGATCGCGCCCGTGTCGTATTCCATGATCGTGAACGCGTTGTCCTCGAGCGGCGCGCGGCTCTTCACGAAGCTCTGCCGCGAGCACATCAGCCGGCGGATCTTCAGCGCGGGCGCCATCACTTCCGAGATGTACAGCGGGTGCGTGCCGATGTCGCCGAGCACGTAGCTGGGGCCCGCGAACTTGGGGTCGACGCGCCAGCGTGCGGCCGCGCTGGCGGCTTCGACACCCTCGCTGTGAAAGCCGTGCGCGAACTGCATCTGCACGATGCGGATCTCGCCGAGATCGCCGCGCGCGATCATCTCGCGCGCCTGCTCGATCATCTGGTGTCCGGAATAGCCGTACGCGACGCCGACGATGCGGTTCTTCTCGACCGACAGCCGCTGCAGTGTCTCGGCCTCCTCGGTCGTGAAGCACAGCGGCTTCTCGCAGACCACGTGCAGCCCCGCGTTCAGCGCCGCGCGGCAGATCTCGAAGTGCGTATTGTTCGGCGTCGCGATCGACACCGCGCGGATGCCGTCGGCGCGCTTCGCCTCGGCGTCGAACATCGTCCGGTAGTCAGGGTAGCAGCGCTCGGCGTCGACACCGAGCTTCACGCCGAACTGCCGGCCGCGCTCGGCATCGATATCGAACGCGCCGGCAACCAGCTGGAAGCTGCCGTCGCGCACCGCGGCCGACCGGTGGCTGTAGCCGATCTGGCTGCCGAGGCCACCGCCGACCATGCCCCAGGGAATCGAATGTCCGAGCAGAATCTGTCCGTCGATCATGATTGTCGTGTTCCTGTCCGTGTTCAGGTGTTCAGAGGTTCAGAGGTTCAGAGGTTCAGAGGTTCAGAGGTTCAGAGGTTCAGAGGTTCAGGCAGTCGATCGTTCACGCGAATCCGGCCGACGCGGGACCAGCGCGCAGATCTCGCGCGTCTGGCGCAGCGGGTTCGGCAGGTTCTCCGGCGACACCAGATCGTCGAAGATCGTGCCGGCAGTGATGCCCAGGCGCTGCCGGTCGAGCTCAGCGCTCACCACGTCGAGTTCGAGCGGGAGGTAGCCGCGGGGGCCCGAGCTCGATGCCCGACGAATAGCCGGCCTGCGCGGCGTCGGCGCGCACCTGCCGCCACGGCGGCTGGTGCGGGTTGCTCATGTCATCGACGCCCCGGCAGCGAGGTGCGCGACCAATCCGCATCGTCATGTCGGTCAGTCCGGCACGAAGGCGGCACACGGCCGCGCGCGTAGCCGCATGGCCGCAGGTCAGCCGCGATAGAACGCCGGACGCTCGGCCATCGCGATCGGCTCGACCGCCCCGCTTTGCTGCGCGCGCACGCACGCGTCGGCCGCGACCGCCGCCGCGTAGCCGTCCCACGCGGACGGGCCGGTCAGCGCGCCCTGCCGCACGCCGTCGATGAATGCCTGCAGCTCGACGTCGTACGACGCAATGAAGCGCTCCTTCCAGTCGGTCATGATCTCGACCGATTGCCGCGCCGCATGCTTGAGCCCGACGGCCGGCGGGTCGGGCAGCTTCGCGATGCCGTTCTCGCCGACCACCTCGCACTGGATGTCGTAGCCATACTGGCAGTTGACGAAGATCTCGACGTCGATGCGCACGCCGCTCGCGGTTTCGAGCAGCACGATCTGCGGATCGGCGAGATGCGCGCTCGCATGGCGCGTCTTCTTCGGGTAGACGACCTGTGCGCTCGCGTAGTCCTCGCCGAGCAGCCAGCGCAGCACGTCGAGCTCGTGGATCAGCGTGTCGGTGATCGCCATGTCGGTCGTGTAGCGCTCACCGACCGACTGGTTGCGGTGTGCGCAATGCAGCATCAGCGGCGCGCCGATCTCGCCGCTGTCGATCACGCGCTTCAGCGCGCGATAGCCTTCGTCGTACGGCCGCATGAAGCCGACCTGCACGAGCCGGCGGCCGTGCGCGACCTCGGCCTCGACGATCCGCATGCAGCCTTCGGCGGTCACCGCGAGCGGCTTCTCGCAGAACACCGGCTTGCCGTGCGCGATCGCGTCAAGCACGAACGCTTCATGCGTCGGCCCCCACGACGTGACGAGCACGGCCTGCACGTCCGCGGCCGCGACCACGTCGTGGCCGTCGGCGTAGATTTCCGCGTCGAGCCCGTACGTCGTCACTGCATCGCGCGCCTGCTGCGGATCGATGTCGTTGACGGCCACCACGCGTGCACCGGACAGCGTGCGCGTGAGCCTGCGAATATGGTCCTGGCCGATCGCGCCGCAGCCGATCACGCCGATTTGCAAGGTCATCCGGATATCTCCAGTCTGTCGTTCATCAACGGCGCGGCCCGTGCCGCGCCGGTCTGCAATGGGTCAGGCAACGGGGCGACCGCGGGCCAACAGCGGGTCAGCGCGCCGCGTGCTCGAAATGGCGCTCGACGTAGCGCCGGACAGCTTGATCCGGTCGTAGCCGAGCTCGGCGAACGCGTGCGGCAGCCGGTCGAGCGGCAGGTCGCGAATCATGCAGGGATCCAGAGCAATCTTCATCTTCTTCCCGGTCGCTGTCGGCATCGATCGCAGCCGCTCAGCGGCGCGACTTCTTGTTGCGGTACTGGTCGGCGATCACGGCCGCGACGATGATGGCGCCCTTGACCATCTCCTGGTAGTACGCGTCGATCCGGATGAACGTGAAGCCGGACGTCATCACGCCGAGGATCAGCACGCCGATCACGGTGCCCGTCACGCGTCCGAGGCCGCCCGACAGCGACGTGCCGCCGATCACGACGGCCGCGATCGCGTCGAGCTCGTACATCACGCCCATGCCCGACTGGCCGGAGATCGCACGCGCGGCCGTCACGGTGCCGGCGATGCCGCTCAGGAGGCCCGCGATCGCATAGACGAACACCAGGTGGCGCGTCACGTTGATGCCCGACACGACGGCCGCATGGCGGTTCGCGCCGATCGCATACGTGTATTTGCCGAAGCGCGTGTAGCGCAGCACGACGTGGAAGATCGCGGCCACCACGACGAAGATGATCACCGGGTTCGCGCCCGCGCCGATCGCCGCGAACTGGTCGGTCAGCATCGACACCGGCATCCCGTTGGTGAACCACTTCGCGAAGCCGCGCGCGGCCACCATCGTGCCGAGCGTCGCGATGAACGGCGGGATGCCGGTCAGCGCGATCAGCGAGCCGTTCAGCAGGCCGACCAGCAGCCCGACGCATACGCCCGCCAGCACCGGCCAGATGATCGGCAGGTCGGTCAGGTGCGGGAACACCGCGCGCGGAAAATCGGACACCTGCGCAAGGCTGGCCGACACGACGGCCGCCGCGGCGACGACCGACCCCGATGACAGATCGATCCCGCTGGTGATGATCACGAGGTTCACGCCGACCGCGATGATGCCGATCACGGCCATCTGCAGCACGATGATCTCGAGCCGTTCCGCGTTGAACAGGAAGCTCTGCCCGACGACGATCCAGCCGATCACCTCGAAGAACAGGCTGATGCCCACCAGCACCAGGAAGATGCTCAGTTCGGGCGGCCACTTCGCGTGCCGCGTCTTGATCGTCAGGGACTGCGCGTCCGCGACCGGATTCAGGTTGCCCATTTCAGTTGTCTCCATGCTTGTTGCGGCTCAGCGCGAGGCCAGGTCCATGATGCGGACCTGGTCGGCGTCCTTGCGTTCGACGATGCCGGTCATCCGGCCTTCGTGCATCACCATCACGCGATCGCTCATGCCGAGCACCTCCGGCATCTCCGACGAGATCATCAGTACCGCGACGCCCTTGCCGGCGAGCGCGCTGACGAGCCGGTGGATCTCGGCCTTCGCGCCGACGTCGATCCCGCGCGTCGGCTCGTCGAGGATCAGGATGCGCGGCTGGGTCAGGAGCCAGCGGCCGATCAGCACCTTCTGCTGGTTGCCGCCCGACAGGTTCTGGATCTCCTCGTGCAGCCCGGGCGTCTTCACGCGCAGCATCCGGCTCATTTCCTCGCAGTCGCGCTTCAGCTGCGCCTGCCGCACGAAATTGAACTTCACGTAGCGGTTGCTGAGCACGGCCGCTTCCATGTTCGCGAGCAGGTCGAGATTCAGGAAGCAGCCGGTGTCCTTGCGGTCCTCGGTGAGGAAGGCCATCCCGTGCTTCATCGCCTGCGCGGGCGTCGTGATGCGCACCGGCTTGCCGTCGATCCGGATCTCGCCGGCGGTGGCCGGCACGACGCCGAACAGCGCCTCCGCGACGTTCGAGCGCCCCGAGCCGACGAGGCCGGCCACGCCGAGAATCTCGCCCGCGCGCAGCTCGAAGCTGACGTCGCGGAACACGCCGTCGACGCCGAGGTTCTTCACGGCCAGCACGACCTCGCCGATCGGCACTTCTTCCTTCGGGAACATCTGCGTGATCTCGCGGCCGACCATCATCCGGATGATGTCGTCGCGCGTGACGTCGGTCGACGCGTGCGTGCCGATGTACTTGCCGTCGCGGAACACCGAGAACTCGTCGGCGATCTCGAACAGCTCGTTCATCTTGTGCGTGATGTAGACGATGCCCTTGCCCTGCTCGCGCAGCTGGCGAATGATCCGGAACAGGTGCGTGACCTCTTTCTCGGTCAGCGCGGAAGTCGGCTCGTCCATGATCAGCACGTCGGAGTCGAACGACACGGCCTTCGCGATCTCGACCATCTGGCGGCTCGCGACCGTCAGCGTGCGCACGTCGGCTTCCGGGTCGATGTCGATCGACAGCCGCTCGAACAGCGCGGCGGTGCGGCGGCGCAGCTCGGCATGATCGATCAGGCCGAAGCGGTTCTTCGGTTCGCGGCGGATCCAGATGTTCTCCGCGACCGTCATGTACGGCATCAGGTTGAGTTCCTGGTGGATCATCGCGATCCCGCGATCGAGCGCGTCGAGCGGGCCGTTCAGCACGACGGGCTCGCCGTTGATCAGGATCTCGCCCTGGTCGGGCGTGTAGACGCCGGCGATGATCTTCATCAGCGTCGACTTGCCGGCGCCGTTCTCGCCCATCAGCGCATGCACGGTGCCGCGGCGCACGCGGAACTGCACGCCGTCGAGCGCGACGACGCCGGGAAACGACTTGCCGACGCCGCGCACCTCGAGCAGGCAATCGGCGGCGGGCGCACCGGGCGAACCGGGTGCGGCGCGCGAGGCGGCCGGCGCGCTTTCGCTGGCCATCGAGCGCGCCATCCTGGCTGTAAACATGGACGTTCCTCGAAAGTCACACGCGAGCCCGGACGCGCCGGGCTCGCGCAGTTCAGCGGTAAAACCGGTCAGTGCTTCGCGTACTGGTTCATGTTCTCCGGCGTGACGAGCTCGAACGGCACGTTCACGTAGCGGTCGACAGGCTGCTTCTTCGCGAGCTTGAGCGCGGCCGCGACGGCCTGCTGCCCCTGCCCGGCCGCGTTCTGGTAGACGGACACCTTCAGCTCGCCGCTCTTCATCGCCGCGAGCCCGTCCGGCGTCGCGTCGATGCCCGCGACAACCGTCTTCGGCGTCAGCTTGCGCGCGGCCTTCAGCGCGTTGATCGCGCCGATCGCCATTTCGTCGTTGTTCGACACGATCGCGTCGAACTTGGTCCCGGAGCTCAGCCAGTTCATCGTGATGTCCTGGCCCTGCGTGCGGCTCCACTTGCCTTCGCGCTTGTCGACGATCTTCATGCCGGAACAGTCCTTGGTCGCGATCACGTCCTCGATGTCCTTGGTACGCGCGCGCGCCGACTCGTTGGACAGCTCGCCCATCAGCACGAGGATGTCGCCCTTGCCGTCGAGCAGCTTGCACACCTGGCGCGCCTGCAGCGTGCCCGATTGCTTCTCGTCGGACGCGACGACCGCGACGCCGGCCGGCAGCTTGTCGAAGTCGACCGGCTTGCGGTTCACGTAGACGAGCGGGATCTTCGCGGCGGTCACCATCTTCGTGATCTTCGGCGTCGCGTCGGTGTCCACCGCATTCACGATGATCGCGTCGACCTTCTGCGCGATCATGTTCTGGACCTGGCTCAACTGCTTGCCGACGTCGTTGCCGCCGTCCTCGATCTGCACGGTCGCGCCGTCCTTCTTTGCCGCGTCGCCGATGCTGTTGCGCAGGATCGTCAGGAACGTGTCGTCGAACGATGCCATCGTCACGCCGATCTTCTCGGCATGCGCGAGCGGCATGGCCAGGATCGCGGCGGCCGCGGCGGCCATCAGCTTGGTCTTCATGATCACTCTGTCTCCTCTCATCTCCGGGGGCGGAAAGCGGCGCGTTGCGCGCCGTCGGGCCGAGTCCGATCCGGACTCAAGCATCCGGATGAAACTGTAGATCACTTCCTCGAAAATTTGGAAATTTATTTCTACGTTATTTCACCTAGGGAACTGGATTTCCAAAAAGTCTAGACTCCGTTCCGTAGCCCGATTCCTCGCGGCAGGTATTCCCGTGTCGTGCCGCACACGTGACGGAGCGCCGTCGCAGGATCGGTCCCCCAATCTGCCGGCAGGGTCGCACGCCGGCCGCGAGCGTGATACGTGATATGAGCCCGTTGAACTTTCCGACTGACCGCCCCATCGATCTCGCCTGCCTCGGCCGCGTCGCCGTGGATCTTTACGCGCAGCAGTACGGCAGCCGCCTGGAGGACGCACGCAGCTTCCAGATGTATCTCGGCGGCTCGTCGGGCAACGTCGCGTTCGGCGTCGCCCGGCTCGGGCTGAAAACCGCGATGATCTCGCGCGTCGGCGACGAGCAGATGGGCCGCTTCGTGCGCGAGACGCTCGAGCGCGAAGGCTGCGACACGAGCCAGCTGCAGACCGATCCGGAACGGCTGACCGCGCTGGTGCTGCTCGGGCTGAAGGATCGCGACACGTTCCCGCTGCTGTTCGTGCGCGAGAACTGCGCGGACATGGCCGTGCGCGCCGACGAGATCCGCGAGGACTTCATCGCCGGCTGCCGCGCGCTCGCGATCACCGGCACCCATCTTTCGACACCCGGCACCCGCGAAGCGTCGCTGACGGCATTGGCGTATGCGCGCCGCCACGGCGTCGTGCGGATCCTCGACATCGACTACCGGCCCGTGCTGTGGGGGCTGACCGCGCGCGGCGCCGGCGAGAACCGCTATGTGCCGGATGCGCACGTCACGCGGCAGTTGCAGCAGGTGCTCGGCGAATTCGACCTGCTGGTCGGCACCGAAGAGGAGTTCCTGATCGCGGGCGGCGTGCCGCACGACCTGATCGCATCGCTGCAGGCCGTGCGCCGCGCGAGCAGCGCGGTGCTGGTGGTCAAGCGCGGCGCGCTCGGCTGCTGCGTGATCGAGGGCGACATCCCCGCCCGCATCGACGATGCACCGACCTTCCACGGCGAACGCGTCGACGTGCTGAACGTGCTCGGCGCGGGCGACGCGTTCCTGTCGGGCCTGCTGTCCGGGCTGCTACGCGGGCGCGACTGGGCCGAATCGACGCGCATCGCGAATGCGTGCGGCGCGATCGTCGTGTCGCGCCACGCGTGCTCGGCCGCGATGCCGACGCCCGCCGAACTCGCGCACTGGTTCGGCGGCAGCCGCAACCCGCAGGTGGACGCCGATCGCACGCTGGCACACCTGCATCGCGTGACGGTGCCGCGTCGCGCATGGGACGACCTGTGCGTGATGGCGTTCGACCATCGCAGCCAGTTCTACGAACTCGCGGTGCAGGCCGGCGCGGACGAAGCGCGGATCAAGACGTTGAAGCGCCTGCTCGTGCGCGCGGCCGAACAGGTCGAGCGCGATCGTCATATCGAAGGTCATGTCGGCGTGCTGATCGACGGCGGCGCATACGGCAGCGACGCGCTCGCATCGGCCACCGGCCGCGGCTGGTGGGTCGGCCGCCCGGTCGAGCTGCCCGGCTCGCGGCCGCTGTGCTTCGACGACACGCGCTCGGTCGGCTCGTCGCTCACGCACTGGCCGACCGAACAGGTCGTGAAGTGCCTGGTCCACTACCACCCGGACGACGACGTCGACCTGCGCGTCGCGCAGGAGCAGCGCGTGCTGGAGCTGTGGGAAGCCACGCGCGCGAGCGGCAACGAACTGCTGCTGGAAATCATTCCGCCGCGCGCGGTCACGCCAGCCGGCACCGAGGACGACGCGGTGCTGCGTACGGTCGCGCGCTTCTACAACCTCGGCGTGATGCCCGAGTGGTGGAAGCTCGCGCCGATGAGCGCCGACGGCTGGGCGCGGCTCGAGGCGCTCGTGGCCGAGCGCGACCGCCATTGCCGCGGCGCGGTGATCCTCGGGCTGAACCAGCCGCTGCAATACCTCGTCGACAGCTTCCGCTCGGCGACCAACCCGATCGTCAAGGGCTTCATGGTCGGGCGCACGCTGTGGGCCGACGCGTCGCTGCACTGGCTTGCCGGCCGGATCGACGACCAGGCGCTGATCGACGAAGTGGCCGGCAATTTCGCGCAGCTGGTCGACGCGTGGCTCGGCCGCCGTGCCGCCGCGCGCGCCGCCGCAGCCGCCTGATGCCGATGCCCGTGATGACCACCCGACTCTTCATGATCGACAAACGATGACCACCACCGTGAGACTGACCGTCAGCCAGGCGCTCGTGCGCTACCTGGCCGCCCTGCGCGCCGAAGTCGTCCAGCCGGACGGCCGCACCGAGATCCTGCCGTACTGCGGCGGCGTGTTCGCGATCTTCGGCCACGGCAACGTCGCCGGGCTCGGCGAGGCGCTGCACGCCGAGAAGGACCGTCTGCCGACGCTGCGCGCGCATAACGAGCAAGGGATGGCGAATGCGGCCGTCGCGTTCGCGAAAGCGAATTTCCGCCAGCGGATGATGGCCGCGACGTCGAGCATCGGCCCCGGCGCGACCAACATGCTGACCTCCGCCGCGCTCGCGCACGTCGGCCGGCTGCCGCTGTTGCTGCTGCCCGGCGACGTGTTCGTATCGCGGCTGCCCGACCCGGTGCTGCAGCAGGTCGAGGATTTCGAGCAGGGCGACGTCAGCGCGAACGACTGCTTCCGGCCGGTGACGCGCTACTTCGACCGGATCACGTCGCCCGAGCAGTTGCTCGTCGCGCTGCCGCGCGCGATCCAGGTGATGACCGATCCCGCCCAGTGCGGGCCCGTGTGTCTCGCGCTGCCGCAGGACGTGCAGACCTTCGCATACGACTGGCCCGAGGATTTCTTCGCGCCGCCGGTGATCCGGATGCGCCGGCCGCCGGCCGACGCGCTCGAGCTCGCGGAAGCGCTCGACGTGCTGAAGGCTGCGAAGAAACCGCTGATCGTCGCCGGCGGCGGCGTGCTGTACAGCCAGGCGTGGGACGCGCTGCGCGCGTTCGCGGATACGCACGGCGTGCCGGTCACCGAATCGCAGGCCGGCAAGGGCAGCCTCGCGTGGGACCACCCGCTGAACCTCGGCTCGATCGGCGTGACGGGCTCGCCCGCCGCGAACCGTGCGGCCGCGCAGGCCGACGTGGTGCTCGCGGTCGGCACGCGCCTGCAGGACTTCACGACCGGCTCGCACGCGCTGTTCGGCCATGCGACGCTGCTGAGCCTGAACGTGCAGCCGTTCGACGCGGGCAAGAAGCGCGGCCGGCAATTGATCGCCGATGCGCGCACGGGGCTCGGCCAGTTGTCGGCCGCGCTCGCGGGCTGGCAAGCGGAGGCGGCGTGGACCGCCGCAAACCGCGACCAGGCCGCCGCGTGGCATGCGCGCGTGACCGAACTGACCACCCGCGTGCCGAAGGACACGCTGCCGTACGACGCGGAAGTGATCGGCGCGGTGCGCGACTCCGCGGCCGACGCGGGGCGCGACAGCGCGCGCGACGATCTCGTCGTGTGCGCGGCCGGCACGCTGCCGGCGGAGCTGCACAAGCTGTGGCGCAGCGGCATGCCGGGCAACTATCACATGGACTATGCGTACTCGTGCATGGGCTACGAGGTCGCGGGCGGCCTCGGCGCGAAACTCGCGCGGCCCGAGCGCGAAGTGATCGTGATCGTCGGCGACGGCTCGTACATGATGCTCAACGCGGAGCTCGCGACGTCCGTGATGCTCGGCCGCAAGATCATCGTCGTGATCCTCGACAACCGCGGCTACGGCTGCATCGAGCGGCTGCAACTGAATTGCGGCGGCGCGAGCTTCAACAACATGCTCGACGACTGCGTGCCCGAAGGCGGCGAACGCTCGACGATCGACTTCGCGATGCATGCGCGCGCGATGGGCGCCGAAGCCGTGCACGTGCGCGACGTGGGCGAATTGCGCCGCGAAATGAAGCGTGCGCGCGCGGCGAAGACGAGCCAGGTGCTCGTGATCGACACGACGCACGCGCGCACGACCGCGGACGGCGGCGCATGGTGGGAAGTCGCGGTGCCGCAGGTGTCCGCGCGCGCCGGCGTCGAACGCGCGCACCAGACGTATCTCGACGAGAAAACCCGGCAGCGGCGCTGATTCGTTTCCCTGCCCCGCCCCGCGAAAACAACATTCGAACCAAGGAAGCACGTCATGAGCTGGAACGTTCGCATCGGTATCAATCCCCTGTCGTGGATGAACGACGACCTGCCGTCGCTCGGCGGCGAGACGCCGCTCGAGACGGCGCTGAAGGAAGGCGCCGAGATCGGCTATGCGGGCTTCGAGCTCGGCAACAAGTTCCCGAAGACCGGCCCCGAGCTGAAGGCGAAGCTCGCCGAGTTCGGGCTCGTGTGCGTGTCGGGCTGGTATTCGGGCTTCCTCGCGGAAGTCGCGCCGGGCATGAGCGATGCCGACGCGCTCGCCGCCGAGATCGAGCGCTGCCGCGCGCACATGACGAAGCTGCAGATCAACGACGTGAAGGTCGTGGTGTACGGCGAATGCGCGGGCACGATCCAGGGCAGCATCGACACGCCGGTCGCGAAGCGGCCGCGCTTCGTCGACGATGAATCCTGGCGGCGCTACGCGGCACGCCTCGACGCATTCGGCGCACACCTGCTCGAGGCCTACGGGATCAAGCTCGCCTACCATCACCACATGGGCGCGTACGTCGAATCGCCGGACGACGTCGACCGCCTGATGGCGCTGACCGATCCCGCGAAGGTATTCCTGCTGTTCGACACGGGCCATGCGTACTTCGGCGGCGCGGCCGATCCGGTCGCACTGCTGAAGAAGCACGTGGCACGCGTCGTGCACGTGCATTGCAAGGACGTGCGCCCGCAGGTCGTCACGCAGGCGCGCAACGGCGGCTGGAGCTTCCTGAACGGCGTGATCAACGGCACCTTCACGGTGCCGGGCGACGGTGCGCTCGATTACGAAGCGACGCTGCGCACGCTGAAGGACGCCGGCTACGAAGGCTGGCTCGTCGTCGAGGCCGAGCAGGACCCGGCCGTCGCGCCGAGCTATCAGTATGCGAAGAAGGGCTACGAGTCGCTGCGCGCGATCGTCGACCGATTGAGCGCGTGAGCCCTGTCATCTCATCGAGGACCCTCACCCCATGACGATTTCTCCCCTGCTGGTCAAGGCATCCGCCGACCGCGAAATCTGCAACGTGACGCCCGAGTCGGCCGGCTGGAAACACGTCGGCTTTCGCGCGCTGCGCCTGAAGGCCGGCGACACCGAAACGCTCGACACCGGCGCGCGCGAACTGTGCGTCGTCGTGCTCACCGGCACGCTGCGTGCCGTAGTCGACGGCGAAACCTACGACGCGCTCGGCAAGCGCGACAGCGTGTTCGAGGAAGTATCGCCGGACGCGCTGTATGTGCCGGGCGGCGAGACCGTCACGCTGGTCGCGACGCGCGACGCGGAAGTCGCGCTGTGCACCGCGCCTTACGCGAGCGGCGACAAGCGCGTGCAGCGCCTCGACGGCGAACGGATGCGCCGCGCGGTGCGCGGACAAGGCACCAACACGCGCTACGTGTGCGACATCTTGATGGGCGACAACTCGGCTGCCGACCGGTTGCTCGTCGTCGAAGTGATCACGCCCGCGAGCCATTCGAGCAGCTATCCGCCGCACAAGCACGATCGCGATGCGGCGCCCGACGAAACGTCGCTCGAGGAAACCTATTACCACCGGATCGATCCGCCGCAGGGCTTCGCGTTCCAGCGCGTGTACACGGACGATCGCAGCCTCGACGAAGCGTGCGCGGTCGAGAACCACGACGTCGTGATGGTGCCGCGCGGCTACCACCCGGTCGTCGCGCCGCACGGCTACAACCTGTATTACCTGAACGTGATGGCCGGGCCGAGCCGCGCGTGGGCGTTCAAGAACGATCCCGCGCACGAATGGATGCTCGACGCGGCGCCCAAGCGCTGACGGTTTGATGCGCTGAACGATCGACGGCCGGCGCGCGACGCAGCACGCGCGCGCACGAGCCGGACTTGCGACGACACGGAGCCGCCATGGCAATCCCCTTCCCGCGCTTCGCACCCACGCCCTTCCGCGACCCAGCGTCGGCGCCGATGCTGCCGCGCTTCGATGCCGACGTCGCGCGCCGGCTCGGCGACATCGCGGTCAATCTCGCATCGCGCCGCGGGCTGCCGATCGCGGTCGGCATCGCCGGTGAAACCGCACCGCTGTTCTATTGCGCGCTCGACGGCAGCCGCGCGGACGACAGCGACGCGATCCGCCGCCGGCAGAACACGGTGTTCCGTTTCGGCGCCAGCTCGCTCGAGGTCGGCGCGCGCTTTCGCCGCGCCGGATGGTCGTTGCAGTCGCAGGGATTGTCGGACGCCGACTATGCGCTCGACGGCGGCGGCGTGCCGTTGCGGCTTGCCGGCGGCGGGATCGTCGGCGCGATGACGATCGCAGGGCTCGACGACGAGCGCGACCACGCGCTCGTCGTCGAGAGCCTGCGCTGGCATGTGGGCGCGAACGCGCTCGCGATGATCGCGTAGCGGCGCGCGCCGACTCGCCCGGTCAGTGCAGCCCGCCGCTCGCGACGAGGCGCTCGCCGGTCATCCAGCGTGCATCGTCCGACGCGAGGAACACGGCGACCGACGCGATGTCGTCCGGCTCGCCGAGGCGGCCGAGCGGCGTCTCGCTGCGCACCTGCCGGTCGAGGTCCGAGCCGATGATGCCCGCGCTGTGCGTGCCTTCGGTCACGATCATCCCCGGGTTGATCGCGTTCACGCGAATCTTGCGCGGGCCGAGCTCGAGCGCGAGCACGCCCGTGATCGCGTCGACGGCGCCCTTGGTGCCGCTGTACACGGCACTCGCGGGCGGCGTGATGCTCGTCACCACCGAGCTGATGTTGATGATGCTCGCGCCTTCGCCGAGATGCTTGACGGCCGCCTGCGTCGTCAGCAGCACGCCGAACACGTTCGTATCGAACTGTCGGCGATAGTGCTCTTCGGTGATCGCTTCGATCGGCGCGAATTCGTAGACGCCGGAATTGTTGACCAGCACGTCGAGCCGGCCATAGGTCTCGATCGCGGTATCGACGATGCGCTGCGCGTCCGCTGCCTTCGACACGTCGCCGCCGACCGCGACCGCGCGGCCGCCCGCTTCGACGATCGCGCTCACGACGGCGTCGGCGCCGGCCTTGCTGCTCGCATAGTTGACGACGACCGACGCGCCCTCGGCGGCCAGCGCCTTCGCGATCGCGGCGCCGATCCCCTTGGAACCGCCCGTGACGATCGCTACCTTGCCTGCCAGCTTGCTCATGATTGGATTCCTCAGTTGGATGACTTTCGATGGATGGATGCCGGTGGCACGTTTCGCGGCATACCGACCTTGCTGGCAATCTTCGCGGTTCGCGCGACGGCGATAAAGCGGCTCGCCACGAATTGACTGGCGGGGTTTGCCGAACAATCGGCGCGCGGGCGATCAGCCGGCGCTCAGCCATGCGCGGGCAACGTCGCCTCCGACCCCTTCAAGCGCGCCGTCGTAGACGATCCGCCCGCGCCCCATCACCGCGACGCGCTGCGCGAGCCGCGGCGCGAGCTGCAGCCGCTGTTCGATCAGCAGGATCGCGACGCCGTCGGCCTGCAGCGCGGCGAGACAGGCGCCGACCTCGTCGACCGCGAGCGGCGCGAGCCCTTCGGCCGGTTCGTCGACGATCAGCACGCGCGGCCGGCCGGCGAGCGCGCGCACCAGCGCGAGCACCTGCTGTTCGCCGCCGGACAGCCGCCCGGCCTTCACGTCCGCCCGCGCGGCCAGCAGCGGAAAACGCTCGAGCAGCCGCTCGAGCGCCACGCGTTCGGCCGCGCCGCGCGCACCGCGCAGCCCGAGCCGCAGGTTGTCGCGCACGCTCAACAGCGGAAACACGTCGCGGCTTTCGGCGACGTAGGCAACGCCGCGTCGCGCGATCTCGAACGTGCGGGCGCCCGCGCATTCGATTTCGGCGATGCGCACCGAGCCCGCGGTACGCACGAGCCCCATCACGGCCTTCGCGAGCGTCGAGCGGCCCGAGCCGTTGCGGCCGAGCAGCGCGAGCGTCTCGCTCCGCGCGAGCGCGAGCTCGACGCCGTCGAGCACGGGCTGCATCCCGTACCACGCGCGCAGGCCGCGAATGTCGAGCAGCGCGCTCATGCGCCGTCGCCGAGATAGGCGGCGCGCACGGCCGGGTCCGCGCGGATCGCGTCGGGCGCACCGGTCGCGACCACCGCGCCGCGCACCAGCACCGTGACGCGCTCGGCGAAGCCGAACACCGCATCCATGTCGTGCTCGATCATCAGCACCGTGCGGCCCTGCGTCGTCGCGCGGATCAGCGCGATCATCCGCGCGGCCTGGTCGCGGTTCATGCCGGCCGTCGGTTCGTCGAGCAGCAGCGTGCGCGCGCCGCTCGCGAGCGCGATGCCGAGATCGAGCGCGCGCTGTTCCGCGTAGCCGAGTTCGCCGGCCGGCGCGTCGCGCCGCGCATCGAGGCCGATGTCGTGCAGCACGCGCGCGGCCGCGCGATCGACCGACGCCGATTCGCGCAGCCGGTTCCACCAGCGCCGCCGCTCGTCCGGCGCATGCAGCGCCGCGCAGCGCAGGTTGTCGAACACGGAGAGCCGCGCGAACGCACTCGTCTGCTGGAAACTGCGGCCGATGCCGAGCCGGCTCGCGACGACCGGCCCGCGCCCGCGCAACTCGACGCCGTGCAGCACGACGCGTCCGCGCGTCGGCCGCGTCGCGCCGGCAATCACGCCGAACAGCGTCGACTTGCCCGCGCCGTTCGGCCCGATCAGCGCGTGACGCTCGCCGGCCGACACGTTCAGCTCGATACCGTCGAGCACGGTCTGCGCGCCGAAGCGCTGCACGATCCCGTGGAGCGCGATCGCGTTGCCGTTCATCGCTCGCCCTCCCGCTTGCCATGCCCGTGGTTCATCAGCCGCGCGCGCCAGCCCCACAGCAGCGTGCCGATGCCGGCCGCCGAGCACGCGACGACCCAGCCGGCCGGCGCATCGGCATCGATGCCCCACGCGCCGAATGCAGTGCCGGCGCCGTCGTCCTGCGCGAAGCGCCACGCATAGCCGAGCTCGGCCGCGCAGACGATCGCGACGCCCCAGAACACGCAGGCGCCGACACCGCACAGCACGCGCCAGCGCTCGGCGGCCGGCGCGTCGCGGCGCAACGCATGCACGAACGTCTGTGCGACGCCCGCGATCCCGCCGGGCGCCGCGACGACGACCGCGACGAACAGCACGCCGAGATACAGCGCCCATGCACGCGACACGCCCGCGACGACCACGCTCAGCGCGGTCAGCACCACGGCACCGGCCGCCGGCCCGAAGAACGTGCCGGTACCACCGATCACCGCGGCGATCAGCACGGTCGCCGAGCGCGCCATCGACAGGCTGTCGGGCGTCGCGATCTCGACGTCGATCAGCGTCAGCGTGCCGGCGATACCCGCGAAGAACGACGCGCAGGTGACAATCGCGAGCCGCACGCGGCGCGGCTCGGTGCCGAGCGCCGCCACGCGCGCGGGGTTGTCGCGCACCGCGTTCGCGAGCCGCGCGAGCGGCGTGCGCGTCAGCGCGCGCATCGCCAGCGCCGACACGATGCACCACGCGGCGATCACCGCGTAGGCCTGCGCCGGCGCGCCGAACTGCCAGCCGCCCCATGGCGTGCCGCTCGCGCGGTCGATCGGCACGCCGCCGAGACCGCCGAACCACGCGGGCACGCTCCACGCGGCGGCCGCGACGCATTCGGCGAGACCGAGCGTGATCATCGCGAACACGGTGCCCGCGCGGCGTGTCGCGAGCAGCCCGGCGATGAACCCGAAGCCGGCGCCGGCCACGCCGCCGACGAGCGGCAGCAGCGGCAGCGGACCGCCGACACGATTGAACCAGTGCGCGGCGGCGAAGGCGCCGAGGCCCGCGAACGCGGCATGACCGAATGACAGCAGCCCCGTCGTGCCGAGCTGCAGGTTGTACGACAGCGCGAGCACGACGAGCGCGGCCGTCTGCGCGAGATAGCCGAGCACCGCGCCATGCGGCCACAGCCACGCGGGCAGCGCGACGCACGCGGCGAACAGCACCCAGCGCAGCGCGCCGGCCCGCGCGCGGCTATCCATCGACACGCTCGCCGAACAAGCCGCGCGGACGGGCGACCAGCACCGCGACGAGCAGCAGGTACGGAACCAGCGGGGCGAGCTGCGCGATCGATACGGCCGCGACGCTGTCGGGCAGCGCGACGCCCGCCCGTTGCGCGAGGTCGCGCAGCGACGTGTCGCTGGACGCCGCGAAGGTCTGCGCGAAGCCGACCGCGAGCGACGCGACGAACGCACCGCCGAGCGAACCGAGCCCGCCGATCACGACCACCGCGAACACCACCGACCCGACCGTCTCGGCCAGCGCCGGTTCGATCACCGCGAGCGGCGCGCCGATCACGCCGGCCAGCGCCGCGAGCGCGGTGCCCGCGCCGAACAGGCCCGTCATCACGCGCGGTACGTCGTAGCCGAGCGCCTCGACGGCCGCGCGGTGCGTGAGCGCGGCGCGCACGACGAGCCCGATGCGCGACACGCGCAGCAGCGCGCCGAGCGCAACCAGCATCGCCGTGGACATCGTCATCATGAAGAGCCGGTAGCGCGGCAGCGCGAGGCCGAACGCGGTCACCGGCGCGCCGTCGAACAGCGGCGGCACCGGGGCCGGCAGCGGCGTGAGGCCCCACAGGAGTTTCGCGCCCTCGCCGATCAGGTAGGCGAGGCCGAAGGTCAGCAGCAGTTCGCTCGTATGGCCGCCGCGCGCCTGCACGCGGCGCAGCAGCCAGCGCTCGCAGCCGGCGCCCAGCAGCCCGACGGCGAGCGGCGCGAGCACCAGCGCGGGCCAGAAACCCGCACCGGCCGCGATGCTGTAGCCGACGTACGCGCCGAGCATGTAGAAGCTCGCATGCGCGAAGTTGAGCACGCCCTGCACGCTGAAGATCAGCGTCAGGCCGGCCGACAGCATGAACAGCAGCAACCCGTAGCTGAGGCCGTTGAACGCCTGGAGCGCGAACGCGTGCACCGCCGTGCGCCTGTCAGCCGGCGAGCGGTTCGAGCGCCGCGCGCAGCGCGTCCGGCAGCGGCACCGGGCGGCGCGTGCCGCGATCGACGTACACGTGCACGAAATGCCCCTGCGCCGCCGGCGAGAGCTCCCCTGCCGCGAACAGCCCGATCTCGTAGCGCACGCTCGACGTACCGAGCTTCGCGACGCGCAGCCCCGCGTCGACCGACTGCGGAAACACGAGCGGCGCGAAGTAGTTGCATTGCGTCTCGACCACGAGCCCAATCGTCTGCCCGTGCTCGACGTCGAGCACGCCCGCGCGGATCAGGTATTCGTTCACGACGGTGTCGAAGTAGCTGTAATAGACGACGTTGTTCACGTGTCCGTAGACGTCGTTGTCCATCCAGCGGGTCGTGATCGGCAGGAAGTGGCGATAGGCGTCGCGCGGACGCGGCTGCGGCTTGTCGGACATGGCGATGGCGGTCAGGACGAGTGGGACGCCGCGCGGCGGCCGCGCGGAACGGCATGCCGGGAAACGGCGCGGTGCCGCGACGCGAGCGTGCGCGGCGCGACGGATGAAATACCGGGAGCGGCGCGGGCCGTCACTGCCCCGCTCGATCGACGAATTCGAAATCGAGGCCGCGCGCGCGCATCCAGTCGGCCAGCGCGTAGCCGGTGCCGGCCCGCCACGGGCGCAGCCGCGGCGGATCGACGAGCCGGTATTCGAGCAGTTCCGGCGACAGCGCGACGGTGCCCGATGCGCGCACGTGGTACGCGATGATCAGCTCGTTCTTGCGGATGAATTCATAGACGCCGACGAGCGTGACCTGCTCGGCCTTCAGCGCGGTTTCCTCGAACACCTCGCGCGCGATGCCGTCCTCGGGCGTCTCGCCGTTCTCGAGGAAGCCGGTGATCAGCGCGAACATCCCTTCCGGCCAGGCCGCGTTGCGCGCGAGCAGGATCTTGCCGTCGAGTTCGACGATCGCGGCCACCACCGGCAGCGGGTTGTTCCAGTGCACGTAGCCGCACGCGTCGTCCGGGCAGGCACGGCGGACGCGGCCGCCCTCGTGTTCGGGATCGGCGCGCTCGGTCAGCGGGCTCGCGCAGCGCGGGCAAAAACGGTAGTCGGCGGTGGTCATCGATGGGGATCTGGCGGACGCCGGCGGCGGCCCGCAAGCCGCCTCGCGCCCGCTCGGCGCGGGAAAGGCTTCATTCTAGCGAGTTTGCCCGCGCCGCAGACGATCCGGCCCCGATCGCGTCAGGGTCGCGCGCGCCCGCGCGCGGCGGTCGCCGCGAAGCCGGCGGCCCCGACGAGCAATGCGCCCGCCGCGACCCACAGCGCCGGCGAGAACGACCCGAAACGCGCGGTCAGCGGCGCGGCGACGAGCGGACCGAGAATCTGCCCGACCCCGTACGACGCGGTCGCATAGCCCATCAGCCCGGCCGCGCGCTCGCCGTGCAGCCGCCGCGCCTCGCGCATCGCGAACAGCGTGATCGCGGTGAACGGCAGGCCGAGCAGCGCGCTGCCGACCGAGAAGCCGGCCGCGTTCGGCCACACGATGCCCGCCGCGATCCCGAGCGCCTGCGTCGCGCAGCCGGCGGCGAGCAGCAGCCGGTTGTCCCAGCGGGCGGGCAGCCGCGCGGCGGCGAGCGCGCCGACGATCAGCGCCGCGCCGAACATCGGCCAGAACAGGTCCGGCCACGGCGAACCGGCCGGCAGCGCGGCGCGCGCGATCACCGGCAGGAACGTCGCGGTGATGATGTAGCCGAAGCCCGGCATCCCGTACAGCAGGACGAGCCATGCGGCGTCGGCCCGATGGCGCCGCGCGTCGTGCGGTGCCGCGGCCGTTGCCGCCTGCCGGGCGGGCGCGGCCGGCGACGCAACTGCCGCCTGCGGCGCGCTGCCGAACGTGCGCCAGATCGCGACCGACAGCACCGCCGACAACGCCGCGAAGCCGAGCCAGCCAGGCGCCGCGCGATGGCCGGCCAGCGCGCTGCCGATCAGCCCCGTCAGCACGATGCCGACGCCTGGCCCCGCGTAGATCACCCCGCTCCATTCGGGCGCGTGCAGCTCGGCGAGCCGCCGCAGCCCCCATTGCGACACGAACACGAACGTCCATGCGCTGACGACGCCCGCGACGAAGCGCACCACGAGCCACACGGAGAGCAGATGGCCAACGCCCATCGCGGCGGTCAGCAGCACGGTGGCGACGAGCCCGAAGCGCACCATCCGCGCGGGCGCCACGCGCACCGCCGCGCAACTGACCGCGCCGATGAAATAGCCCGCGTAGTTCGCCGACGCGAGCCAGCTGCCGGCCTTCAGGCCGATCGAGCCGTCGGCGAGCATCAGCGGCAGCAGCGGCGTGAATGCGAAGCGGCCGACGCCGAGCGCGACCGCAAGCCCGATCATGCAGGCGAGCGCGGCCGCGCGGGCGCGGCGGTCGGCGTCATCGGACAAGTGCGCGCCGGCAACGGCGCTCGGAGCATCGGAACGGGACATGGCAGCGTGGGCCGTGCGCGATACGCGCCGGCCGGAACAGGAATCGGAATGCCGGTATCGTAGCTTGACCAAACGTTCTCGAAAAATGAATAATCAAGATTCCACATATCTCCCGGAGAGAATCATGGATCTGGCGGCGCTGGCGATTTTCCGGGCCGTCGTGCGCGAGAACGGCGTGACGCGCGCGGCAGCGAAGCTCCATCGCGTGCAGTCGAACGTGACGACGCGCATCAAGCAGCTCGAGGAGGAGCTCGGCGCCGCGCTGTTCGTGCGCGACGGCCGCCGGCTCGTGCTGACACCGGCCGGGCACACGCTGCTGCCGTACGCGGAGCGGCTGCTCGCGCTTGCCGACGAGGCACGCGACGCGGTGCGCGAGGATACGCCGCGCGGGCGGCTGCGGCTCGGCACGATGGAAAGCACGGCCGCGAGCCGGCTGCCGACCGTGCTCGCGCGCTATCACCATGCGTGGCCCGACGTGTCGCTGGAACTCGTGACGGGTACGACCGGCTGGCTGATCGACAAGGTACGCGACTTCGAGATCGACGCGGCGCTGTTCGCGCGTCCGCCCGCGCCGGACACGCTGCCCGACACGTTCGAGATGGTGCCGATCTTCCGCGAGGACCTGGTGCTGCTGACGCCGCGCGGCCATCCGCCGGTGCGCACGCCGCGCGACGTGATCCTGCCGACGCTGATCGCGTTCGAGCGCGGCTGCACGTACCGGAAGTACGTCGAGCAATGGTATGCGGCACACGGGATGAAACCCGCGCGCGTGCTCGAACTCGGCTCGTATCACGCGATCGTCGCGTGCGTCGCGGCCGGCGCGGGCATCGCGGTCGCGCCGCGCTCGGTGCTCGACCTGCAGCCCGAGACCGGCAACGTCACGGCCCACACGATCGCCGAGCTCGAAGGGATCGATACGGTGCTCGCGTGGCGGCAGGGCTACGCGTCGGCGGCGCTGGCGGCGCTGCGCGATGCGTTGGGCGACGCTGCGCGGGAGACGGTAGATGCGGTGAAATCGCGCGTGGCGACGCCGGTTTGAGGCGGATGGGTGGGCCCGTTCCCAGTACTCGGAACCCGCTCCAATCGCACGTAAACACAAAACGACCCGACCGGCACATCTGCCGATCGGGTCGTTTTTTCGTGAGATGCGATCCGGTCAACGAAACCGCATCGCCTCAGCCGTGACGATCAAAGACGCTCTTCGACCCAGCCCTTCACGCCCGCGAGCGCGCCCGGCAGGTTCGCCGGTTCCGTGCCGCCTGCCTGCGCCATGTCCGGACGGCCGCCGCCCTTGCCGCCGACCTGCTGCGCGACGAAGTTCACGAGCTCGCCGGCCTTGACCTTCTTGCTCGCATCCGGCGTGACGCCCGCGATCAGGCTGACCTTGCCGCCTTCGATGGCCGCCAGCACGATCGCCGCGCTCTTCAGCTTGTCCTTCAGCTTGTCGACCGTCTCGCGCAGCGTCTTCGCGTCCGCGCCGTCGAGCGTCGCCGCCAGCACGTACACGCCGCCGACTTCGATGGCCTGCTGCGCGAGCTCGTCGCCCTGGCTCGATGCGAGCTTCGACTTCAGCGCGCCCAGTTCCTTCTCGAGCGACTTCACCTGGTCCTGCACCTGCGCGATGCGCTGGGTGAGCTCCGACGGCTGCGCCTTCAGCGCGGCAGCCGCTTCGTTTACGCGCGCGTCGAGTTCCTGCACGTAGCGCACCGCGTTGTCGCCGGTGATCGCCTCGACGCGGCGGATGCCGGCCGCGACGCCGCCTTCGACGACGATCTTGAACAAGCCGATGTCGCCGGTGCGATGCACGTGCGTCCCGCCGCACAGTTCGCGCGAGAAGCCGAGGTCGAGCACGCGCACTTCGTCGCCATACTTCTCGCCGAACAGCGCCATCGCGCCGCCCTTCACCGCTTCGTCGTACGGCATCACGCGCACGATACCCGGCGCGTTCGCGAGGACTTCGTCGTTGACGATCTGCTCGACGCGACGGATTTCGTCGTCGGTCAGCGGAGCGTTGTGCGCGAAGTCGAAGCGGGTTTTCTCCGCATCGACGAGCGAACCCTTCTGCTGCACGTGCGCGCCGAGCACTTCACGCAGCGCCTTGTGCATCAGGTGGGTGGCCGAGTGGTTGCGCTGCGTGCGTGCGCGGCGGCGCGCGTCGATTTCCGCGCGCAGCACGTCGCCGATCTTCAGCGTGCCCTGCTCCAGCGTGCCGTGGTGGCCGATCACGTCGGCCTGCACCTTCAGCGTGTCGGCCACCGCGAAGCGCGTCGCGGCGTTCGCGAGCACGCCCTGGTCGCCGACCTGGCCGCCCGATTCCGCATAGAACGGCGTGTGGTCGAGCACGACGACCGCATCCTGGCCGACCTTCACTTCGTTGACCGACGAACCGTCGACGTACAGCGCGACGACCTTCGCGTCGTCGAACGCGATTTCCTCGTAACCGTGGAAGGTGGTCTTCGCACCCGTGTAGTCAAGGCCCTGTGCAGCCTTGAACTTGCCGGCCGCGCGCGCCTGCTCGCGCTGGCGCGCCATCGCGTCGTCGAACGCCGGCTCGTCGACCGTCATCCCGCGCTCGCGGCACACGTCGGCCGTGAGGTCGAGCGGGAAGCCGTAGGTGTCGTGCAGCTTGAACGCGAGTTCGCCGTCGAGCACCTTGCCGCCCTTCGCCTCGACGTCGGCGAGCGCGGCCTCGAGGATCGACATCCCGTGCTCGATCGTCTCGAAGAAGCGCTCTTCTTCCTGGCGCAGCACGTCGGTCACGCGCTGCTCGGCTTCCTTCAGCTCCGGATAGGCTGCGCCCATCTCGGCGACGAGATCGGCCACCAGCTTGTGAAAGAACGAGCCCTTGCGGCCGAGCTTGTAGCCGTGGCGGATCGCGCGGCGCACGATGCGGCGCAGCACGTAGCCGCGGCCTTCGTTGCCGGGAATCACGCCGTCGACGATCAGGAACGAGCACGCGCGGATGTGATCGGCGATCACCTTCAGCGAGTTGTTGGTGAGGTCGCTGATCTCGGTCACGCGCGCGGCGGCCTTGATCAGGTTCTGGAACAGGTCGATCTCGTAGTTGCTGTGCACGTGCTGCAGCACCGCGGCGAGGCGCTCGAGGCCCATGCCGGTGTCGACCGACTGCTTCGGCAGGCGCGTCATGTTGCCCTGCGCATCGCGGTTGAACTGCATGAACACGAGGTTCCAGATCTCGATGTAGCGGTCGCCGTCTTCTTCAGGCGATCCCGGCGGGCCGCCCCATACGTCCGGGCCGTGGTCGTAGAAGATTTCGGTGCACGGGCCGCACGGGCCGGTGTCGCCCATCGTCCAGAAGTTGTCCGACGCGTAGCGCGCGCCCTTGTTGTCGCCGATCCGGATGATCCGCTCGGCCGGCACGCCGACTTCCTTCGCCCAGATGTCGTACGCTTCGTCGTCTTCCTGGTAGACGGTGACCCACAGCTTTTCCTTCGGCAGCTGGTAGACCGTGGTCAGCAGCTCCCACGCGAAGCGGATCGCGTCGTGCTTGAAGTAGTCGCCGAACGAGAAGTTGCCGAGCATCTCGAAGAACGTGTGGTGGCGCGCCGTGTAGCCGACGTTCTCGAGGTCGTTGTGCTTGCCGCCCGCGCGCACGCTGCGCTGCGCCGTGGTGGCGCGCGAGTACGGACGCGGGTCCGTGCCGAGGAACACGTCCTTGAACTGGACCATGCCCGAGTTCGTGAACATCAGCGTGGGGTCGTTACCGGGCACGAGGCTCGACGAGCGGACGATCGTGTGGCCCTTCGATTCGAAGAATTTGAGGAATTTCTCGCGGATTTCGGCAGCTTTCATGGCGTGCGGGGAATGTCTGGCTGAGACGGCTTCAAACGCCGGCCGTCCTCGCGGACGCACGGCGGGCAAATATCGTAAACGGTCGATTATACGATACAGACCGGCTAAAGACCGGCCGCCCGGACGGCAGCGGCCCGCCGCGCCGGACGACCGGCCTGGGCCACCCGCGCGGCCGATTCGCCTTAAGATGCTCGGCATGCCAATCCGCCTTGCTCCGGCCGGGCGAGCCACAAAAGGAGACGATTCGACGATGGGTGCCCTGAGCCATATCCGCGTGCTGGACCTCACCCGCGTGCTCGCGGGCCCGTGGTGCGCGCAGACGCTTGCCGATTTCGGCGCGGACGTGATCAAGGTCGAGCGCCCCGGCGCCGGCGACGACACGCGCCACTGGGGGCCGCCGTACCTGAAGGACGCGACCGGCGCCGATACGGCCGAGGCCGCGTACTACCTCGCGGCGAACCGCAACAAGCGCTCGGTGACGGTCGACATCGCGACGCCAGAAGGCCAGCAGATCGTGCGCGAGCTCGCCGCGCAGAGCGACGTCGTGCTCGAGAACTACAAGGTCGGGCAGCTGAAGAAATACGGGCTCGACTACGAATCGCTGCGCGCGGTGAAGCCCGACCTCGTCTACTGCTCGGTCACGGGTTTCGGCCAGACGGGCCCGTACGCGCATCGCGCGGGCTACGACTTCATCGTCCAGGGCATCGGCGGCTTCATGAGCATCACCGGCGAGCGCGACAGCGAGCCGGGCGGCGGCCCGCAGAAGGCCGGCGTCGCGATCGCCGATCTCGCGACGGGCCTCTATTCGACGATCGCCGTGCTCGCCGCGCTCGCGCACCGCGATCGCACGGGCGAAGGTCAGTACATCGACATGGCGCTGCTCGACGTGCAGGTCGCGCTGCTCGCGAACATGAACACCAACTTCCTCGCGAGCGGCAAGCCGCCGGTGCGCTGGGGCAACGCGCATCCGAACATCGTGCCGTATCAGACGTTCCAGACGAGCGACGGCTGGATCATCGTCGCGGTCGGCAACGACGGGCAGTTCCGCAAGTTCGTCGAGGCCGGCGGCCGGCCCGAGCTGGCCGACGACGCACGGTTCGCGACGAATCCGTCGCGCGTGCGCCATCGCGACACGTTGGTGCCGATCCTCGTGGAGATGGTGAAGACACGCGGCAAGGCCGACTGGATCGGCGCGCTGGAAGCGGCCGGCGTGCCGTGCGGGCCGATCAACGAACTCGACGAAGTGTTCGACAACGAGCAGGTGGTCGCGCGCGGGATGCAGGTGTCGCTGCCGCACCCGTGCGGCGCGGACGTGAAGCTCGTGCGCAATCCGATCCGGATGAGCGCGACGCCGCCCGATGCGCGCACCGCCCCGCCGCTGCTCGGCGCGCAGACGGAAGACGTGCTGCGCGACATGCTCGGCTACGACGATGCGCGCATCGCGGCGCTGAAGGCGAAACAGGCGATCTGAGCGCACCGGCACGGCAGCCGCGCGGCGCCGTTAGGGCACGCGCGGCGATGTGCGCGGACGCGGCCTCGCAGCGGCCGGACCGATTGGCTGATCGGTCGACGCGAACGCGCGCCGACTCGCTGACGCCGATTGGTGCCGGCTAACGCCGACTCATTACGACTCGTGCCGACTCCCGCAAACTAACGCGCAAGCGCGTCGAGCCAGCCGCGTGCGTCGGGCCAGTCGCCCAGTCCGCTGTCCGCGTTGATGTGGCCGCGCGGGCCGAGGTCATGGAAGGTGCTGCCCCACGCGTGCGCGCAGCGGCGCGCGAACGCGAGCGAACCGTACGGATCGTCGCTGCTCGCCACCACGCGGGTCGGAAACGGCAGCCGCTCGTGCGGCACCGGCCCGAAGCCATGCGCATCGGCCGGAAACGCCGGCCCGGCCGGATCGGGCAACGCAACGAGCAGCGCGCCGCGCACCTTCGCGAGTGCGGCCGGCCGCGCGTAGCGGGTCGCCCACCACGCGACGGTCAGCGTGCCGAGGCTGTGCGCGGCGATCGTCACGTGGCCCGGTGCGGCCTCGACCGCGCGGTCGAGCGCGAGACACCAGCCGTTGCGGAACGCACGGTCCCAGTCGGGCATCGCGACGCGCACGAAACGCGCGTCGGCACGCTCCCAGCGGCTTTGCCAGTGGAGCGGGCCGGAGTTGCCGTAGCCCGGCAGCACGAAAACGAGAGAGTCGCTCATGGAAGGTTCGTCGACGAATGAAGTCGTTATGTGATGTCGACGAAGTGTCGCACACCCGCTCCTCCCTGATGCTGCCTGTCGAATCGCGGAATGGATGTGCGAGAAACCGTGGGGCGTGACGCGTTGCGGATGCCGTCACGCCCGGCCGGCGCTCACGCGCCGGCTTCGATCAGCGCACGCCGGCGCCGACCAGACCGCCTGCCGCGGCGCCGGCGACCGTGCCGACCGGGCCGCCCGTGATCAGGTAGCCGAGCGCGCCGCCCGCGGCCGCGCCGATACCGGCGTTACGTTGCGTATGCGTCATCGCGCATGCGCCGAGTTGCGACAGGGCCGCGACGATTACCGCGGTACGAACGAGAAAAGTGGTCTTCTTCATCATGATTGTTGGGTTCCTCCCGCCAGGCAAAAAGTACCCGTGGCGGCATTGAATCGGTAAAGCCATCATAGGAAAACCCAAACGCGCCGGGCAATCCGATTTACGTCGTGTTACAGCCGACACACTATGGAGATATTGCGATCCGCGTCGCGAACGCACCCGCGCAGTGCCGCAACCCGCGCGGGACGGACCCCGGTCAGGTAGAATTACAGGATTAAACCGGCGCGACGCGCCGACACAACCTGACGCCAACCGCATGAGCACCGAACGTAACGACGCCCCCGCGGCTTCCAACTTCATCCGCAACATCATCGACGACGACAACCGCACCGGGAAATGGGGCGGCCGTGTCGAGACGCGCTTCCCCCCCGAGCCGAACGGCTATCTGCACATCGGCCATGCGAAGAGCATCTGCCTGAACTTCAGCGTCGCGCGCGACTACGGCGGCGTATGCCACCTGCGCTTCGACGACACGAACCCGGAAAAGGAAAGTGTCGAGTACGTCGACTCGATCGTCGACGCGGTGCGCTGGCTCGGCTTCGACTGGCGCAAGGATGCAGTCGATCATCAATATTTCGCGAGCGACTACTACGACAAGCTGTACGAATTCGCCGAGCTGCTGATCCAGCGCGGCCGTGCGTACGTCGACAGCCAGAGCGCCGAGGAAATGCGCGCGAACCGCGGCTCGCTCACCGAAGGCGGCAAGCCGTCGCCGTTCCGCGAGCGCTCGCCCGAGGAAAACCTCGACCTGTTCCGCCGGATGAAGGCCGGCGAGTTCAAGGAAGGCGAGCACGTGCTGCGCGCGAAGATCGACATGGCTTCGCCGAACATGAACATGCGCGACCCGGTGATCTACCGGATCCGCTACGCGCACCACTACCGCACCGGCGATGCCTGGTGCGTGTATCCGATGTACGACTACACGCACTGCATCTCGGATGCGCTCGAGGGCATCACGCACTCGCTGTGCACGCTCGAGTTCGAGGATCACCGCCCGCTGTACGACTGGGTGCTGAACGAACTCGCGGAAGCCGGCATGTTCACGCGTCCGCTGCCGCAACAGATCGAATTCTCGCGCCTGAACCTCACGTATGCGATCACCAGCAAGCGCAAGCTGCTGCAGCTCGTCACCGAAGGTCACGTCGAAGGCTGGGACGACCCGCGCATGCCGACGATCGTCGGGATCCGCCGCCGCGGCTTCACGCCGGAGAGCATCCACCTGTTCTGCGAGCGGATCGGCGTGACGAAGGTCGATTCGTGGATCGACATGAGCGTGTTCGAAGGCGCGCTGCGCGACGACCTCGACGACAAGGCGCCGCGCACGGTCGCCGTGCTCGATCCGCTGAAGCTCGTGATCGACAATTATCCGGAAGACCTCGAGGAAGCGTGCACGGCCCCCGTACATCCGCATCATCCGGAGCGCGGCGTGCGCACGTTCCCGATCTCGCGCGAGCTGTGGATCGAACGCGAGGACTTCGTCGAGAACCCGCCGAAGGGCTATTTCCGCCTGTTCCCGGGCAACAAGGTGCGCCTGCGCTACGGCTACGTGATCGAATGCACGGGCTTCGACAAGGACGCCGACGGCAACGTGACGGCCGTGCACTGCACCTACTTCCCGGACAGCAAGTCGGGAACGGAAGGCGCGAACAACTACAAGGTCAAGGGCAACATCCACTGGGTCAGCGCGAAGCATGCACAGCCGGCCGAGGTGCGGATCTACGACCGGTTGTTCAAGGAGCCGCACCCGGACGCGGGCGGCGCGAACTTCCTCGAGGCGCTGAACCCGAATTCGAAGAAGATCACGCAGGCCTACGTCGAACCGGGCGCCGGCGACGTCGCACCGGAAACACACTTCCAGTTCGAGCGTCACGGCTATTTCGTCGCCGATCGCGTCGATTCGAAACCGGGCAAGCCCGTGTTCAACCGAATCGTCGGGCTGCGCGACAGCTGGGGCAAGCCGGCCTGACGGCCTGCGGCGCACGCGGCGCGCGGCTTCGGGCCGTCGTCGCGCGACGATAAAAAAACCGGCCTTCGGGCCGGTTTTTTATTGCGTGCGCGCCATCCGCGGAATCGACGCAGCAGCGCTCACGCGCCCGCCAGCCGCCGATGCAGGTCCGCGAGCGGCAGCGTCGTGCGGAACAGCCGCGCAAGGCTGCGGCTCGCATAGGCGTCGACGTCGCCGGGCGCGGTCCAGCGATACGCGTCCATCTCGGGAATCAGCGAACCGTCGCGACGGCTCGGAAACAGCGACGTGCACGTGCAGTGCGCGGGATCGATCTCGTCGTCCGCGACCTGCACCGCGAACAGGTGCAGATCCTTGTCGTGACGGTATGCAAAGCGGCCGAGATCGAGCAGTCGCGCCGGCGCGAGCTCGATGCCGGTTTCCTCGCGCAACTCCCGCAGCGCCGCGTCGGCCGGCGACTCGCCGGGCTCGCCCTGCCCCTTCGGGATGTCCCAGTGCGTGGTATCCGTCGCATGCGCGAGGAATACGCGGCCAGCCCCGTCGAGAATCACGACGCCGCACGATACCGTGCGCGGCGCACCGCTGCGCTTCATCGCGCGCGTGCTCAGCGCTTCTGCAGCTGCCACTTGCCCGCGGCGGTCTTGCAGAAGACCGGCTTGAGCGTCATCGTCTGGCCCTTCGCGGCGATGTCGGTGGCGATTTCGCGGCAGGTCTTGCCATCGCTCTCGGACGTCGACGGCGTGAGCTTCGCGTCGATCTGCGTGCCGCGGCCGCTGCTCTGCCACGTCGTGGTCTCGCCGTCCTTGCCTTCGTCACGCACCTGCGCGACGGCCTTGGTCAGCGACGCGCGGTCGGTCTTGCTGAAGTAGGTCAGCGGCGTGTCGTTCAGGAAGCCCAGGTTGCTTTGCGCGTGGACGGGCAGCATCGCGGCTGCGCACGCGGCGCCGGCCAGCACGCGCGTGACGACGGAAAGGGATGCACGCATCGACATGTGTTGTTCTCCTTGGATGTTCGATCGAACGGCGCGGCGCGCGGCCGGCTGAACCGGCACGCGCCACGCCCGTCAGCGAGCGAGCATAGCATGCGTGCCGCGTGCGACGCTTTCAGCGGGCGGCCTGCGTCGACGCCGGTTGATATCCGTCAGTCAGCGTGTTCAGGAACGCGATCACGTCCTTGATCTCGGCCGCGTTCAGCGCGGGCGCGTCGCCGCGCTTGCGGTCGAACGGTGGCTCGCGGTTGATGTTCGGCCAGTAGCGCTTCGGCAGGTCGTCGTAGACCTGCACCTTGCCGTGCACGACCGGATAGAACTTCTCGGGATGGATGTCGCGCTCGACGTAGAAGCGCATCACGTCCTCGAGCGAGTGGTACACGCCGTTATGGAAGAAGGTCTTGCGCAGCGCGACGTTGCGCAGCGACGGCGTGCGGAACAGCCCGCAGAATTCGTCGCGGCCCTTCAGGTCGGTGCGCTCGGGGCCGCACGCGCCGAAATCGTGGAAGCGCGGATCGCGATTGACCGGCAGCGCGCGGTTGCGCGGCACCGCGATCGCGATCAGGCCGAAATCGCTGAACTGCGGCGGCGTGCCGTCGAGCGCGCGCTGGCTGATGTGGCAGCTCGCGCAATTGCCCTTCTTCTCGTCGTTGAACAGCTGCAGCCCGCGCAGTTCGACCGGCGTAAGCTGCGCATGCCCGGCGAGGTAAGCGTCGTACTTGCTCGAATACGGCGAGAACAGTTCGGGCGTCTGCTCGAACGTCTCGAGCGCGCGCAGCACCGCCTTGAACGCGGCCGCGTCGTCGTCGAGCACCTGCACGCCGAACACCGCGCGGAACTCGTCCGCGTACGGCGCGGCTTTCACTGCCCGTGCGACCTTCGCGGGCGTGCTGTTCATCTCGAACGGCGACGTGAGCGGAATGCGCGCCTGCTCGGCGCCCGTGTCGACGCGGCCGTCCCACGTGAGGCCGCCCGTCGGGCCCGCATCGACGCTCTCGTCGCCTTCGTCGTCGGAATCGTGAAAGTGCTCGGTGAATTGCGGCACGCCCTGCAGGTACTTGAGCGACGGCACCGCGCGAAACCCGGACCGCTTCATGTCGTCGCCGCCGAACTGCACGGCCAGCGCATTCGGCGGGCCGAACGCATGCTCGGGGCTATGGCACGACGCGCACGCCAGCTTGCCGGAACCTGACAGCGTAGGGTCGAAGAAAAGTTGCTTGCCGAGCGCCGTCATCCGGCGCACGCCTTCGTAAACTTGCGCGCGGGTCTGCGGCTGGTTCGCGGCGACCACCGGACCACTCGCCACAATCGTTGCGGACGCAACCTGTTGCGCGGCACCCGATGCATGCGATGCGCCTGCGGCCTGCGCGGTCGACGTGCCGGCACCCGGCTGTCCGTCACAGCCGGCAAGGGTCGCAAGCGCGGTGGCCAGCGCGAGCGCACCGGTCAGATGCAGCCACGAGCGCGCAAGCGCACCGGCTGCCGATTGGCGAGGCTTCATCGATTCGTCGGAAAGAGGGTTCATGAGCGGCCGGAGTTTATGTCAACCGCATGACCATTCCATGACGCCCCACTGACAGGCAATCGAAAGGACGCCTACACCCGCCTGTCAAATCGCCCCCTGAAAATGCTTACAACCGGACACGCGACGGCCACCTTCGAGAACCGGCCGCAAACGGATGCTCCGGTCCCCCACGCGACAAGAGAGATGAGAGTAGAACGCATGAAAAACCACGCCTGGATTCGCTTTACGCCGATCGCCGTTGCGGCGGCCGCCGCCCTCACCGCCTGCGGCGGCGACGACGTGCAGCAGCAAGGCCTGTCGACGGTGAAGAACGTCGTCGTGATCTATGCGGAAAACCGCAGCTTCGACAACCTGTACGGCAACTTTCCGGGCGCGAACGGCCTGCAGAACGTGACGGCGGCGAGCGCGCAGCAGAAGGACCGCAACGGCCAGCCGCTCGCGACGCTGCCGAAGGTCTGGAACGGCCTGACCGCGAAAGGCGTGACGCCGGCCGTGACCGAGGCGATGACGGCCAACCTGCCGAACGCACCGTTCGCGATCGACGATCCGAAGGGGTTCAACACGTCGATGAGCCTGACGACGCGCGACCTGTATCACCGCTTCTACGAGAACCAGATGCAGATCAACGGCGGCAAGAACGACATGTTCGCCGCCTGGGCCGACTCGGGCGGCCTCGTGATGGGCCACTACACGCCCGACGCGTCGAAGCTGCCGCTGTGGAAGATCGCGCAGCAGTTCACGCTCGCCGACAACTTCTTCATGGGTGCGTTCGGCGGCTCGTTCCTGAACCACCAGTACCTGATCTGCGCGTGTGCGCCGTTCTATGCGAATGCGGACAAGAGCCCGGCGGCCGGTTCGATCTCGGCGGTCGCCGCGGACGGCAAGTCGCTGCAGCTCGCGAGCAACTCGCCGGCCTCCGCGCTCGACGGCATTCCGAAGTTCGTGAACTCGGGCAACCTGACGCCGGACTTCTACGCGATCAACACGATGCAGCCGCCGTACCAGCCGAGCGGCAACAAGGCCGCATCGGGCGGCGACCCGAACCTCGCGGATCCGTCGGCCGCGACGACGCTGCCGCCGCAGACGCAGCAGAACATCGGCGACCTGCTGACCAACGCGGGCGTGTCGTGGGCGTGGTACAGCGGTGCGTGGAGTCAGGCGCTGCAGGCCGCGCAAAGCGGCATCGCGAACGTGATCTACGGCCCGAACATGACGGCGCCGAACTTCCAGCCGCACCATCAGCCGTTCAACTACTACGCGAACCAGGCACCGGGCAGCACGAACCGTGCGCAGCATCTGCTCGACGGCGGCACGGACGGCAGCGCGTTCATCAAGGCGATCGACGCGGGCACGCTGCCGCAAGTCGCGTTCTACAAGCCGCAGGGCAACCTGAACGAACACCCGGGCTATACGGACGTCGCGAGCGGCGACCAGCACATCGCGGACGTGCTCGCGCACCTGCAGGCGAGCCCGCAGTGGAAGAACATGATCGTGGTCGTCACGTACGACGAGAACGGCGGCTTCTGGGATCACGTGGCGCCGCCGAAGGGCGACCGCTGGGGCCCGGGCACGCGGATTCCGGCGCTGATCGTGTCGCCGTTCGCGAAGAAGGGTTTCGTCGACCACACGCAGTACGACACCGCGTCGATCCTGCGCTTCATCACGCGCCGCTTCTCGCTGCCGCGCCTCGCGGGCCTGCAACAGCGCGACGACGCGCTGAAGGCGAACGGTGCGCAGCCGATGGGCGACCTGACGAACGCGCTCGCGCTGTCGCCGAACCTGTAACGTGTAACGACATCACCGTGAACGGGCCGGCCGCGCTGCCGGCCCTGACGAACGAAGAGCGGCCCCGCGGGGCCGCTCCTTTTTCATGCGCGCGCTCGCATCCCGCTCATGTGCGTGCGAGATCGGCACCATCGAGCGCGATCGCCAGAATCATCGCACCCGCATTCGGCGGCATCGGTCGTCCGCTCGGACGGAACACGCGATCCCCGCGCGCGATCCGCGCCCCCGACAGCGCGCAGGTACCGGCCTGCCGTGCGCGCCCGGGTTTCCAGTGCTGCTCGCCGAAATGCGCACGCCCCGGTTCGACCCAGCGCACGAGCAGCAATTGCGACGAGCGCTCGAGCACCCGCACCTGCGGACGAACCGTCGACACGTGCGGACGGTCGAGCGCGGCAGCCAGGATCATCGCGTTCGGATCGGCCGCCGCGCGCCCGCGCGGGCTGAAAACAACGTCGCCGCAGACGATCTTCTCGCCGGACAACGCGCAATGCCCCGAACGCAGCGCTCGCCCGGGCGACCAGCGCTGTTCCGCGCGACCCGCCGCATGCCAGCGCACGATCAGCAGTTCGTCCGAATAAGCCAGCACCTGCACCCGCGCGCTCATGCGACACCGCCCACCGTGCAGCCATGCGACGGCGGACGCGCCGCGGCACGCACGCTACCACCCATACTTCAGCTCGACGCCGACGTAGTCGGCGTTGTGCCCGCCCGCCTGCCGGATCGCATCGCCGACCTGGAAGTGCACGGCCTCGACCGCGCCGATCAGGTTCGCCGCGATCGTCCAGTCCGCGCGCAACTGCACGTACATCCCCGTCCACAGGCCGCCCTTGCCCGCGGTGCCCGGCACCGCGACATTCGCCTGCTGATAGACGGCGTCGCCGGTCGTCTCGCGCCACTGGAAGCCGAGCGCGCCGAGCAGCGACAGGTTCGGCGACGGCTTCAGCGTCACGGACGGCTTCACGTGGATCAGGTTCGAGTAGCCCGTGTAGCCAGCCAGCGTGAAGTAATAGCCGTTCGGAAACAGCGGGTTGAACGTGCCGACGCGGCCGTCGTGCGGATGCCGGTCGCCCGATGCCGCATCGACCTGCAGCGCGATACGCGGCGACCATGGCGCGTCGAGCCGGTAGCCGGCGATCGAGCCGACGGCCCATGCACCGATCGTGTTGTTGCCGACCGTCCCGGTCTGCAACATCGTCTCGAGATCCCAGTCGAAGCGGCCCTGCGTGCCCGTGTAGCGCAGGTCCCACACGTCGCGATGCTCGGGGCCGCTCGCATCGAGAAAGCGCGCGTTGCTGCGGTTGTAGCGCGACCAGTAGCCGGACAGGTCGCCCGGCCCGACCGACTGCCGCTCGAAGCGCACGCCGCTGAACGTGAGGTCGCGATTGGACACGTCGTCGAAATCGGATGCGCTGCGGTTCTGCACCGGCTGCGTCGCATAGCCGATGAAGCGCCACTTTCCGTATTCGTAATCGGCCCAGACCGCATCGAACGCCTGCCGCACGTTCGGGCCGTCGCGCGCGGCGATGAAACGCTGCAGGTCGAACGCCATCTCCTGCCGGCCGACGCGGAGCTTGAACGTGCCGCCGCCGAGCGCGCCCGTGTAGGTCGCGAACGCCTGTTCGAGATCGAGCGGGTTCTTGTCGACCGGCGCGATCGTGTTCTTGCCGAACGCGCGATCGTCCTGCAACTGCACGAAGAACTGCCAGTGCTGGCCGAGATGCGCATCGGCATGCACTTCGACGCGCTGGATCAGGTACGTATCCGATTGCGCGGAGCCGATCCCGAACAGCGGCGCGTCGTTGGTCTCCAGTCGCTCGCGCAGGTTCACGCCGAGCGACAGATAGGATGCCGGATCATTGCCGAGCGGAATGTATTTCAGCCCGTCGAGCGGCGCGCGCGGCACGCACGGGTTTGCGAGCACCGACCAGTCTTCCTGCCAGCGGTTGAACAGCACCGTCGGCCGCTTCGCCGTGCATGTTGCTGTCGATGCCGATGCCGCCGTTTCCGCGAACGCCACGTCGGCGCTCGCGAACAACAGTCCCGCGACGATCGACAGGCGCGCGGCCCGCTCGAAGCGCCGGCCGCGGTGTCTCCGCTGTCTCCCCTGCCCCCGCCCGGTCATGCTCGCTCCTGCGCGACGGGTCCGGCCGCTTGCGCCGCACACAGTGCAAGCGTGGCGAGCGCGCCGACCGGCGCGAGCAGCGCCCAGAATCCAACGTAGCGGAAGCCAAGCGCTCCGCACGCCGCGCCGAGCGCGAATGCGACGATCGCAGGCAGCATCTTGCCGAAGCGGGCCCGCGCCGCCGCGCGTGCGCTGTCGGCCGTGCCGGCCGACAGCAGGTCGACGACGTCGAGGATCGCCTGCGTGACGTTGCCCGTCATCACCGTGTTCGGCACGCCGGCACGTGCGATGACGCGCGGATGCGCGTTCTGCACGCCCATCGCGAACGTGCCGACGATGCCGGCCACCAGCACCGGCAGGCTGTCGGACTGCGTGACGGGCGTCGCCCACACGCCGGCCGCGCAGAAACCGAGCAGCAGCACGGCCTGCACCATGTGCAGCGCGCGCGTGCCCTGCCAGGCCGGCCGCGCGGACAGCGACCGCGCGATCAGGCTCGCCGCGATCACGCCGCACACGAACGCGGGAAACACACTGAGCTTCAGCACGACACCCTGGCCGAAGCCAGCGATGCCCGCGCCGATCAGCACGAAGTTGCCGGTCACGTGCGCGGTGAACAGCCCGAACAGCGCGACGAAGCTCAGCGTGTCGACGAAGCCGGCCACCGCGGCAAGGATCGTGTCCTCGTGCTTCATCGCGCCGCGCTCGCGTGGATCTCGGCAACGTAGCCGCCCGGGAACTGCACGAGCGCCGCGTCGCGGCCGTCCGACGCGAACGCCGGCACGAGCACGGTCACGCCCGCGGCTTCGGCCTTCTTCAGCGTCGCGGCGAGATCGGGTACTTCGTAGCCCGTCATCTCGCGCCCGAACGGATACGGCAGATGGCCGTCGGTCACGAGCACGGTCATCTTGCCGAAGCCCGACTCGATGCGGATGCGGCGGTACGTGTCGTTCGGCCGGCCGATCTCGATGCCCGGCGCCTTCAGGTTGTCGGACACCACCTTGCCCTTCGAGAACTTGACGAAATCGTGCACGAACTTGCGCACGCTTTGCGGCGACACGTAGACGCGATTCTCGGGGATGGTCTGAAGTGCGTCGTAGTTCGGCGCCTGCGTATGCCAGTAGAGCTGCATGTTCACGCCGCCCGTCCACGCAATGATCGCATCGCGGCCGATCGGATCGGGGAACGTGTCGACGATCACGTCGGCGCCGTGCTCGCGTGCCGACTTCACCGCGACGTCGAGATCGGTGACGAGGTAGCCGGTGCGCTCCGCACAGAACGGATACGGGATCGGCGTCTTGAAACCGAACACCGAAACCGTGCCGACCGGCGTGAGCACGAGCTGCGACATCGTCTGGCTCGGCGTCGGCGTGACCTGGAACACGCCCTGCTTCGACTTCTTGCCGCCGAACGTGGCGACGAAACTGTCGGTGAAGCGGTCGAAGTCTTCGGGCGCGACACACACGTGGGTCGTGTCGTATTGCGGGCCGACGGTCACCGTCGGCGCGACCGCGGGCGGCACGGGCGGTTTCGCGAACGCCACCGGCGCGACGGCAAGGCCGCCCGCGACCATCACGGCGAGCAGCATTGAACGAATGGATTTCATCACAGGATTTCCTGGTTGTTGCATCGTCATCGAATGGAGCGGCCGTCGCCGGCCGGTTGCCGCGCATCGTCGAGCACGGTCGCGAGCACGAGTGCCGCGATCAGCCCGAGATGCTCGAAAAAGCTGTTGAGCGCCATGAAATGTTCGGCACCCGAGCGGTTCCAGAAATCGTTCGCCACGACCATCGCGACGAGCGTCAGCATACCGAGGCTGCCGGCGCCGAGCCACGTGAAGCGGCGAAACACCACGCACAGCGAGCCGCCGATCTCGACCGCGATCGCCAGCGCCGCCCACAGCGCGGCCGGTTGCAGGCCGAAGTGCGCCTGCTCCGCGACCGCGCCGTCGAAGTCGAGCGCTTTCGCGACGCCGCCGAGCAGATAGGCCGACACCAGCGCAAGCCGCGCGAGCGGCAGGATCCACGGCTGCGACAGCAGCGCGCGGACCCACGCCGGGTTGCCATGGACGGTGCGCGCCGTCATGTCAGACCGCCCAGCACGAACAGCCGAACGCGCCCCAGAAGCCCTTCGCGTCCGACGTCGGCAACGTGCGG
>NZ_QTPW01000036.1:0-78851 GCF_003857965.1 Burkholderia sp. Bp9031
TATCGGCGTCGAGCGTCTTGCCGACCACACCGCGAATGTCATATGCCTTGAAGATGGATTGGGAGATCATCGATTCTTTCTCGTTTGCGTGCATGGGAAACAGTCGGACTGTCGCGTCACCACGTCTTCGCGTGACCGCGCACTTCGTTCGGGTTCAGGATGCCGCCAGGGCGCGAGCGCGCCTGCGACCGTTGTCGGAGCCGCCCCGATGCCGTGGTGCGCCCCGTCGCTCGACCGATTCACGCGCGCCCCGGGGCCAATTCGTCGCGAAACGCGCAGAACAGTTTGCCGCCTGCCGCCAGATCGTCGATCTGCGCCAGTGTCAGCGATGCGATACGTGATGCCGTCTTTTCCGAAATGCCCAGTTGCCGCGTGGCCTCGTCGCGGTTGGCGAGCAGCAACCACTTCGCCAGCATGAGATACGAGCGATTGAATTCGGCAATCGCACTGGAAATATCGTGTTGTTCAGCCATGGTCAGTCTTGAGTGGCCAGCGCATCGCGCGTTACCGGTCGATTCGCTCGGACACGGCGGTTCGGCATCCACCGGATTTCGATGACACACTGTACGTCGCGAACGCACCGATGGGCCGACAAAGCTCTGAACGGATCCGCCAGCAAGCGTATGGGCGAGGACGCCGGCATGCGCTGCGTTTCGCATGGAACCGCCACGGCTCCATGCGAATCCGTTCAGTCGGCTTCCGCGAGATACGGCGACGTGAACGCGCGCGGCGGAAACAGCGGCACACCGCCTTGCGGCGTAAAGCTGTAGCGGAGATAAACGGCCGCCGTCCACTCGCGATACTGATACGCGTTGCCGAACGATGCCGTCCCGCCGACGGCGAGCTGCGGAGCGACCTGGTATTCGCCGCGCGCGGCGAGCGAATAGGCAACGCCGGTCTTGCTGCGGGCCGGATACACGGCCCCCGGGTCGAGCCCCACCGCTTGACTGGTGGCGGCGTTCGCCGCCGCCTGCGCCTGCATGCCGGGATCGAGCGGGAAATACGGCACCGCGTTCTGCCGGTAATGCTGGACACCGAACGATCCGTTCAGATCGTAGGAAAACGGACCCGTTCGCCCCGCAAACTCGATCGGTATGTTCAGGATCACATACTGCTGCGGACTGAAATAGCCGCCCTGGCCGTACGTGAAATACGACTGGTTTTTGCTGAAGCGCATCCACGTCGCATTGACGCCCACGGTGAGCGTCCGGTCCGCGTCGCGAAACAGGCGCGTATAGGCGCCACCGCTCCCCTTGCCCGAGAAGTTCCGTTCCACGTGATGGCCGTCGTAGTAGTCGAACGCGCCCTCGACATACAAGCCGCTGGTGCCGTCGTCCCAGCTCAGCGCGCCGCGCGCGCCGCTGCGCATCACGCCGCCCCACTTGAGGCCGGCACTCGCATCGCGCGCGCCCGCGAACGAAAGCACGCTGTCGGTCACCGCGCGGCGCGTGACGGCCAGCGAATAGGCGGCCCGATCGGTGATGGCACCGTTGTAGCGCGCGCCGCCGACCATATCCTGGTACGGGAACCCGACCGGCGTCGCGCCGACATCGACCTTCAATTGCTTGCCTTCGTAGCCCGCGGAGAGACCGACGCCGCTCGCCGTCTGGGCACCCGGCGAGCCGCCGCCGGGCGCCATTGCGAGCCCCGCGCCGAACCGGGCGAGGGTCGGCACATCGGTGGCCGAGCTGGCGCCGTCGAGCATGACGGGGGTGGCGGTGACGACGATGTGACCGTTGCCCGCCTTGATCCGCCCTTCCAGCGGCGCCTCGATATCGGTGAGGCCCGACAACCCCGCTTCGCCCGTACGGTTTCGGAACACGAGGCCGCCGGTCGCCGTACTGGCCTGCTCGCGGTTCACCTGCGCAAGCTCGGATGCGACATCGAGCATCTGTCCGCCGGCGTCCGTGCCCGCATCCGGCTGCGGCGAGCGGGCCGCGATCGCGCTTCTCGCATAGCCGGCCGGCGGCTGCGGGATATAGCGAGGCGACGCATCGGCCTGCCCGTATGCCTGCAACGGAACCGACGACCGCGCGGAGGCGAGCTTCGCGCCACCGCGCGACGGCCTGCTCGCCCTGGTGGAGGGCGCGGATGCCATCGGCGATGCGCTCGTTGCCGCGGCGCGCGACGCCGGCGACATCGGCCACGGCGTGGCGACGTAACCGGCACAGTCGTCGTTCGAATCAGCCTGCGACACGCATCCAGCGGACGCCCCCGCTGACGGTACGTCGGCGGCGGGCTCCCGATAGGGCCGATAGCGCCGCGCGATCGCAGGCCCACCCGATTCGCCCGCGCCAACGCTCTCCTGGCCGTAACCGCCGGGATCGCGCGCGACTGGCTGCAGCGGTATGGCGGACGGCACCATGCGCGCCTCCGGCATGGCGGACGGTGTGACGTAGGTCGCGGGCGGCGCGGGCGGCATCGTATAGGGCACGGTCGGAGCGGAAGAAGACGGGGTGGACCAGGAAGGCATGTCCGGCAGCGGCGGTACCGCGGCGCCGAAGCCGGCGCCGTTCGACGGACGCACGACGTCGACGGCGGTCTTGCCTTCGAACGGATTGGTACCGGGCAGCGGATTCGCGCCGATGCGCCGCATCGCGTCTTCCCAACCGCGCGGAACGTTCGATCGCGCCGGCTTGCTGCTCGGGGGCGGCGTATTGGCGGCCAGCAGCGCACGCTGCAGATACTGCGCGGCGAGCGAAAGATTCCCCTCCGCGCGATACAGACGGCCCGTCGCGGCAAGCAGCCCTGCGTCGTCGGGCGCAATACGCAGTGCGGTCGCCGCGAACGCTTCGCCGTCGCGCCATGCCTTCGCGCCGCTCGCCGCATAGATCGCCGCGACCAGCAAGCCCGTGTCGTCGGGCCGGCGGGCCAGTGCGACCCGATAGCATTTCAGCGCGTTCGGCGCGTCGCCGGCCGACGTATACAGCCTCGCGAGCGCGCCCTGGAGCTCCGGACTGTCGGGCATCGCGGCCAGCCAGGGGGCGATGACGGCATAGCCGCCGGCAAGGTCGCCCTCCTGACGTACCGCATCGGCGCGACGCACGACGATCTCGAGGTTCAGGCGTTCGAAGTCGCCTCGCTGCGCGGGCGACAGCGTCATCGCGGCAAGCCGGCGCATCGCGTCGCCCAGAAGCGCATCGTCGCGCACGGTCAGCAGAATCCGCGCATATTGCAGCAGCAAGTCGGCGTTGTCCGGCTCCCGGGCCAGCGCACGCTGCACGATCCAGAGCGCACGCGACACGTCGCCGGCTTGCGCATAGCCCGCCGACAGCTGCGCCGCGAGCGCCGGCACCGACTGACCGATTCCCTCGGCGTCGTGCAGTACGCCGAGCGCCTGCGCACGGCGGCCCTCGCGCGCCATCCGCGTCGCGAGTGCAACCTGCTGGCCGACCCAGAGGCGGTGCTGCAACGTCGTCATCGCCGCCGTGCGCTGCGCGGGCGCGATGCGCTCGAGCCGCTGCAGCCCGACGCTCCAGTCCTGCGTCTGCTCGGCCAGCAGCGCGCCGGCGTAGAGCGCGTCGGCCATGTCGGGCCGCTCGGCCAGCAATCCGTCCATCATGCTGCGTGCCGACGCGATCGCGCCCTGCCGCACGTATACGCGTGCCAGATCCAGCCGCAGCCATGGATCGTCCGGGCTGCCCGCGAGCGCATCCTCGAACAGGCTGCGCGCCGTGCCCAGGTCGCCGCGCGCTTCGGCCTGCCGCGCCTGCGCCGCCTCGGCCGTACGACGCAGCCGGTCGAGGCCACCGGCCTTCGATTGCTGCTCGGCGCTCAGTTGCGTCGCGAACTGCAACGCTTCGTCGCCGCGTCCCTGCGCGGCCAGCGCGCCGACCAGGCCGCGTATCGCGTCCGGATTGTCGGACTGACGCCGCAGCGCCATCCGGTACGCCTGCTCGGCGCCACGCGCATCGCGATTCTCCAGCAGCGCGTCGCCGAGCATCACCTGCGCGGTGACGTTCGACGGATCGGCAAGAATCGCGCGCTCGAACAGCGCTTTCGCCTTGGCGAAGTCGCCGTTGCTTTGCGCGCCCAGTGCCTCGCTCGTGTAGGACCAGTATGTCGCGCTGCCCAGCGCCGATCGCCAGCGCGCCGTATTCCCGCCTCGCGACGCGCGCTCCAGATCGCTTCGCGCCTGCGCAAAGCGCTCCTGCTTCAGTTCGACGATGCCGCGACCGCCCAGCGCGTCGCTGTCGTTCGGCGACTTGTCGAGCACGGCGTTGAAGCGGGCCCGCGCCGCGTCGAGATCGCCGCGCTGGAGTGCCGCGAAGCCGTCCTCGATCGCGCGGCCGCGCGCTTCGTTCGACGCGTCGCGCTGATCGTCCTCGCGCCCGGTTTGATCCTGTCGCACCATGCTGTCGTAGCGCGCCTTGACCGGCGGGTCGTCGGGCACCACCTTCAGGTAGGCGAGATAGCGTGCCTGATCCGACGGCCTTGCCGCGAGCCAGAGCAGCGCCTGGCGCCAGCTCTGGCGCGCCTCCTTCCCGACTTTCCCGTCGGCGGACAACTGCTCGAGCCGCGCGATGCCGTCGCGGCGCGTCGCGTCGCGATAGGTCAGGTGTTGCGCATACGCGAGCGCGTAGCGCGGATCGTCGGGGTTGTCGCGCGCGAGACGTTCCAGGCCCCGCCGCGCTTCGCTCCATCCGCTCGGCGTGGCCGCGAGCGCCTGGAAATATTCGAGCTGCAGTGCCGGCGACGACGGCGCGCCTTGCAGCGCGCGCTGATACTCGCGCGCGGCCAGTGCGCTCTGCCCCGTTTGCGCGAGGCGGCGGGCATCGCTGATCTCGCCGTCCCGCACGCTCGCGTCGCCCAGGCGCCGGCCAAGCTCGTCGATCCGCGCAAAGCCGGGCGCGATACGGCGCAACTGTTCAAGGTAGCGGCGCGCGCCGTCGTCATCGTGGCGATCGGCGAGCACCATGCCCATGCCGAACAGCGCGTCGGGCTGATTCGGATCGACGCCCAGCACCTTCTTCCAGGCCTGTGTCGCAAGGTCGCCTCGACCGTGCGCCTGCCAGTATCGACCCTGATCGACGAGCACCTTCAGCGCGTCGCTGCCGGCAGCCTCCGCATGCGGCAGTGCCAGCGCGATCAGGAGACTCGCGACACCGCCCGCGCGGGCGGCGCCGAGCCCGCGTAACCGTCGGTTTCGCATGTCATTCCTTCAGCCGGCGCGCCGCGCGCGCACGGAGCAAACGATAGAAGAGCGCCGCCGCGACGAACGCGGCCAGCACGCTGAACAGCGCAAGCAGCAGCGGGCGCTCCGACAGCATCCAGCGCAGGTACGTGATCGGCGGCAGCGCACCGACGTGATACGACGTTTCGTTCGACGTCACCGAGACGGTGCGATCGCGAATCACGACCATCGCGCCCTGGATCGACGTGAGCATGTCGTCGTCGAGCAGTGCGCGGCCGAGCACGTCGTCCGCATGCCCTGTCGCGCCGATCAACGCGACGGCGCTGCGCGTCTTGCGCAACGGCGACTCGAAACCGGCAATCAGCGCGCTCGTGCCGTCCGAGACGATCGAGAGGCCGGCGCGCACGCGTTCGCGCTCGGCACGAGGCGACTGCGCCGCCTCGGCGAGGCCGAAGATGCCGCCGTCGCGATCCGTGCCGAACGGCATGCGCGCCGCCCAGCGGGTCAGCAGAGGCTGGGTATCCGGCGCGCCGAGAATCAGCAGGTCCTTGGACGCGAACGCGCCGACACCGCCGGCATCCGTCACCGTCACGCCGGTGACCGGATAACCCGTCGACACGCCCATGCGGCCCATCGCGAGCAGGTACAGACTGTAGACGTCCGGAGTCGGCTCGGCAGGCAGCACGACGGCCGTGTCCGACAGGTCGGCCATCCGCGTGAACGGAAAGCCGCTGTTGGCGAACGCGGCGAGGTCGGGCAGCGCCTTGTAGTGCGGAAACGACGACACGTCGATCGTCGAATCCGGGTCGATCGAACCCGCGACGTTCTGCAGCAGCCGCCCCGTGCATCTGCCCATATCCGGGATCTCGTAGAAGAAGTGCAGCTGCAGTTGCGTGCGCGGCGTGAGCAGCAGCGGCGGCACGTGCAGCGTCGCGCGGTCGATGCCGTTGGCGATGAACGGCAGGTAGCGACTCAGGCTCCAGCGGGACGTTTCCCGCGCCGGAATCGGCAGCGCCTTCACGAACGTGTCGCCGACGCTCTGGTTGAGCGACGAGCGGTCGGCGCGCAGCGTCGGCGTGTATCGATAACGCAGGTCGATCGGTGCGCCGCGCGTATCCCATGTGAACAGATCGGGCGCCACGCGCAGGTCGAGCCGAATCGCGCCCGCGTCGTATCCGGACACGCTGAGCGCGCGCCCGTCGAGCAGGTCGCCGATCCGCACCGGGCGGGTCGACGACAGCCAGTTCGGCGCGTCGTACGGCACGCGCGGCGCAACGTTCGCGGCTCGGCTCATCGTGGCCTGCGTGCCCGCGAGCGTCTTGCTGCCGAGCGCGAGCGCAAGCGCGGCAACCTTCACTTCGGCCGGCGTTCGACCGAGCACCAGCAAGAGCTGCCCCTGGGCAGGCGCCTGCCGCTCGGCGATGGCCAGCGTCGGTCCGTCGATTGCCGGCAGCGTCACGCCGTTCAGACGATCGTCGGGCGTCGCGAACACCACGGCATTGCCCGATTCGGGCAAACCGCCGGGCCTGGCCGGAAACCGCGCGCCGCGATACGAGGCCAGCGCGCCGAACCACGAAGCGACGATGCCCGCCGCCTCCAGCGTCTCCCGCGGCGGTCGCGCGGCGAATGCGAACGGCAGCTCGAGCCGCCGGACGTCCCGCGAATCGAAGAACGGCGCGGGCAGGACGCCAAGCTCCGGCCGTTCGGGCAGCGCCGCATAGGTCAGGTCGAGCCGGCTCGCGTTGCTTACCGTTGCCCACAGCGAGGAGCTGGCTGGATTCTCGCAATCGTTCGTGTAATGACCGATCAGCTGAACGTTGAGATGGTTGTATTCGGTGACGAAGCGCGGATCGATCAACACGTCGCGTGCAACCGTCATCCCGCCTTGAGCGGCCGGCAACGGCAGCGTCGCCGCCACTTCGCCGTTGACGAGCACCTTGAGCTGCGACAGATTCGGCAGCAGCGCGGGCGAGTAGCTATAAATCAGATGCAGCGTCGCGCTCGTGACGACCTCGTCGCGACGGACCGAGAACGCGATGCCGTTCTGGCCGTCCGTGCCCCGCAGCTGCAGCGGATCGCGCGCCCCGAGATCCGCGAACGTCAGTGCCTGGCGCCGGCCGCCGGGCACGAGCGTGCCGGGCTCGGCGGTGGTCGGCAGCACGCCGAAGCGGCGGCGCTCGGTGTCGGCTGCCGGCACCGGCTCGGCGAGCAACGGCGGGCGCGCCGTGGCGGGCCCGACGGGTACGGCCGGCGACGGCGGCGCCACGTCGCCCGACGACATCGCGCCATCCGCCGCTCGCACCGCGCCCGGCGCCGGCATCTCGGCGGCCGATGCCCCGCCGCCCGATGCGATGCCGCTCGCCACGGCCCAGAGCAGGACCGAGAGCATCCCGCGCGACACGCGCGCATGCCGGCCAATACGGGCAGAAACCGCGGCAACCGCGCCCTGCGAAATGCACGCCTTGCGGCGCGTGCTGCCGCGCTGTCGCGACGCCCACGTCATGCTTTCCGACCTCACGTTATTTTTTGTCGTTGTTTTGACCGCCGCGCCCGAGCATGCGCATGTCCGCATACAGGCGTGCGATCAAGCGAAAGAAGCCGTGCACGCCGACCTTCGAGAGATGCAGGAACGCACGCGGCGGCGAATCGGGCCGGCGGCCGTCCGTCCAGTCGACCCATGCATCCGCACGGGAAAAAGTCGAACTGACGAGATCGAACTCCTGCTGTTGCGACAGGCTCTCGAACCGAATACCGAGACGTCCCGTTTCGACATACTCGATCGTCGCGGGAAACGCGTACTCGTCGACCCCGCGAAACAGCGACACCGTCACCGCTTCGCCGCTCGGAACGCGCGCATCGTCGGGGACGACGACGCCGATGCCGCCCTCCGAGTAGTCACGCGTTTCGCATGCCAGGGTCCGGCCGTTCCCAAACCGCAGCATGACCGGAATGCGCGCCGTGACACGATGAGACACGCGTACCTGCCGGCGTTCGTTCGCCGCCGCGACGGCGAGGCCCAGAATCAGGATGTTGTAGGTCGTCCACGCCAGGTTGAACGCAATCGTCTGGACCTCGCTGCCGACATGACGATTGAGCGACAGGTTCAGGATGCCGATCGCCAGGCCGATCGCGTTCAGGATCACCAGGCTCAGATACGGTTTCGACACGGCCCAATCGAAGTAGCCGCGGTCGATTTTCCCGCCCTTGGCCGTCACGTTGAACTTGCCCAGCCGCGGGTTGATCAGCGCGAGCAACGTCGGCAACGCGATGTACGACGCCAGCACGGCCTCGTACACTTCGGCCCAGAACGAATGCCGGAACCGGCTCTGCATCCGCGAGTTCGTCACGTTCGCGTGGACGACGTGGGGCAGCGCATAGAGCGCAAGCATCGTCGCGGACGCATGGATCACGTGCGCGTTGAAGAACAGGAACGACAACGGCGCGGTCAGGAACACGAGCCGCGGGATACCGTAGAAGAAATGCATCATCGCGTTCAGGTAGCACAGCCGCTGGCCCACCGTCAGCCCGCGCCCGAACAACGGGTTGTCGATCCGGAATATCTGCGTCATGCCGCGCGCCCAGCGGATTCGCTGGCCGATGTGTCCGGTCAGGCTCTCGGTGGCGAGCCCCGCCGCCTGCGGTATCGCGAGATAAGCGGTCGTATAGCCGCGGCGATGCAGCTTGAGCGCGGTGTGCGCATCTTCAGTCACCGTCTCCGTCGCGATGCCGCCGATCTCTTCCACCATCGAGCGGCGCAGCAGCGCACATGACCCGCAAAAAAACGTCGCGTTCCAGAAATCGTTGCCGTCCTGCACCAGCCCGTAGAACAATTCGCCTTCGTTCGGCACCTCTCTGAAAATGCCGAGATTGCGCTCGAACGGGTCCGGCGAAAAGAAATGGTGCGGTGTCTGCAGCAAGGACAGCTTCGGATCCCGAAGGAACCAGCCGAGACAGACCTGCAGGAACGAACGCGTCGGCACGTGATCGCAATCGAAGATCGCGACGTATTCCCCGTCGGTGATCTTCAATGCTTCGTTGAGGTTGCCGGCCTTGGCATGGCGATTGTGATCGCGGGTCGTCCAGTGCACGCCGACGGACTCGCAAAACGCGCGGAATTCCGGGCGGCGTCCGTCGTCCAGCACGTGAATCGACAGCTTGTCGGCCGGGTAATCCAGCGCGAGCGCCGCATAGATGGTCGGTTTGACGACGCTCAACGGTTCGTTGTACGTCGGAATGAACACGTCGACGCTCGGCCAATGCGCGCGCGACGCGGGCAACGGCAGCGGCTTGCGCCCGAGGGGCCACGCGGTCTGGAAGTAGCCGAGCAGCAGCACCGCCGCCGCATAGACTTCGGCAGCCACGAGCAGCGTGCCCCACACCGCGTCGAGCGGATGCAGCCACATGAGCGTGTCGGACAGCCGCCAGTACATGTACCGGCCGGTGGCCGCCACCGACAGCACGATCATGACGAGCGTCGCGTAGCGGCCATCCAGGCGCCGCAGCAGCAGCGAACAGACGATGCAGGCGCTGGCGAACACGAGCTGCCCGATATTGTCGAGCGGCACGGTACACACGAAGTACAGCGCAAGCAACGCGCATGCCGCCGCCGGCAACGCGACGAACCAGCCGTTCCCGGGCAGCGCGTCGACGAACCGATCAACCGCCGAGGGCTGCGCAGCATCCCCGCGGGCGCTCAAGCGACGCTCCGCGCGGTGTCACGCCGCTCGAGCACGCGCTCGAGCCATGCGCCGCACGCGTTCAGATCGGCAGCCGCCTGCGAGCGCGGGTCGTAGCGATTCACGGTCGTCCGGCACGCGAGCGATTCCGCGACCCCTTGATCCGCGTGAATCACGCCGCCGAACCGTGCCGTGCCGAGACTGTCGCACAGCACGCGCAGCACGTCGCGGCCCAGTTCGCGCGACTGATCGACCTGATTGACCACATAGCCGTCGCCCAGGAAATCCGCGCGGGTTGCCGCGTAGACGTCGAGCATCCGCCGCATCTGCGGGATCGTCGCGTACGATGCCGCATCGGCCAGCACGACATTGAGCACGAAATGCGCGGCCGTCAGCGCGGCGCGCATGTAGACCGAGGTGCCCGGCGGCGTATCGAGGATCACGATGTCGTCGTCGCCGAGCTCGAGCGCCGCGAGCCCGCGCGCGAGCCACGACGGATCGTGGTCCAGCAGTCGCTCGAAGCGGCGCTGATCCGCTTCGCTGACCACGCCGAACGGCATGATCGTGATCCCGTCGACGACCGCCGCCGGCCAGCGCAGTCCGTTCAGCGCGGCGGCCGCAAGCCCTTCGGTCATCTCGATCGGCACGCCGAAATGCAGCTTCAGCGCATTCTGCGGATCGAGATCCACCATGCTCACGCGCCGCCGCCGCGACGCCGCCATCACGGCCGCGAGGTTCGCCGCCAGCGTCGTCTTGCCGACTCCGCCCTTTGCCGAAGCGATCGCGACGATCTTCATGAACGCCCCGTCCACACCGACGGTTTCTTCGGCTCCTCGCCCTTCGTCTCGGCTCGCAACCGCTCGAACAGCCGAACCAGCGGCTGCGGCGAGCCTTGCGCGCCCGTACTCGTACTGTCCGACGCCGCCGGCTTGCCGACCAGTTTCTTCAGCGAGCCCGGAGGTTGATCCCGCCTGCCCGCATCCGGCGCAAGCGCCGCGCGCGCGTTGGTGATCACGACATTGCTCGGGCTCGGCCGGTTCTCCAGTGCCCCCGAATCCGGTTGCCCTTGCAGATCGCTGTCACGCAACTCGACACCGCCGAGCAACGGCCAACGCACGCGCGCCATTTCGGCGTCGACCTCGGCACGAACTTCCTGATAGCGTTCGGCATCACCGCCAAAACGCTTGAACAACGATTCGATATCCCCTGAGGTCGACATAGCGTGCCCATTTGTTATCGCGGAAATTCCGGTCGACCGGGCCGCTCAGTTCCTTGCCCGCGCCACGCGCAGCTCGATTCGCGAGTCGTCCGTCGGCGCGATGTCCTGCGCCACACGCAGGCCCGTCGCGCCGACGCTGTCGAACCAGCCCTGATACGCACCTTGCAAAAAAGCCGAGGACCACGCGAGATGGTCATTGCCGAGCGCGCGTAACGGCGCGGCGTAATGGACGATGCGCAGGAATTCGTGTTCGTCGGACAGTTCGGCGTAACCCCACTGCATGTCGCGCCAGCGCGCGTTCAGTGCATCCGTGAGATCGTCCGTCGACTCGCAGGGGCCCAGCGGATGGGCGGCCGCGAAGCGCATGCCGACGCGTTCCATCAACTGCCTCAACTCGTCCCGATCGAGCTGACCGGTGAATTCGCCGGCCAATGCTTCCAGGAATCCGCGCCATTGGGGCGATACCTGGCGCTCGAGAAGATGCTCCAACATTCCCTGCATGGACGACGGACCCGGTGAAAGACAATGATCGGCGTGACCGCATCGCGCGTTTCGCGTGCGGACATCTTGGCAACAGCGTTTTTGCGCATCGTATCGAATCCGGGGAGCCGAATGGCGTTCGATACCTAGTCGAAAAACGCCAAACCATCAGACATAACCGACAATTGGCGGCAGCAGCCCTGGCGATCACCGAACGCGATCGCTCGCGAACCGGCAACCTGATATCAGGCCGTGTTCGTGCGCGATGTGACGCGTGAAACGCTGGAAAGGCGCCGGGTCAGGCCCGGCCGGGGGAAGATTCCGCGCGGAATTCGCAGAACAGTTCGCGACGCTCGGCGAGCACCTCGATCTGGGCCGGCGTCAATGCACCGACGATCGAGGCCGTCTCGTCCGACATGCCGAGTTGTTGTTTCGCCGCTTCGCGATCCGCTCGCAGCAATCGCTGTGCAAGCATCAGATACGAACGGTTGAATTCCACAATCGCGTCGAAGATATCGTCCTGTTCGGCCATGGTCGTTCCTGTTATGGACGACCATTGAATTCGGCCGGCCGCAGGGCGCCTATTCGCAACGCCCGGAGTTTTCGACCACGCACTCTACGTGACGGATGCATCGATGGACGGACAAAGCATAGAAGTAATCCGCCAGATCGCCTGTTTTTTTATTTCCGCTTGAAAAAATACGGTAATGAGGCTTAGCCGTGTTGCCGTTTCGCAGAAACCGCTCGATACCACATTAAAGAAAGCAAAACCAGCGGTTCCCGAAAACCGGACGCATCGCGCGAAATGCCGCCAACGCGCGGCCTAAGTCTGCGCCCTGCGGCTGATCAGCGCTTCGATCTCGCTCGGCGTCAATGCGATGATCCGGGACGCGATCTGGTCCGAAATGCCCAATTCACGTGTCGCCACCTCGCAGTCGATCTTCAACATCTGCTGCATCAGTTCGAGATAGGCCGGATCCAATGTTTCCAGCGTGTGACAAACATCATCCTGTTCCATCGTCACTCCCTCCCAATGACACGCCCGTGAACTCGATGCGCGGCATACGGACGCATCTGCCGACAAACGACAGCCGCAATCCGCTATATAACGCCGAGTCGGCCACATGCATACCGTTTCAAAATAATTCTTTGTGCAATGCCGGCCTTTCAATCAGCCTGTCGGATTCGCCCAGGATTCAGTCGCCGCCTCATCCGCAAATACACCTAGGATTTCCGGAATTGCACGTGCGCGACCATGCAATTGCGTCCTGTGCGACGTCGAATATTCTGTTGCGCCCGGACGCCGACATCGGACATCGACGTTGTCCGCTTTTCATTCCGAACTCATGGAATTACCACTATGTTGAAAGTGACGAAAGCCGTCTTTCCGGTCGCCGGTTTGGGCACGCGGTTCCTGCCTGCCACCAAGGCGAGCCCCAAGGAAATGTTGCCGGTCGTGGACAAGCCCTTGATCCAGTATGCGGTCGAGGAAGCGATCGAAGCGGGTATCACGGAGATGATTTTCGTGACCGGACGCAGCAAGCGCGCGATCGAGGATCATTTCGACAAGTCGTACGAGATCGAGGCAGAGCTCGAGGCGCGCGGCAAGGACAAGCTGCTTTCGCTGGTGCGCAGCATCAAGCCGAGCCATGTCGACTGCTTCTACGTTCGCCAGGCCGAAGCGCTCGGGCTCGGCCATGCCGTCCTTTGCGCGGAGAAACTCGTCGGCGACAATCCGTTCGCGGTGATCCTCGCCGACGACCTGCTCGATGGCCCGAAGCCGGTGCTGCGCCAGATGATCGACGTCTTCGACCATTATCATGCGTCGGTCATCGGGGTCGAGGAGATCGCCCCTGAAGATTCGAAGTCCTATGGCGTGATCGACGGCAAGCGCTGGGAAGACGATCTCTTCAAGCTGTCCGGGATCATCGAGAAGCCCGAACCGGCGAATGCGCCGTCCAATTTCGGCGTCGTTGGCCGCTATGTGCTGAAGCCGAAGATCTTCGAGCATCTTCGCGGGCTCAAACCCGGCGCGGGCGGCGAATTGCAACTGACCGACGCGATCCAGTCGCTGCTCACCGACGAACAGGTACTGGCTTACCGCTACAACGGCACACGCTACGATTGCGGCAGCAAGCTCGGGTACCTCAAGGCGACGGTCGAGTTCGCGCTGCGGCATCCGGAAGTTGCGGCGGACTTCGAGCGGTATCTGCTCGCGCGTCTATCCGAAGCGCTGATCGCATGACATGAACGCGAAATGGCGATTCGCCTCCATTGCACTGTCAACGCCATCGTTACCGCGGACAACGGCTCCTGCCCCGCTCGCTCAAGCGGTTAGAGTCGGACATGTGGACATCGATTAGTCATCTCGGTGACGCGGCGTTGATCGTCCCGCTCGCGGCAGTTTGCAGCGCATGGCTCGCGACGTCGATGCATGGCTGGCGGATTACCGTATCGTGGTTGATGCTGCTCGGCGGCGGAATGCTGGCGGTGGGATTGACCAAGATTCTTTACGCGGGCTGCGGCATCGAGATCCAGACGATCCATTTTCGCGTGATCAGCGGCCACACGATGCTTGCGGCATCGGTGTGGCCGATGGCCTTCCTGCTCGCGCTGCACGACGGTTGGCATGTTCGTGCTCATGTTGCTTTGCTCCCTGGCTCGGCGCTGGCGGCTGCAGTCGCGACCGCACGCGTATTCGATCATGCTCACACCGTGTCCGAGGTGACGACCGGCTGGATTATCGGCACGCTTGTCACGGTGACGCTGCTGCGGTGGAAAGCCGCACCAGTGCTGCTTCCTTGGCGGCGATCGCCTGCGGCCGCATCCATGCTTGCCGTCTCGAGCATTGCATATGGATACAGCTCACCGATCCAGGCCGCGATCGATACCTATTCGCCGTTCCTGTGCATGCCTTTTCGATGAAGCGCCAGCACGGGTGAGCAACGACGTCACGCGGGCAGTTGTGGTATCGGGTCGTCGGATGCTCATTGCAGCCACGTGGCGGCACACACCAACATTCTGTCGGACAGATGCACCGTGCAATCCGCACAATGCTGCCATTGCGCACCGCATCATTTTTCCTGGAATCACGCTGCTAGCCGATGAAAGTCCTCATCTACGGTATCAACTATGCTCCTGAACTAACGGGCATCGGCAAGTACACCGCGGAAATGGCCGAAACGCTCGCCGCAAAAGGTCACGCGGTACGTGTCGTCTGCGCACCGCCGTATTACCCAGAATGGCGAGTGGCGAGTGGGTATCGCGCGGTTTGGTACGCGACCGAATACCGCAACGGCGTCAGCCTGTGGCGAGCGCCGCTGTGGGTCCCGCGCCGGCCACGCGGTGCACTGCGCATCTTGCATCTCGCAAGCTTCGCACTGACGAGTTTCCCCCTGATGTTGCGTCATGTGTTCTGGCGTCCAGACGCCATCATCTGTATCGCGCCTAGCTTGTTGAATGCCCCAGGCGGATGGCTCGCGGCCAAGCTGAGCGGTGCACATGCGTGGCTTCACATCCAAGATTATGAAATCGATGCCGCATTCAATCTCGGCATGCTCGATGGCTCGTTGCTTCGGCGTGTGGCGCTCGCACTGGAGCGGATGCTCATGAGGCGCTTCGATACCGTCTCGACAATCTCCGGGAAGATGATCGAACGCGCGATGCATAAGGGTATTTCCCCCGGCAAGCTCGTACATTTCGCGAACTGGGCAGACACTCGTTCGATCTATCCGCTCGGGCGCCCAAGCGAGCTGCGGGCCGCTCTTAATATCTCGCTCGACGCTACTGTCGTGCTTTATTCCGGCAACATGGGTGCAAAGCAAGGGCTCGATATACTGGCGGACGCGGCGCAACGCCTGGCACTACGCGACAACCTCGTGTTTGTCTTTTGCGGCAATGGCCCAGCACGTGATGATCTCATCGCACGTTGCGGCAAGCTGAGAAACTGCAGATTCATGAATCTGCAGCCTGCCAACCGCCTCAACGAACTGCTGAATCTTGCGGACATACATGTGCTTCCCCAACGAGCCGACGCCGCTGACTTAGTAATGCCTTCGAAGTTGACCGGCATGTTCGCGAGCGGCCGGGCAGTCATTGCTATGGCCAACACCGGTACGGAACTGCACAACGTGGTATCACGGCGCGGGGTACTGGTTCCCCCCGGAGATCCGGAAGCACTGGCAAACGCAATCGATGCGCTCGCTGCCGATGCACGGCAACGGATGAGTCTCGGGCTCGCCGGACGCAGTTTCGCAGAGGCCGTACTGTCACGCGAAGCGGTGTTGCGCGAATTCGAGGCCAGATTGTCTGCATTGCAGCGAACATCGTCCAATACTTAATTGCGTGGCCGATAACGGGGCTTCGCTCATACCTCCGTCATGTTCGGCCAACCAGTCGCAAATCGCTCCCGGGCGCGTCTTCCGGTCGCCTTGCGCAATATGCTCAACGGCGCCCTTCTGGCCGCTGCAGCTCGACAGCTTTCACCGATATCAGATACTCATAAACACATTGCAAGAACGTGTAATGCCATCCGGCACGCCCGTCGAGAAACGACCGACGGACAACCATCATGTAGAAAAACTTGAACAAAGGCCGACAAGGCATCCTGTAGAACAACGCCTTTTGATGAAACCGTCGAACATTAAAGTCGCGATCGAATAGAGCCTTGATGATCGAGAAATCGGCCTGCCGCCGACGAAGCAACTCGCCGGCTTCCATTGACGAATAGATGTTGTGTTTGCCAACCCAGTGAGCCATACCCTTCGAGAACGGAAAGTGGTCCAGCGGCCCGGCGAGTTCACGAATATCCCCATCGACGATCAGAACTTCGTTCACCTCACGCTCGTAATGCACACGCGACGGACGCACGAGCCGGATAAAGTATGGCGAGATTTGCGCATGCTTCAACCACCGTCCGAGAAAGTAGTCTCTGCGACGCACCCGAGCTGCGCCAATCTCATTGGGAGCATCGGGAACAAAGCGGCGAAGTTCGTTCAACAGTTCCTGAGAGGGACGCTCATCGGCATCCAGGATCAGCAGCCAATCATGCTTGAAATCGAAATTCCGCAATGCATGGTTTCGTTGAGCGGCGAACCCGTCGAACTCCCGTGCAACGACGCGCGCACCGAACGCGTTCGCGATTTTCACGGTACCGTCTTCGCTCATCGAATCAAGGACCCAAATGTCGTCTACGCCGTCGATGCTCTTCAGACACCCCGGCAGGTCTGCTTCCTCGTTCTTCGTCAGGATCAGGACTGAGAATCCGTATGTCATTCCGCTCCTCTGCGCACGCGCGAGTTAATTCGACGGGCGGGCATACCGGCATACACCGCCCACTGTTCTTCGAGCGGCCGCGACACGACCGCCCTTGCCGCCACCACCGCGCCCTCGGGTACGACGGCTCCCGGCGTGAGGAAAGCCTCGGCGCAGACCCACGCATGATCACCCACCGTAATTGGACGCGTAACGAGCTGGAAATTGCGTGAGTGAATATCGTGTGAACCAGCGCATAGGTGGGCACCTTGTGAAATCACGACGTGACTTCCTATCTTGATATTGGCCATGTTGTAGAGGATCACGCCATCCGCTATTCCGACATGCGAACCAATCTCCAGCATCCATGGCGCCCAGATCCTGACGCGCGGATAGACATGAACGTGGGGTCCCAATTTTGCGCCGAACGATCTAAGCAATAGCGATCGCCATGCGTGCAGCGGCCTGGGACTGAATCTGAATAGCAAGACATAAACCGTTCCCCAGACAGCGCGACGCAGTCGATTCGAAAAATTGAACGACGGCTCGGTGAAGGGATCATTACCGTCAATGATCATACAATCGAGAAATGAGCGAGGGCGGATCCGCACCGATCGGCACGGGAACAAATCACGTCGGCTCTCCGTAGCAGCCAACGGCAAGAGAAACGAGTACGTCGAGCCGTAAGTCTACCGTCCTGCGTGCCCATTCCAAGCGTATCAATCCGCCAAAATCTAGCTGTTCGCGCACCTAGGCTCCGGACCTCACGGGCTGCGGGCTATCATCGAATCGATCGAATTTCATTTCGACTCATTTCAATTCTCCCGAGAGCCGAATCATGAAGGTTAGCGTTGCGGTATGCGGCCGGTTTCACTTTCACAACTATATTGATCGGCTAGACGAGCTCGAAATTCTGGACACGTTCTACTACTCACACAGAGCGCGTACCACCCCGTTTTCGCTGGCGCATGGACGGGCAGTCAATATATGGGCAAAGGAATATGCGGTTCGAGCTCACTCGAAGCTGTTGAAGAGCCGGTTAAGCGATCGGCTCTTTCCCATATACCACGATCTATGGCAGTTCGGCGTGCGCTTCAACTGGCGGCCGACACCGCTTCTGCATGTCATGGCGCATGGCACTGCGCGCCACATCGTTGCAAAGGCAAAGCGCGAAGGTTCAATCGTACTCGGCGAGGTTGTCAACACTCACCCTCTCTATCGCGATCGGCTCCTCTCGGAAGAAGAGAACAGGCGCGGACTTCCACATGGCCATCGGATCAACCGGCAACAACAGCGCCTGATCGATGAGGTCAATCTGTACGACTACATCCTGGCGCCGTCGTCGATCGTTCGGGAGTCGTTCATTCAGCATGGCGTTCCCGCGAGCATCATCAAGGTAATTCCCTACGCAGCCAATGTGCAGAGATTTCGTCCGCTGGAACGGCGCGGAACGAATCCGAATCGATTCGGCATCCTCTGCGTTGGCCAGATCTGTCTGCGCAAGGGGCAGATCTACCTCCTGGAAGCCGTGAAGCAACTCGGCGACGCGCGCGTACATGTCACATTGATCGGACAGATCGACCCGACGATCGAGCCACTGCTCGCTCCGTACCGGCACTTGTTCACACACATTCCTCGCGTAGACAATGCTCAACTCAATGACTACTACAACGCGGCAGATCTCTTCGTACTTCCGTCGCTTGAAGAAGGACTCGCCGTTGTACTATGCGAGGCGCTCGCGACAGGTTTGCCGATCGTCGCGACACGAGAATCCGGCGCCGCCGAGATCATCGAGCACGATCGCAGCGGCAAGATCGTCCCGTCCGGCTCCGTCGATCAGCTAGCCAACGCCATCGGCGAGATGATCGGCTCGCCAGACAAGATTGTGGAATTCTCTCGTCAGGCAAGCATCGCGGCAGCCAGTACGCACAACTGGATTCAGTATGTCGACAAACTGCATCAGGTCTATGTCGACTGCCTCCGTTAGACAGTGAGGCGCGATGTACTCTCTTGCAGGCGCAGGCCGTCGTCGATACGCACTTATCGACTGATCCGCGGTACGGCGCCTGAAATCCCTACCGACAGCCCCTGCACGCCCGGGAGCAAACCGGCTGCAGACCTCCCGCCATCCGCACGCCGTGCGGAACGCAGGCTCGAGACTGAACCGGCGCCCATTCCGGAGTACATGCTGCCGCGAGCGTAGCCCATTCGCTCCACGTCATCTGCGTATGGATTCTTCGCAGCGGCGGCGGCCATCGCGAATGTCCGCAACTCGCTTGAATTCGATACGGATTGTTGATAAATGCCAGAATAGTTCTTCAATGAACTTTCGCCCGGGTCACTATCGATCCCCCTTGCTTGCGCGCCGGTGCCTGATCTCGGATGATCGTGGCACCCGGGCAACGCACACGTCGCAAGCGACGCGATTGGTGCCGTCGCTCCAGCCGCGATCGACACTGCATATAGTAACGACACTATTTTCCGTACATTGAATAAGCCAGTTGGTTCATTCATCTCGATTCACCTCGTCGGTCAGCAGAACTTTTATATCCACGTGTTTGGCAGAGGCCGTACGACCGGAAATGCACACGACCCTCAATCGCACGAATCGGACGTTCGGCAACGTCGACAACTGGTCGCCCATCATGCCCAATACGTGGCGTTCACTGATCGTGCGAATGCCGGACGCTGCCACGTTGACGATACCCCGCCAGACCGGGTGGCCGGTGTAATTCAATCCGGTCAGGGCCAGCTTCGCGTCGGAATCGACTGCCGCAGTTGTATGCAAGTCGCCGATCTCGATGGTCAGCTCACGTGCCCGCCTATGGATCGTAAGATCGAAAGGGCGCCGACGCTCGTCGTCACCGAAGTCGAATCCGACAGCAATCATTTCGTCATCGTGATGTGCATCGCGAATTCGCGCGTCGTCCGCATTCAATTGAACAGCAATATCGAACGAAGCATCCGAAGTGCTTCGCGGGCTAGAAAACCGAGCATCGATATCCGATTGCGCTCCGACAATGACTGGATCGATGATCGTCAAACGATGGCAAATGTTTGCGATGAATACCTGATTGACACGCGCCACAACAGCAGCATCTCGTGCCGTGACACCAATTGCCGTGCGCCCGTTCTCGAACCATATCCCCACGACATCGAATTGCGGTTGACCACTTTCGTTTCGAAGCACCGAGCCGATTGTCAATGCACGCGGCACAGGGTCGTTGATGCCGGAAAAGTCAGTATACAGGACGCCAGTTTCCGTGCCGGTCACCTTGATCCTGACAACTCCGCCCCCCGTAGTCAGCGGCAGGGTAGTGCCGCGAGAGGAGACCAGCCTGGGTCGATTGAACACGACCGACTCCATCGGCGTGGAGAAACTCAGCGTTACGAATGCGCTGGCTGGCCGTCGTGCTCCATCGAAGGTGACGTCATTGAATTCGACGTTGCGACAGCTGATGATCGGAATCGGTTCTTCTATCGTCGAATTGTTTACGACGATCCGGTTCACAGCCGGGCCGTTGGAAAAGAAACCGATCTGGCATCGGTTGTATTCGATCCTGTCAACCAGTTTGTCATTCTCGACGAAGCGGATATACGAGTCGTTGACGACGATGGTTCCGCTGGCAGACGGATAGAAGTAACCATTGACGCGAATGCGGTTGCATACGATCAGGTCGGCAGAAAACGCGTACAGGCTTCCGTCGAGCGAATTGACATCATCGTCATGATTATCGCGCGACGAAAGGAATTCCAGATCGTCGAGAACGACTCGCTTGGCAATGTGAAAACCAGCCCGATCCAGACTCAGAATACGCGGGGCGCCGGTCGCGCTGGCCATTCGATCACGCTCGCTACCGTTCTGTGCGATATCGGCCCAACGCGCGTCATAGGTGTTCCGCAGGGGCGCAGCAAGCTCGAGGGTATCGGCACCGACTTTCACGATCGTGTTCCGCTCGAAATATCGAATCGATGGCGGGTAGCCCTGCGAGTCCTGATTGAACCCATAGACCAGTATCGGCATTCCCGTCCGATACTTCAACGCGGCGCCAGTGCTCGCCAGGCGTACGCGCAATGTGCCGGCGGCCACCGACTCGATGCGGTCGCCATTCACGAACTCGCCGAAGCCAGGTATCGAACCGGCATTATCGAGAAAGTAGTCCTGGTTGATGATAAGCGGTACGCGTTCAGTCGTGGACTGCGACTTTCCGATATTGCACAATTGCGTGCCTCTTCCGCCTCTTACATGCACGTCCGCGACGCCTTGCAGCCACCTGCCGGTCAGAATATTCAACCTTCCGTCCGGTAGGACGAGATCGAATGCGGCATCGGTCCACCGCATTTTCTCGCGAATCTTCAACAGTGCCCGTGAATTCTGTTCCGCGGACGCAGCTGCTGATACACCGTAGGCTGCAGCATCGATCACTTCGCGAACCGATGGTCCAAGACGGCGCTCCAACGCACCGGCATCAGGCAAAACCGCGTCCGCACTTGCGGCGGACGCAATCAACTTCAGGAACGCTCGCCTAGATTGCTTCACGCCGCTCGCTCCCGCATCTGGATCATGGTCATACCCGAAAACGCCTGTCTGCACGAAGTTACTCGCACCTTGTACCAATCGGCTCTGGTCATGCCACCGAGCCGACCGTGCTCGGAAGTACCTTGGCCGCAGCTGCCACCGGCGGCCGAATCCTCGCCATTCTGATCTTTCCTGCCCTCACCAAAATATAGACTGCAACGAACGAGAAACCGAAGAAATAAGCCATCGGCACCCCCCCATCGCGAAACAGCGTCGAGATATAGCCATTGAAAATCCAGTACGACGCAAATAGTTTTGGACTAGCCGTATACGTGACACGGTGATGAAACCGGTACAGAAGCAAGCCGACCACGAACATACCGCCGACTAGCGACGGGAACCCGAATATCGAATACAAATCTGCATGCAACGACCAGGTCAGCGCAAAGAAATTCCCATATTTCAGGAGGTTTATCCTTTGCGTGGTCGTCGGTTTGTCAGGCCATATTGCGCGAGGGATCGGCCACACAAGCAGCCGCAGATATTGCGTTCCCCAGTTGAACCCTGTCCTCTCGGGAACAAGTTCGTAGATTGCCGACGACACGTCAAACTCCTGGAAGTCGCTAGTTCCTGCGCCGACCGCTCTCGATTTCTGATATCGATCCACGATCTCAGAAATACTCGTGTCGCCAGTCAGAATCTTCCGGGCTGCGAGGCGGTCCGAACCGACGACATCGAACACGAGGATCAGGCATACACCAATGATGATCGTCTTCATCGCAAAGCTGCGGCGACCACGCCGCATCAAACCGATGGTCAGTGCACTCAGCACGACAATGACGAATGACAGCCGCTGTGCACCGACGAGTATGCGCAATAACACGAATGCGCCAATCCCGGCGACCATGGGCGGCGTAACGCCATACGTGAGAATCAGGATCAGCAACGCCGCCGGAATGAATTCTGCAAACGCCATTAGATAGCCGGACACGCCGACCAGACGCTGCCCACCGTTCGCATCAACCTGCACTTCGAACGATTGGACCGAATCAATACCGGCCGTTCCATACGCGACATGCGTCGAATACAACCCGAGCACAACGAGAACGATCAGCGCCAGAAAAAAGCGAACCTTGTCGGTGATGACGAAGCGGGTCGGAGGAATCCTGAGCTGTCGGAGATTGCGCGGCTCGACGAGCGCAGGCAGGATGACCGCCGCAACCAGCGCACAGTTGATATTTAGGCAGGTCAGCCAAAGCGTCCCATCTGACGGCGTCAACCCAATGGTGTTCCACAGGAGAGATTTTCCGATCAGATAGATGTTGATCGGGCGAATGACATATCCCAAGAAGTGATAGATCAAATACAAGAAAATCGGATGATAGATTGGCATGCGCATCGCCATGACGAACGCGAAGCACATTCCCCAGCACAATAGATTGATTACCGCTATATAGCCAATGATTTCCATGTCACCTCTTCCCCGGTCGGATACTCACTCGATGACGCACGAAGGCTTCCCACGAGACCCCATTAGCCAACCATAGACGTCGGCCATCTGGGTCGCAACGGCATTCCATGTGAAGTGATCTTCGACCAAAGCTCTTCCGCCATTGCCCATTGCCACGAGCTGCGCATCGTCAATGCTATGGAGTTCGTCAAGAAAAGCCATCAGCCCCTCGACTGAATTGAGGATTTCGAAAGCTGCACGTCGGGAAAATCCGATCGATAGATTGCATTCGCGTGTAAGCGCGACCGGTTTTCGGAAAGACCATGCCTCCAGAGGCACCATGGGCAGCCCTTCGCTGAACGATGGCAGAATCACGCAATCGCAAGCCGCGTACGTCTTTGCCTTGTCCTGGCCGAATTGCGGGCCAACGAAATGGACACCGTCCCCGTTCACACCCTCGCTAACCATGCTGCGCAAGTGACCGATATAGGAAGGATCCCCCCAACCACCGACGATCAGATTCCAGCGGACATGGATCGAATCCGCAATGACGCGATCTTTCCAGGCTGTTAGTAGATTCTCCACGCCCTTTTTGGGATGTAGCCGTCCAAAATAAAGCAGCAGCTTTCTGGATCCCAGCTCGCCGGTCCACCACGACGGCAGACCGGGACTGTCGAACTCCGGAATCGTCACGCCGTTATGCACGACGGCGATCGGCTGTTTCAGACCAACGGCCCGGATCGCGTCTGCCTCTTCACGATTGAGTGCATGAAAGCAGGCCGCACGATTCAGATGACTGCGTTCATAGGCTGCCAACGCAAGCCATTTCTTCAATTTCGAACGATTCAGAATCCAACGATCGAGCATCCCGTGCGGCGAGATGATGTAAGGCTTGCGTTCGCGCCGATGCCACGCGACGACATCCGCCGACGGATGCATCCAGATGCCGTGCGTATGGACGACATCCGCATCGGATGCAAGTATCGAAGTACGCAAAGCCGGAGAGTAGCCGAGCATTGCAGGACCGACCGCATCGCAGGTCGTCACCTGGGTCCCGCGCCATTGCGGAAGATCGCCCTCGGTGTTCGAGTCGTTCAGGGCGAACACCTGTGGTACGAACCCGTTTTCCGGGAGTGCGAGTGCAAGACCTCGTACCGCGTCGAACAGGCCACCGCCGGTTCTGGACACGGACGCCGTCACGAACCCAACACGATGGGCCGGATCCGCGAGGCGATGGATATCGACCGTCCGAGTCACGCTGCCTCCCGCAGGAGATCCGCAAATCGGGGATACAGGCGGCGATAGCGCTCGACCGCGCGATCGATCTCTTCCTGTCCCTCGGATGGAGCCCGGTAGTCGGCAATCATCGTCTTCGCCACCTCGTCAACATCGAATCCGTCGATGTCGTGAACGCGGGCGCTCAGACCGAGGTCCGTCATGATGCCGCTAGTTTTGGGTAGATAGGAAAGCGCAACTAGCGGCCGCCCTGCCAACAGACCGAAGATGCATGAATGAAAACGGCTTCCCAGAAAAACCGACGCGCCGGCGATGATGCTCCTGACGTCCGAAACCGGTCGATCCTTCTGATCCAAGATGACAAACCCCGGACACTGTGCCGCAATCTCACGACCTACCGGCAGATCCGCCGCAACCTGGTTGACGATCACAATGCGCACGCCCAGCGCGTCGTGCAGGACATTCAGAAGCGTGCATATTTTGCGCACGTACCTTTCCTTGGCCTCCGCTTGGTTGGGGGCTAGCGGAAACGCCCATTCGATCACCGAGACCGCGATATAAGGCTCGTTCGGTTCGAATCCAAGCTCGATCTTCATCGATGCCGTCGCTGCCGGCGCCGACGCATGCCAGAAGGCAAGGTCGCCCGTCCGGGCCACGCGCGCTGCCGGCAACGCCAGCGTCTCGACGACAAAATGGTACGACTCGCTTTCCCGCACGCAGATAAGAGCCGCCTTCGCGAGCACCTTCGCGGCAAACCATCGGCCGCGCCTGGAGCGGATCGGACCGACGCTCTGCGGTGCCAGAACCACAGTGGCGCCGAATCTCGAAGCGACCCAGATCTGTATCAGGTTGGCATAGTAAGACGGATTGGAATCCTCGAGATACCCGCCCGGACAACTGACGACGACGTCGGCTTTCCCGAGCGCATCGATTGCGCGCCGTTGCTCGACCGGAATCAGACGGCCGAGGAGTCGCGGGCGTCGCAACGATACATATCCGATCGTAATGCACTGGCGCACGACATTGCACAGACGACGACGCCACACATTCTTCGACACGCAGTTTCCGAGCCGCTCGTGCCACGTCACACGTGGCAGATGGGCACGTTGCGTCGAGGGCTGATATGCAATGCCACTGAGAGAAGCGTTTGGATAGGCTTCGCGGATCTCGTCGATACATACTTCGATGAGTGCCGCATCACCTTTGTTGACCGCACCAAAGACATTGGCCACAACGACATGATTCACTTGCATTTCGAGAACCTGTTCGCGAAGTTCAACACATTTTCGGAAAACCGCTGCAAATCCCAGTCCCGCAGATTCCACGGAAAGTTGCGCCTGATCGCAGACAGCTTTTCGTCGTCGAGCAGCGTCGCGACGCCACGGTCGATGTCTGCATCCGTTCCATCAGTAACGAATCCGTTTTCGCCGTGTCGGACCAACTCATGCGCTGCCCCACAGCGATCGCTACACAATACTGGCGTCCCGCACGCGAGGGCCTCGTTCAGACAGAGGCCCCATTGGTCGTAGTCACTCAAAAGCATCATGAAATTGGCAAGAGACAGAAAAACCGGCATGTCCCGATTGGGTACCAACCCCTTGAATACGACGTCGTCTGCGATGCCGAGGCGCTCGCAACGCGCTCGCAACGACTGATCCAGATCCCCCGCGCCGATGATGAGCAGCGAAACACCGATTGCCCTTGCCTGCGAACGTGCATACGCGTCGATGACCTTGTCCACACGCTTGCGGGCGACCAACCGCGACACGCAAACGATGTACTTTTCCGGTAATCCCATCTGTCTGCGAAGCTCGTGGGCTTGAGTACGGGCCGCCGCAGCGGCTGTCATGAATCGGTCGTTATCGACCACGTCATATCCGACGTGGATGTGCTCCTCCGGTATCCCAAGGAACTGGAAATAGTGTCTCTGCCGGTGTCCTGCCACGATTGCACCGTCATAAAGGCATGCCAGCCGCGCCTTGAACAGCTCGCGGCTTGGCTGGCGCACGCCGTCGTCGAACTTGCTGTCGGCACAAAACACAATTCTCGTGCGACGCGTCAACCATCGATAGATCAGCCCGACAAGCGAATACGGAAAGTTGTACCCGATAGTCACGATCATGTCTGGCTTCTCCCGAACAATTTCCTTGAACAGGTACGCCAAAAACATTGGCTGCGTGCGTCGCGAGCGTTCCTCCATCACATACCGCCAGCCGTCTTCCGATGCCTCGCGCCCGGAGCGCTGCACCTCGCGATGCAGGTAGTCCGTCGACTTGCGATCCATCACCAGAACGCGAAATTCGACGCTCTCCTGGGCAAGACGGCGTCCCGCATCGCTCAAGCGTGCGGTATGATAATCGCCTACGCTACCGATCAAGAACAGAACCTTCATAATCCTTCTCGCGATACTTTTGAAATACCTCGTACTCGCCAAAGAGAACCAGGAATACGTCCAGTCCCAGCAGACAGATCGCAACGGATACGATCCCACCGTGGTGAACGGCGAATAATCCAATAACTATCGCAACACTCGCGGCGACCAGGTAAGCGACTGCAAAGCGGATATGGCGGTTGATCGCAATGACGAATATGGAAGCCGACTGCCACATAGAATTTGCGACCATCGACAGCAACAGAATGTCGAATAATGCCGAATCAAAAACGACATGCTTCCCGGTCCATGCCGAATAGAATCGTTCACCGTACTCACTCATTCCGATACCGATCGTGCCCGCAACGGCTATCGTGACGATCGTCAGTCTGCGCTTGATACGCGCAACGTCGCCTTTTCTTCCGACGGCGGAAAGTTTCGACACCTCCGACCAGACCGAGTTGGACAACAGATTCATCATTTGCACTGCTACGCGAGTCAACGTACGCATCGTTGAAAATGCCGCCACCTGAGCGGGACCGAGTGCAGTTCCGATCACCCACAGAATCCCCTGAAAATTCAACCCGTTGCTGAGTGGGAATCCAAGGAATGCCAGTGACGGAACCAGTGATCTCCTGAGCCACATCCAGTCGATCGTCAATGGAAACAGCGTGGCCCATGGGCAATAGCGCTTCTTCACGATCTGCTGCGCTGCGAAGCCGGCAATGCGCGCGACCAGCATCGCGGTTGCGACTGCTATTGGTGTCTTAAATACCATCAGCGCAATCAGTCCGAACGTCAGCGCAACAAAGCGCGTCGCGTTCAGTATGCCAACTGACAGCGCATAGCAATTGGCACTTCGCAATGCGGCTGTCTGAGGTCCATACATTACGCTCAGACATACGTCCCCAATCAGGATCAATGCGACAAATCTGACCTCATCCGCCGACATGTACCGAAACACGTGTGCGCCAGTACCCAAGACCCACCACGCCGCACCCGACACGATCAGTACCGTAAGAACGAACATTGCGACTGTCGCTGAGAGTGTCCGGTAAATTATCTGAAGTCGGTCGTGATCTCCGACTGCGGCCCGTTGATCCATCTCGTTCGCCGCAACAGTCGACAAGCCCAGATCACTCAACGCGAGGTACGTGGGAATTGTCGAGATTAGAATCCATTCTCCATATTTCGCAGCGCCCCACACCGACAGAAACAGCGGAACCGATACGATCTGTGCGAAAACACTCACGGCCTGTCCGAGACCGTGAGCGAAAAATGCCTTGATGATACGTTTTGCCGACATGGTAGGTTTGAGCAGATAACGGGATATGGCGTGTGGTTCATACCCCGCCTTGATGTCATTTCCGTGCCGCGTATTCGTACTGGTACGCATACTTGTATTTTCCGTATGCGTAACCCCCGGTGTTCAGCGGCAGATCGTTGAAGATCACGCCCTTCAGCGTCCCGCCTCCCTGGCGCAGTTGCTTGATCGCCATTTCCACTTCTCGAGGCGGGTTCGCGCCGAAGCGCAACACTAACAATGTCACACCTGCGTAGCGCCCCACGATAGCGGGATCCGTGACGGCGAGAACGGGCGGGGTATCGATAATCACGTTATCGTATCGAGACGCCAGCTGATTTAACACCTTATCGAAGTTGGGATGCAGCAGCAGTTCGGCCGCGTTCGGCGGCAACTCGCCGGTCGGCATGAAGTCGAGCCCCTTCACGAGCGTGTCTCGTTGAATGAATTCCCCAGCATCGCCGTCCGATCTGATCAACTCCGTCAATCCGCGCCCACGCGCCGCGCCGACATAGCGATGCAAATAACCTCGGCGGAGATCGCCGTCGATCAGCAGGACTTTCTTTCCCGTACTCGCCATCAGCGCGGCAAGGTTGATGGCAATGAACGACTTACCTACACCCGGCGCGGGACCGGTTAGCATCAAGATGTTGTTTCGCGCGTCGAATTGCGCGAACTGCAGTGCTGTACGCAAACTGCGGATGGCCTCGACAGCGAGGTCGTTCGGCGCGGCCATGGTCAACAATGGCGTATCGCTTCCGCCGGATCGTTCGATTCGCCCGAACGTCGATTGTTGCTCGCTATGCGGAATAGTCGCATAGACGGGAAGCCCGAACTTGTCTTCAACTTCGGCCGGATCCTCGATGCCGCTACGCAGCGCCTTGAACGCAAAAGAGATGACCAACCCGAGGAATACACCGAGCGTCGTCGCCACGAGGATGATCAGCCCGGGACGCGGCCAAACCGGCACCGTGATGAGCTCCGCGCCATCGAGCAAACGGACGTTCCCGGTCTTCCCCGCCTTCAGTACCCGCAATTGTTCGACGTTGTTGAGCAGGGTCGTATAGATTTCCTGGGCGACCATTGCATCTCGAGCGAGGCCAACGGCGTCCTGTTCGTTTGCCGGAATCGCCTTCAATCGCTGATTGAAGCCGGCGATCTGAGCATTGACTGTATCGAGTTGCCGATTGACAGCATCAACATTCGGATGCTGCGGCGTGAAGCGTTGAAGCAACTGATCTCGTTGCAGTACGAGCTGGCTCTTCTGAACCTCCGCCTGCACGATCTGATTCAGCAAGGTCTGTGCCTCGACGGGCAGATCAACAATGGTATTTTTTGTCCGGTAATTGTTGTACTTCGTTTCGGCCTTTGTCAGGTTGTCCTTCAGCCCCGGCAACTGACGATCCAGGAACCGAATCATATTGTCGGCCTCGGCCGATTTCCTATCGACGTTCTGCTTGACATACAGTCTGGCGATCTCATTCAGCACTGCTTGGGTCCTGTGCGGATCGTCGCTGCGCCAGACCGTGCTGATGATGCCTGAATCTTTCCCTTGCTCCGAGATACTGAGTGACTTCTGAAGCCGGGTGATGACATCGAGACGCTTCGAATGAACGAGCTGAAATCGCGCCCCTGATCGGCCGACCAGGCGATCGACGGTCATCACGACTACGCCGCCCTTGACCGACGCACGGCACTCCTTGCCGACTTCGCAATTGCCGATCACCGCTTCATCCTCGGGCGAACGGAGACTGTATTTTCCGTTTGGCAGCAAGGTCAACGTCCAGATGCCACCGTTGTACTGAGACGGTACCTCCATCTTCGAGACTTCAATCGCCTCGCCCCCCCATGCAAAGGAATCCAGATTCAAGCGTGCCGGTCCATCGACGGGCACCGGCACCCGTGATGCGAGGAAACGGCCCACCAGCGGGAAATAGGTTGGCTTTGCGTCGATGTCCAGATGTACTGCATCGACGGTAGGACCGAGAATCATCCGCGACCTCAGGATCTCGATCTCGGTCGTAGCGGCCGTCTTGAGTTCGAACATGCTCGCCAGATCGCCCAGGGCGGATCCTATCGAATTACCGTTCTCTTCGACCTGCACCAGAATGTTCGACTCGTAGGTCGGCTTCGTGATCAACGCGTACACGGCGCCAAGCAACGCTGCACCGAACGCGAACGCGAGAATTACGTTCCTGTATTCCAGCAGCGCGGCCAAGTGCTCGCCGAGACTCGTGCTTTCGTCAGTCGGGGAACTGCGTTGCCTGGACAGGAATTCATCTGCTTCTTGCATGTGCGTGGTTCAAATAGGTGAGTTGCTGAAAGTTGTCCGAATCGGGACCTTCATTCCCTTCAACGGTTTTCCCGGGTTTCTAGTCAAGTAAGCGCGTCTGCACTGCATCCGGTTCCGTGATGCGCCTGCCGGAAGTCGCTATCCTTTCCGACCACTCGCCCACGCCTTTTTCGATCGAACCAAGTGCCATCGCGAACGACTCCCGACCGCGCCCGAACGGGTCGCGGATATCGGTATTCCCGAATTCGCCCAAGCGAAACACTCTTCCCCGCGACAGCGGGTTCAATCTTTCGACATAACGTTTCTGCTCCATGTCCATCACGAGCACGAGATCGGCTTGCATGCATTGCGAGCGCAGCAATTGCCTGGCACGATGACGTTCGATGTCGAATCCTTTTTCCCGCATCAATTCCCTAGCGATCGGGTCTGCCTGCTCCCCTACCAGCGCACCGACTCCTGCGGATTGCACGACACAATCCGGTAGCTCGCTCGCCAGCATGACCTCGGCCATCGGACTGCGACATATGTTTCCAATACAGACAACCAATATGGACCGAATCATCGAATTTTCCCGGTATTACCGCACCTAACGCCGGATGCCTATTGCTGAAACGTACTATCGAAACGCTCCGAAGCAACCGGACGCTGTTGCTATCACGTGCAACATCCGCCATCCTGGTCCGCCGGCTGCACGTCGTGTTCTACGACGTCGCTGTATCGGCGTATCTCGCCTGATAATCTGCATAGGCAATCGATAGCCCCTCCTCAAGGTCGGTCGTTGCGCATATCCCGAGCGAATGCAGCTGACCGACATCGAGCAATTTCCGCGGCGTGCCATCCGGCTTCGACGTGTCGAAGACGATCTCACCATCGAATCCCACCACCTTTGCGATGGTTCGTGCGAGCTCGGCAATCGATAGGTCTACGCCTGTGCCTACGTTGATATGCGCCACCGGTGGACGCCTGTCCCGCTTCCACTGATCGGCCGGAATTTGCATGATTGCCACCGCGGCATCTGCTAGATCGTCTACGTAGAGCAACTCGCGCTTCGGATTCCCACTTCCCCAGACCGTAACCATTTTGCTGCCGCCGATCTTGGCTTCATGCATCCTGCGGATGAGCGCTGGCACGACATGACTGTTTTCCGCGTGGTAGTTGTCGCCAGGACCGTACAGATTGGTCGGCATGACGCTGCGAAAGTCGGTGTCATGCTGCCGGTTGTAGCTCTCGCACAATTTCAGCCCGGCTATCTTGGCGACGGCGTAGGGTTCGTTAGTCGGCTCGAGATACCCGGAAAGGAGAGCCTGTTCCGGGATCGGCTGCTCGGAGAATTTCGGATAAATACATGACGAGCCGAAGAACATGAGCCTGTCGACAGCGGCACGATACGCATGGTGAATGACGTTCGCCTCGATCATGAGATTGTCGTAGATGAAATCAGCCGGATACGCCGAGTTGGCCTGGATTCCGCCGACCTTGGCCGCGGCCAAATATACGTGATCGATCGCCTCGCTCTGGAAGAAGGACTCGACCGCTTCGCCATCGGCGAGATCGAGTTCCGCTCGCGTGCGCGTGATGATCGTACAGAACTTCATCGCCGACAGCCGGCGAACGATCGCACGCCCGACCATCCCATTGTGGCCGGCGACGAATACTTTGGTGTGTTCGCCCATTTTTGCTACTCGTTGTATGCGAATGCCGTGAAACCGGCCAATTTGATCAATGCGTCGCGCTTTGCCGCCTGGTAGTCGGCACGAACCATTTCCTTGACCAGGTCTTCGAACGATATTTTTGGCGTCCAACCAAGCTTTTCTCGTGCGTTCGTTGCATCACCGAGCAACGTTTCGACTTCCGTCGGACGGAAGTAGCGCGGGTCGACGCGCACGATCACGTCACCCTGTTTGACCTTGAGCTCGCTATTCTCGACCGCTTCCACGATAGCTATCTCACTGACACCCGATCCTTCGAAGCGAAGGACAATTCCCAATTCGAGCGCTGCACATTCGACGAACTTCCGAACACTGTGTTGGACACCCGTCGCAATGACGAAGTCTTCCGCCTGGTCCTGCTGGAGCATCAGCCATTGCATCTCGACGTAGTCCCGCGCATGCCCCCAATCGCGCAGTGCTGAGAGATTGCCGAGATACAGGCAATCCTGCAGACCTGCCGCGATTCTCGACAGCGCGCGCGTGATCTTGCGTGTCACGAAGGTTTCGCCGCGCACCGGGGACTCGTGATTGAAAAGAATGCCGTTGCACGCATAAATGCCATAGGCTTCCCGGTAATTCACGGTGATCCAGTACGCATAAAGCTTGGCAACTGCATACGGGCTGCGTGGATAGAACGGTGTTGTCTCCCGCTGTGGAATCTCCTGGACGAGCCCGTAAAGCTCCGATGTCGAAGCCTGATAGAAGCGCGTCTTTTCCTCAAGGGACAGGATGCGAATCGCCTCGAGCACGCGCAGTGCTCCGATACCGTCCGCATTCGCCGTATACTCGGGTTCCTCGAACGACACAGCGACATGGCTTTGCGCGGCAAGGTTATAGATTTCATCGGGCTGCACGCGCTGGACGATGCGTACGATACTCGTCGAATCCGTCAGATCGCCGTGATGCAGCATGAATCGACGATCCGATACGTGTGGATCCTGGTAAAGATGGTCGATACGGTCGGTATTGAACAGCGACGCGCGGCGTTTGATACCGTGCACCTCGTAACCCTTTTCTAGCAGAAACTCCGCCAGATACGATCCATCCTGTCCCGTCACACCTGTGATTAGCGCAACTTTACGTGTCATGCTTTCGCTCCACATCCAATATTCGCCGCCGGGGGGTTGCGAATCTCATGCTGAATTTCGGAACCGCTCGTTCGACGAGATGGCATGGACGCCCACGGCATCCAATCGGCTCCGCGTCGATTACTTCGTCACTACCGCAGCCGTCAATCCTGCGTTCACCGCCGGCAACAGCAAGCTGAGCACTCGGTTCAGGCGAACCAGACCGTTACCGTCGACATAGACGACGTCATTCGGCTGAAGCTGAAACTGATTGGCCAGAACCATCGCAACCGGCGAACGTGCGTCTAGATGAAAGACGTGCGGTGCGGCATTCAATGCCCCACGAATCACATACATTTGCGCGGCGTCAGCTGTGTTGACATTGATGCTGCCCGCCTGAGAAATCGCATCGCTCAGCGAAAGAGAGCCGTCCCGCATAGGCAAGGCTGTCATTGGCTTGTTGACTTCCCCCATTACGTACACGCCGTTTTGATCGCGCGGCAGCACGCGTAGCAAATCTCCGTTGCGCAGCACGATGTGCGCCGGATTCTCCCCGTGGGCAAGCATTGCCGTGAGGTTAATCGGGTAGGATTTCACGCCGCGAACGAGCACCATTCGGCTCTGATCTGCGGTGGCGCTGAAGCCGCCGGCCCGAGTAACGGCTTCGTACAATGTCATCGGAACATCGTTGACGGGAACCGCCCCAGGCGTATGCACCTCGCCATCCACGTAGATCTGCTTCGACCGGAATGACGCAACTCGTACAGTGACCTGCGGATTGCGAAACATGCTTGAGAGTGCGGCCGTCAGCTTCTTCTGAACCTCATCGGGTTGAAGGGAGGCGACGTGCACTTTGCCGATGTACGGAAACTGAAGGTCGCCGTTCTGATCCACCAGATGACCCGGTGCAGGATCGAACGGCCGCGAGTTCGGTGTGGAAAGTTGAGGTCCTTGCGATTCGACTAATTCCGGGTGATCCCAAACCGTGATTTGCAGGACATCACCCGGACCGATGACGTACGGCGCTGGTTTCGAAAAAAGAGCAGCATATTCGGGTGTACCCGCCGCCTGATGCTGCTCCTTGGTCTGTTTGATCAAATCGACCGTAATTTCAGTGATTGGTACATCCGCTCGCGCGGCCGGATGCTGACTGTCGGCAACACTAACGGGAATCGATGCAGGCGCTTGCATGCGCATTCCGGGCGCAAACGTGCAAGCCGACAGCGTCACGCATGATGCAACCAGTAGCGTCACCCGCATGCGATCAATCGGATACCAGTACCGTTCACGCTCACTGCGTACCATCGTCATCATCAAAGCAATTTCCGCAAGTTTCATCCGTTTGCCCTAGGCGCACGTCGTTGAGCAACGCGCGTTGAAAATTTCGAAACCATCTTGACGTGCGAGCTCCACGATATCAGCTCAATAGGCATTGGAATTCACCAACCCCTTCGCCACCGTCGCCAACACGATCCGCATATCCAGCGCAAACGACCAGTTCCGCAGGTAATAGAGGTCGTACTCGACGCGCTTCTGCATCTTCTCGAGCCGATCGGTTTCCCCGCGATACCCGTTCACCTGGGCCCATCCGGTAATCCCCGGCTTGATCCGATAACGATGGATGTACCCATCGACAACTTTCTGATAAATCCGATCGTGCTCGATCGCATGCGGCCGCGGCCCCACCACCGACATCTCACCGCGCAGCACGTTAAGGAACTGCGGCAGCTCGTCAAGACTGGTCCGCCTGAGAAAACGTCCGACCCGTGTGATACGCGAGTCGCTCTTCGTCGCCTGCGTAACCACGCCTGCCTGTTCGGCGTGTACGCGCATCGTGCGGAACTTGAGGATCTGGAATTTTCGCCCGTCGGCACCCTTGCGGTATTGCTTGAAGAACACCGGCCCGTGCGACGACAACTTCACCGCGACGGCGATCACCACCATCAGCGGCAACAGCGCCACCAGCGCGACTGCCGCGAACAGGCGATCGAACACCTCCTTCTGCCACATCGCATGGCGCGGCATAGGCGACGCCACGAGATTGATCGCCGGCGCGCCGATGAGGTCGATCATCGCGCCGTCGAACAGCGCGACGCTACGCACATCGGGAATGAAGCGGATATTCACGAGATCGTCGCCGAACGCATTGACGAACCGCAGCACGGTCGCTTCCTCGGACAAAGGCAGCGCAAGCCAGATTTCCCGGACACCGTTTTCACGGACAAACTGCGCGAACTCATCGAGCTCCGTGAATACCGGCACACGATTCGAAGCATTTGCGATGATCGGGCGCAGGTCGAATATGGCCGCCGGACGAAAGCCGCTGGCCGGCGACTCCTCGATGTTCCGAACGACCTGCTGGCAGTGCTGTGCATGCCCGACCACCGCGACACTGCGCAGGTTGATGCCTGCATGCCGAACACTGCGCAGAAAAAGGTGCGTGCCGATTCGCGATGCGATCAGCGCACCGCCCGTCATCGCGGTCCAGTACACGAACCACAGCCGGGAAATCACATCCGAGCGATGAAGCGAGAACATCAACACAATGCCGCATGCCTGAACGACGAGCCACGCGAGCGAGATCTTCCCGCTCAGCCTCAACATCGACCGGCCACGCCACGATTCGTACACACCGAACACCGGAAACAGCACCAGCGAGAACGCAATCGCGAATGTGACGAGTGCGCTGTCGACGTGCCCCACTGAAACCGCCTCGTATCGAAATTGCGACGCAAGCAGCGAGCCGGCGACGATCAATGCGATATCCACGAGCCGAGCCATCATTCCTTGTAGACCGAACATTTCAATCTCCCGTCTGACGCCAGCGATCACAGTCGAATCGGAGCATTACGCTCGTCCGTACGTATCATCGAAGCGCACGATGTCGTCCTCTCCGAGATACGATCCCGATTGCACTTCGATGAGCTCGAGCGGCAACTTTCCCGGGTTCTCGAGCCGATGCGTGACGCCAAGCGGAATGTATGTGGACTCGTTTTCGCCGAGCATGAATTGCTCGTCTCCGCGGGTAACGAGCGCGGTCCCGCTCACGACGATCCAGTGTTCGGCACGGTGGTGGTGCAGCTGGAGCGACAATCGCCCGCCCGGATGCACGACGATTCGCTTGACCTGGAATCGAGCGCCGTGATCGATCGAGTCGTAATAACCCCACGGGCGCCGCACCTTGCGGTGCGCGTCGGCTTCCGGCGCCTGCTGCGCGCGGATCCGGCTCACCAGGCCCTTCACGTCCTGCACGCGCGAGCGGTCGGCCACGAGCACCGCGTCGGCGGTCTCGACGACGATGGCATTGGTCATGCCCACGCATGCGACGAGTCGCCCTTCCGAATGCACGAAGCTCGACGTCGCCCCTTCGAACACGACCTTGCCGCGCCCGACGTTGCCGTCCGGATCCTTGTCGAGCGCTTCCCAGACAGCATCCCACGAGCCAAGATCGGACCAGCCCGCATCGAGCGGCACGACCACGCCGTCCACCGTGCTCGCCTCGGACGCAAGACGTTCCATCACCGCGTAATCGATCGAATCCGACGGCGACTGACGAAAGGCGTCATCATGCGGGCGGAAGAACGGACCGTCGTTGGTGCCTTGCACATGTGCCGTCATGCAGGCCGCGTGCATGTCGGGCTGAAGCGCGCGCAACGTATCGAGCCAGACGCTCGCGCGCACGACGAAAATGCCGCTGTTCCACCAGTACGAACCCGCCTCGACGTACTGTGCGGCGAGTTCGGCAGCCGGTTTCTCGACGAATCGCTCGATCCGGTGTGCGCCCGCGCCCAGCGCTTCGCCAATCTTGATGTAACCGAAACCCGAATCGGGCCGGGTCGGCGGCACGCCTAGCGTCGCGATCGCGCCGCGCCGCGCATGGTCCACCGCCAGTTCGATCGCGCGATGAAACGCAGCCGTATCGGCAATAGCGTGATCAGCCGGCATTGCAACGACGATCGCGTCTTGCCCGTCCGCACAGGCAGCGGCAGCTGCAAGGGTCAGCGCAGGGGCCGTATCCCGTCGGGTCGGCTCGACGATGATGCGGGCATCGAGTCCGCTGGCCCGAAGCTGCTCGGCTGTAACGAATCGATGCTCCTCGCCGCAAACGACGATGGGCGCCGATACGTCGCCTTCCCCGATCGAAAAACCCGTCATGCGCTGGACGGTTGCCTGCAGCAAGGAGTCCGCGCCCAGTACGCCGATCAACTGCTTCGGATACTGCTCTCGCGACATGGGCCACAAGCGCGATCCCGATCCGCCTGCGAGAACAACCGGTGCGACGCGGACCTTCACGTCGAGCGAATCTCCATGATCCGATCCGATGTGTCCTGCCTCGCTTCGTGCTGTATCGATGGACGCCGACATGATCTGCACTCCTATTCTCTCAGGCAATGAATTTGATCTGCTAAACCGCGAGAATGTGCTTTGTCTTTCTCGAGGCCGATCCAGCTTTTTTCTACAATTCCTGTTCCGTCTCGCTCGAACGTGCGCGGGACCGGTATTCCGAAGGCGTCACGTCCAGGTGTCGCCGGAAAATCTTGGCCAGACGATCACCATTTCCCCACCCGCATCGCCGTGCGATCGTACCGATCGGCAAATCGGTTTCCATCAAGAGCTGCACCGTGCGCTCCAGGCGAACCTGCAGCAGGAATTCCGACGGCGTCATCCCGATTTCCTGCTTGAAATGGCGCAGGAAGTTCCGTTCACTCATGGCAGCGACGCGCACTGCGTCACTGACGGATATCGCTCGTTCACAGTTCTTTCGCAACCAAATCTGCGCCGCCCGAACCCGGTCGGCGGGTACGCCATTACTTGCGTCGTCATCCTGCTCGACCGGGGCGAGTGCGTCACTCAGTGCAAGCCGCGCCGCAATCCCGCGCACGGCATCGCCGCCCAGATCGCGCTCGACCAGCGCCAACGCTGCTCTCGCCGGCTCGTAGCCGTCGCGCATCACGTTCACCACATCGGTCGCGAGCGAACCCGTTCGCGCGGCATCGATCAACATCCTGCCTTCGCCGATCGGTTCGACCATGCCCGTCTTCGGCAGCACGATCCGCAACCAGTCAATCATTCGGGCGTCGCGCGCGGCGCGCCGCGCACCTTCTCCGCCTGCAACGAACAACGCATCGAACGCATTCGCCGATCCGGCATCGCATGCCGATGTCCGCACGCTGATGGCCGACGACCAGACGATGTTTCCACCCTTCGACGAATAGAACCGAATGTCGTAGAGCGGACGTCCGGTTGCTCGCGGCGCATAGATTTCGTTGGCTACTTCGAATACCTCGAACACCGCGCCAGCTGCAAACAACGAGAATCCATCGAAGATGACAACGCCGATGTTCCGATTCCTGCGTGACCGCTTCCCCCCATCATCCGCTGCCGCCCCATCACTCGAATGATCGACAACCATGTGCGTCATAGCGTGCTCTCGGACATTCAGTCCAATCAACTTTTGCCGTCTTTGGTCGATGTTTTTTGCTCCGTTGCAACGCATCATACCGAGGGCGCCGAGTGGCGTTTAAACACTGGCCGAATCGAACAAACAGTCGTCGGATTAGTCTGCGGGATTTCCCTGATCGGCCAAATCCTGGCGGTTTCTGACTAGCTCGCCACAGCGAAATTAAGGACGACGATGGTGGCGGAGCGGCAACGATCACGCTGCGAGCGGGTGACATGCGACGGAGATGACAGGACGATTGCAGCGGCATCGCATGCACCGCTGGTCGCCGCCCGTCCGGCAAGGCGCGCGGCACGTGCTTACATGAATCGCGGCGCCGCTGGATGTGATGCGGCACGCTCGCACATGGGCAGCATCATCCTGGAAGAACCGATTCGCCGCCGTAAAGTCCGGCGACACGGCGGCACAATGCGATCAGCGCCGATCATGTTCGGCCAGCGTCGATTCGACGTATTCGGCCACGAGCATCGTGCGAAGCCGACTAGCCTGGATCCGCCATTCCGGTATTCGGCGAAGCATGCTGACGCTGCGATGCAGCGGCCGGCTGCCTTCGTTTCCGGCGTATTTCGCAAGAGGTCCGGCTATCCGCCCGGCACATGCATCAAGCCCGGGCATATATCTGCGAATGTGATCGTCTATGACATCAACGCGCTCGCAATGAGCGACGCAATGCCTGCGGGAAGCGCAAACATCACGGACAGCGCCATTCTCTTCAGGATTCGCGCTCGCGCCACTTCACGCGAGCCGCGGGCTCGACGCGACTGAAATTCGAGCAACAGCAGCCCCTGACCATGTCGTGCGCCGGCCCAAAGACCCGACGCGGCGCTAAAGACGAGGTAGAAGAGAATCCACACGAAGCAGAACCTCGAGAAGATCAGAAGAACGACGTTCATATCGGCCATGCTCCGTTGTCGGCAATGGTCTCGCGCATCCAACCACGCGCGGTACGATGCCGCTAGCGTACATTGCAATGCAGCATGTCTGACATGACAATTGTTCCGACGATTCCGCCAATCGGTTAGCGCACGTTTTCGACCGGCAATGCGCGTCGCCGCGCGCGTCACGGAAGCGACGTGCGCGGCGACATCAGGCCGGTTTCAGATTGTGCTCAGGCGATGATGCGAGACACGCGGTGATCCACCGCACTCGGCATAGCTTCCCGATCGATGAACGTTCGGCTCGAGATACTGTTCGTACTGCTTCGCTATTCGCGACGCCGGACGACACGTCTCGTCTTGCGGTTCCACGATTCGAACGACGGCGACTGACAATCGCAGCACGTTCAGCTCGACCCGTGAGGAATAAAAAGGCCTGCGCGCCGGATGGCGCGCAGGAAAAATTCCGAGGAGAGTTCCGGGGTGAACGCATCTCCTCGAAAGGCCAGACGAAAGACTAACGTCGAATCGACCGTTTCGAAATGAGATGGCGGCTACGACCACGATCATGGCCGAATGAAAATGTATCGATGCGCGCGCACGCAATTCTCGACAGGCATTGCGCCGTCATGCCCGATCCGCTTGGTGCGATTGGCGGATTGCTTCGGTGTTTTGGCCGACGCGCGCAACCTCGGCCGGCCATGATGAGATGCATGCAGGCGAACATCCGTCGCTCGAGCATCGGCAACGCCGGCACGTCACGCCGGTAACCGAATTGCATTCGAGCGCGGAACGATGCCCGTGCACTTCGACAGATTTCCTGGAGCCGATCAGTCATGCTTCCGCTGGACACTTTCTTGCGCGTCGTCGACGCAACCCCGCTCGTTGCGATCGACCTGATCATCTCGAACGGCAATGACGCCTACCTGCTCGGTCACCGCGTCAATCGCCCCGCGCAGGGTTTCTGGTTCGTGCCTGGAGGTCGGATCCGGAAGAACGAACGTCTCGATGATGCGTTCAATCGCATCGCGCAAGACGAACTCGGATGCAGCGGCCTGGACCGCGGCGATGCCGAACTGATCGGCATCTACGATCACCTCTACGAAGACAACTTTGGCGGTGAACCCGGCATCTCGACACATTATGTCGTGATGGGCTACAAGCTCCGTGGCAAGTTCGACCTTGTGTCTCTGCCGAATGCGCAGCACACCGCATACCGCTGGGCGACCGCCGACGAAATCGTCGCCGATGAAACGATTCATCCGAACACCCGGGCCTACTTCGACACGCTCGCCTGAAATCAAGCATGCACCGCGCCCAGGCCCGGATCGGCCGCCCAACGCCAGCGGGCGTCACGGCGGAGCAATTTTCATCGAGACGACGTACCGTTCCGCCAATCCGAGCCATCCGTCGACGTGAACATTCGCTCACGAGCGACCGCACGATACTCCGTCGGCGACATCGAAAGATGTTGACGGAACAGCTTGGCCAGCCGGTCCCCGCTGCCAAGGCCGACGCGCCGCGCGACCTTGTCGGCGGGCAAATCCGTCTCGATCAGCATGGAGCACGCTTTCTCGAGCCGTACGCGCAGCACGAACTCGGTTGGCGTCACGCCAATTTCGTTCTTGAAGCGTCGCAGGAAATTCCGCTCGCTCATCGCGGCTGCCTGCGCTGCATTGGCGATCGAGATGCGATTCGCGCTATTGCTCCTGAGTTGATGCGCGGCCGCGCGAATCAATTCGCTGGCTCGCGCCTCCTGCACGCCAAACAGAACGCTCGCAAATTTTCTGTTCGCGCCGGGCATCATGCATGCGACGATCTCCTGCGCGATTTCGTAGCCCGCGTCGCGCACGACAATCGACAACGCCGCGGCAAACATGCCTTCTTCGTCGTCGCCGGACGGCGCCGGGTCGCCCGCGCCGCAATCGGCCAGCGTCGCTTGCATCGCATTCGGCACGGTGTCCGGACTTTTCTGGTTCAGGCGAAGCCCGGTCAGCATTTCGACGCCGCCGCCATCGCCCTTCACCACGCGCGCGCGCTGATGAGCATGGTGCAACCAGGCGATAAAGGAATCATCAAGACCGCTCGCCCGCCCCTGTCCGCCGAGCACGAACATCGCCTGCACGCTGCTCGCATCGAGCGGGCGAGGCACGTCCGTCCAGATCTGGACGCCCGACGACGAACGAACAGCGCCACCATGACTCGAGTAGAGCCGTAATTCGTAACGATCGGCAAACGCGGCATCAACGCTCTCAAGCTGATTCGCAAGTTCGAATACTGCGGCCAGCCGGCCCATTTGCATGATTGAAAACCCGTCGAGCAACAGGATGATTACGCTGTCCCGCCGACGACCGATGCTTCTTCCTCGATCCCCGCTCACTCTCAACCCCGTTGTCGTTACATTCGGCACTGTTTGCATCATCTCGGCCCTTAACAATTTTTTGCATTTTCTGCAGCGCATCATATGCGGCTAAATCGACGGCCGTTCCGTCAGTGTCCGATCTCGCCTCATTGTTGACGGAATCCATCAAGGCGGCGATGTGGTACTAATTATTTGTTGAGAATCAAGAGAACGGTGTATCACGCCAATACAGAGTCGACCGAACTTGATCTAGATCATTGACGTAATATTTTTGCAACATTGAGTATCAGATTCAGATCGTTCAGAATATGTACCGCCCTTCTCCAGAAGGGGAACACTCGTTCCATTTCTTGCCAACGGATTTCATTCAAATGCCGCCGGGAATGGCAGCGCTGGCAGCATCAAGCGCCCAGTCAGTCCTGGCGGGCGTTCCGGGCAATACAGGCAACGCAGCCTGCCGTATTGGACATTTCCTGGTGGACTACCTCGTGCAAGAGTGATTCGAAAAATTTTCCGACGAGTCGTGGTTTAACGTTTGCGAGCACTCTCTGAATTTCCTATGCACGATTCAAGAAAACGTATTCATCGACCACCTTGTTTCATCAGAACAATTTACATCGACGCTGAGATCCGTAACAGACGGTAATCTCGAACCCGAAGTGCGACACCGCCTCCCGCGTCAAGCAGAACGTCAAAAACGGCCGTTTTCGAGACGCGTGGATAATCCGTGAACCGATCGCGGTACATACGATTTCTTCAATGGTACGAACACATTACGACACTGAAATGGAGCCTCGCGCTGCTCGCAAAAAATAGTTGTGCACCGCACACCCCGTTCGCTCACGAGCCATATGCGCTCACTCGGCGGCGACGACGAGCCTCTCAGCGGCCGAACGGAGCCCGATGGCGCATGCGGCGGCACGTCAATCGAAAATGCTGCCCCAGCCGGAATCCCGGTCGTTCGCACTGAATGAGGCAAACCGGAACATTCAGCGCACCCTGCTTCGGCGCCATCATCCGATTTCATAAGCAAAACGAACTATCTGCGAACGGACTCACACAGCACGCACATCGATGTCCGACGCATGGCTATGCTCATTTCCAATGATCGCGTCCAGGAAACGTGCGCGACTGCCAACGCAGCATCAACCGCAATGATCGTCGCTCCGTCACGTGACGAGCCTTGGGTACGTGGTTCAATAATTTCCGTCAACTCGCGCGTTGATTTGGCGATCATCCGATTGCCATCTCTCTTATAATTTTCGATCTTATATTTATTCGCTTTCAAAATATTTAGTCGACGAATTCTCCGACATGACATGCTGCTTTCGAACGATCGACTTTTCGGGCAGCATCAACCTCGCCGAGCATCAACCGATTCACTCGACGCTCCGTCTTTTATCGACAGACGAAGTACCTGAATTGCACGCGGAATCCAGAATTTGAATTGATTGCAGCGCCCTTGCACAATGAATTTTCGTCGCTACCGCCGATTCCGTACGGATTCCATTCAACACCTTTTGACAACCTTGCAAGCACGGCGCCTACGCGAGCCATGCGCGAATCTGATGGCGACGGCACTCGGCGAACGAGAGCCGACGGCGTATCGAATCGATCCTGGCGCGTCAACAATAAATTTCCATATTCACCCAATAAATTTCCGCAGTCCGATTAGATCGGGTTCTTGACTGATCCCTCCTATAAATATCAGTTGCCTTTTAATTTAATCAACGAATAACCAGCCAATTCGATCGACGTGGGACATACCGAAAGTCGTCTATCGAAATTATTTTTTATCGACACTGTGCTCCTTTAATTTCGCATGGTAAATATCTCGACGCAATCCGCATCTGTTCATTTTGACCGCAGACATCCATACAAAACGGAGAGACCATGAAACGCGCATTTTTTCCGATCCTGACGATCGCGTCGGCCGCTATCGCCGGCTCGGCCCACGCACAGACGAGCGTGACGCTGTACGGCACGATCGATACGTCGCTCACGTACGTGAATCACGCCGATGGGAGCAAGAACCTTTGGGCGCTCGGCAACAGCAGCGCCGGCAATCTGTCGGGCAGTCGCTGGGGGCTCAAGGGCGCGGAAGATCTCGGTGGCGGCCTGACGGCGATCTTCCAGTTGGAAAACGGCTTCAATCCGAGCACGGGCGGCCTCGGTCAAGGTAGCCGCATATTCGGTCGCCAGGCCTATGTGGGCCTGACCAGCAATCGATATGGTTCGATCACGCTCGGCCGCCAGTACGATCCGCTGATCGATCTCGTGCAGCCGATCACCGCCGACAACTACTTCGGCAGTGTGTTCGCCACCGCCGGCGACGTCGACAACTACGACAACAGCTTCCGTGTCGACAACGCGATCAAATACACGTCACCGGTCATTGCCGGACTCCAGTTCGAGGCGATGTACTCGCTCGGCGGTGTCGCGGGCAGCACTGGCTCGAAGCAATCGTATTCGGCCGGCGTGTCGTACAGCAACGGTCCGCTGAGCCTCGCTGGCGGCTACTTCTATGCGGCGAACGCGAATCCCGCCACCGGCGATCGCACGACATGGTCGAGCACGTCGGACGGCACGTTCGACGGCGCAATCAATACGGGTTACCAGACAGCCCATTCCATCGGCATCGCCCGTGTCGCCGGCCAGTACGTATTCGGCCCGTTCACCGTCGGCGCCGGCTACAGCAATGCACAATATCGACAAGACGGCGCATCGGTATTCGCAAAGAACGAACACTACAACACCGCGCAAGGCTTCCTGAACTATCAGGCATCGGCAGCGCTGCTCGTCGGGGTCGGCTATAGCTTCACGAAGTCGGGTGGCAACACCGCGGCAAACTATCACCAGGCGTCCGTCGGCGCCGACTACAACCTGTCGAAGCGTACGGATGTCTACATGACGGCCGCGTATCAGCACGCAAGCGGCACGACCGCCGACGGTGCTGGCGGTGCGATGCCGGCACAGGCGTCGATCGGTTCATACGGCTACAACGGCACGAAGTCGCAGACGTTGGTCAATCTCGGGCTGCGTCACCGGTTCTGATTGTCATTCCGGCTCGCCGGCAAGACCGGCGACCGCCTTGGACACGCGTGGCAGTTCACCTTCGCGGCACGTTGACCTGATACGACATACCACGGGCGTCGAGGTCCGATTGACATCGACGCCCATCAGAGCGCACCGATCGCGAAACGACTCAGGCAACATCGACTCACCCCGCCCCTGCTCGCTACGCCTTTTTCGTATACGCGCTGCACCAGCCTTTTGCATTGACCTGCTTGCCGGCGAAAATGGCGCACGGCGCCATCGCGACGCCGGTCTTGCCCTGGAAAAACTGGCAGTTCGCACAGGCCTCGCCCGCCTGAAATTTCGGGAACTTCACATGGTCGACCCGGCTGGCATCCGTCTTGTAACCGAGCGCCTGGGCATTTGCATCGGATTCCTGCACAACACCGGCATCCGCCGCCGCCGCGCGACGTCCAATGGCGAGCGCGGAGGCGAGAACGGTGGTGGCTGCTATAAAACGTCGGCGTGAAAACTTCATGAGGTCCTCCCTTTCAAGGGTGCGTGAACGGATGTCCGGAAAACGTCGCGCCCCGATGACGGGACGCCGGCCGTCCCAAAACGGCGCCCGTCGATGGCACACGCATCATGCCCATCCTGATGCGCGGCGCCCGTCGGCCAAGGCGTGGTCGGCAACGGCGTCAGCGGAAGAAGAGTTCCCGCATGCCGAACGTGTGATGGGCTTCGGCGGCCATCAGCACCATGAGCACCAGCAGGCACAGGGGCGGTATCAGGATCGCGTACACCAGCGCCAGCCGTTCCCACATCATGTGCATGAAAATCGACACGATCAGCCCGGCCTTGGCGATCATGAGCACGACGATCAGCACCCAGCGCAGCACGCCCTGTACGTGGAAGTAGTCCACCAGGTACGACAACGTGCTCAGGACGAACAGCAGGCCCCAGATTTTCAGGTAGATGCCGATCGGATGCTGCTGGCCGTGCGCGGCGTCGGGTCGATCGGCCGGATCGGTGTGGTCCATTGCCTGCCTCACCACAAATAGAACAGCGCGAAGATGAACACCCACACCAGGTCGACGAAGTGCCAGTACAAGCCGGCAATCTCGACGATCTGGAAGTTGCCGTGCGCGGCGAACCCCGGCTGCAGGATCTTGCGTGCGATCAGCAGCAGGTAGATCACGCCGCAGGTCACGTGAAAGCCGTGAAACCCGGTGATCAGGAAGAAGCACGCGCCGAACTGTGCCGCGCCCATCGGGTTGCCCCACGGGCGTATCCCTTCACGGAAGATCAGGTTGCTCCATTCGAAGGCCTGCAGCGACACGAACGTCGCGCCCAGCAGCGCGGTCGCCAGCAACAGGGCCGCGGCGGGCCTTGCGTTGCGCCGGTAGCCGAAGTTGACGGCCATCGCCATGGTGCCGCTGCTGCTGATCAGGGTGAACGTCATGATGGCAATCAGCAGCAACGGCACTTCCACGCCGCCCACGGTGAGCCCGAACACCTTGGACGTGTCGGGCCACGGCGCCGTGGTCGACATGCGCACCGTCATGTAGCCGATCAGGAAGCTGCTGAAGACGAAGGTGTCCGACAGCAGGAAGATCCACATCATCGCCTTGCCCCACGGCACCTTGAAGGCTTCGCGGTCGGCCGACCAGTCGGTGACGATGCCACGCCAGCCGTCGGGCCCGGCGTCGGTCGACGCGATGTCAGCCGATTCGCCGGCGGATTCGGAGGGGAGCGTGGGCGAGGTCATGGCGCGACTCCGTACAGCGGCCCGCAGATGGCGGCGACGATCCCGGGGGTGATCCACCACATCGCCGCCAGCAGCACGAGCCAGACCGCGAGCAGGAAATGCCAGTAGCGCGCGCAAAGCCCGATGACCCGTTGGGCCCGGAACGGGTCCGCGCGCCGGAGCTGTACGATCGTCACGCCCCACGCCGCCAGCCCGCCCAGCACATGCAATCCGTGCAGGCCGGTGAGCAGGTAGAGGAAGCTGTTGGACGGATTGACGCTGACGGTCTGCCCGGCCGCCGACAGTATGTGCCACGCGGTCAGTTGCCCGATCACGAACACGGCCGCCAGCACGCCGCCGCCCACCAGCCACGCCATGCGGTGCGCGGTCAGTTGCCGGGCACGCTGCATCGCGACGCTGGCCAGCGCCAGCGCGCCGGTATTCCACCACAGCAGCGCCGGATGCGGGATCGGCTGCCAGTCGGATTCGCGCATGCGCATCGCATAGGCGAGCAGCAGCAACGAAAACAACGTCGTCGCAACCGCCATGAAAACGGTCAGGCCGGTGCGGCCCGCATTCGACAAGCCGGGTGGCGCGTCGGGAACGAAGGGGCGCGGCAGCGTGGTCATTCGCGGGCCTCGCCGGGGTGAAGCGTCGGGTGGGCTGCCTCGGGTTCAGGCGCCGTCGCGGGCGGCTGGTTTTGCGGCACGAAGTCTTCCTCTTGCCCCGGCGGACTGTATTCGTACGCCCAGCGGTAGACGACGGGGAGCGCTGCGCCCCAGTTGCCGTGCACCGGCGGCGTCTGCGGCGTCTGCCATTCCAGCGTCGTGGCGCGCCACGGGTTGCCGTCGGCCCGCCGACCGTACACGAGGCTCCACGCGAGGTTGAACAGGAACAGCAGTTGCGCCGCCGCGACGATCAGCGCAACGACGGTGATGAACGTGTTGAGCGTCTGTGCCGAATGCGGAATGAAGCTGTAGCCCTGATACGCGTAATACCGCCGTGGCATGCCCAGGATGCCGAGATAGTGCATCGGGAAGTAGATCGCATAGGTGCCGACGAAGGTGACCCAGAAGTGCGCGCGCCCGAGCGTATCGTTCAGCATGCGGCCCGTCACCTTCGGATACCAGTGGTAGAGGCCGCCGAACACCACCAGGATCGGCGACACGGCCATCACCATATGGAAGTGCGCGACCACGAAATACGTGTTCGACAGTGGAATGTCCACGCTCACGTTGCCGAGGTAGAGCCCGGTCAACCCGCCCAGCACGAAGGTACTGACGAAGCCGATCGCGAACAGCATCGGCACGGTCAGGTGGATATCGCCGCGCCACAGCGTCAGCACCCAGTTGTAGACCTTGAGGGCGGTCGGGACGGCGATGATGAGCGTGGTGGTCGCGAAGAAGAAGCCGAAGTACGGATTCATGCCGGCGATGAACATGTGGTGCGCCCAGACCACGAAGCTCAGCGCACCGATGATGACGATGGCCCACACCATCATCCGGTAGCCGAAGATGCTCTTGCGCGCGTGCGTGCTGATCAGGTCCGACGCGATGCCGAAGGCCGGCAGCGCGACGATGTAGACCTCCGGATGCCCGAAGAACCAGAACAGGTGCTGGAACAGCAGCGGGCTGCCGCCGACGTGCTTGAGCGTCTGCCCCATCGACACCACGGCCGGCACGAAGAAGCTGGTGCCGAGCGTCCTGTCGAGCAGCATCATCACCGCCGACACGAACAGCGCCGGAAACGCCAGCAGCGCCATGATGGTGGCGATGAAGATGCCCCACACCGTGAGCGGCATGCGCATCAGCGTCATGCCGCGCGTGCGTGCCTGCAGCGTGGTGGTGACGTAGTTCAGGCCCCCCATCGTCGCCGCGACGATGAAGATCGCCAGCGACACGAGCATCAGCACGATGCCCCATTCCACGCCTGGCGTGCCAGGCAGGATGGCCTGCGGCGGATACAGCGTCCACCCCGCGCCGGTCGGCCCACCTGGCACGAAGAAGCTCGCCACCAGCACCAGCACGGCCAGCAGGTAGACCCAGTAGCTCAGCATGTTGAGGAACGGGAACACCATGTCGCGCGCGCCCAGCATCAGCGGGATCAAGTAGTTGCCGAAGCCGCCCAGGAACAGCGCCGTCAGCAGGTAGATCACCATGATCATCCCGTGCATCGTGACGAACTGGTAGTAGTGGTTGGCATCGATGAAGGCGAACTTGCCGGGAAAGCCGAGCTGCAGCCGCATCAGGTCCGACAATACGAGGCCGACCAGGCCGATGGCGATGGCCGTCAGCGCATACTGCACGGCGATGACCTTGTGATCCTGGCTCCACACATAGCGGGTCCAGAAGCTGTGCGGGACGTGGTCGGTGTACGCATGGGTCATGGCATCTGCTCCGCTACGGCTGCGCCGCACTGCTGGCGGGCGTCCCGCCCTGCGCCTTGATATAGGCCACCAGTGCGGTCAGCTCCTGGTCGCTCAGGTCGAAGTGCGGCATGATCGGCGAGAAGCCCTTCACGACGCGAGCCGTCGGATTGCGGATGAACGCGCGCAGATAGGCTTCGTCCACCTTCGCGGTGCTGCCGTCGGCCATCGTTTCGGTCTTGCCGTACAGGCCCTTCCAGGTCGGGCCGACAAGCGGGCTGCCGTCCACGGTATGACAGGCGACGCAGCCCTTGCCCGCCGCGAGCGTCTTGCCCAGGTTGGCAAGCGCCTGCGCGCTGCCGCCGGCCGCGGCGGGGGCGGTCTGCACGTGGGCCAGTTGCTGCTGCGCGAACGTGGTCTGCTGCGCGAGCCAGCGCGAGAACGCGGCTTCGTCTTCCACCACCACCACGCCGCGCATGCTGGAGTGCCCGATACCGCAGAGCTGCGCACACAGGATGTCGTAGCGACCAGCCTTGGTCGGCGTAAACCAGAAGGTGGTCACCATGCCGGGCACCATGTTCATGCGTGCACGAAACGGCGGGACGTAGAAGTCGTGCAGCACGTCGCGCGACCGTGTCAGGACCTGGACCGGCCGGTTGAGCGGCAGGTGCACCTCGGGCCCGTTGATCAGGTAGTTGTCGCGGCCGTTGGGGTCGGCGGGATTCAGGCCGAACGGGTTGTCGTTGCTGATGTAGCGCACGTCCGTCGTACCCAGCTTGCCGCCCGGTCCGGCAAAGCGGAAGCGCCATTGCCATTGCTGGCCGAGCACTTCCATCTGCAGCACGTTGCGCGGCGGCCGGATGTAGTCCGCGTAGACGAAGAGCCCCGGCGCCAGCAATGCAGCCACGCCGATCGAGGTCAGGCCGATCAGCCACCATTCCAGCCGCTTGTCGTGCGGGTTGTAGGCGGCGCGATGACCGCTGCGGTGGCGGTAGCGCACCAGTGCGATCACGATGAACAAGTTGATCGCGATGAAGAATGCGCCGGTGATCACGAGCGTGATCGTCAGCATGTCGTCCATGCGCACCCAGTTCGACGCGATCGGCGTGATCCACCACGGACTGGCAAAGTGAAACCCCACCGCCAATACGATGATCAGGACCAGGGCAATCGCAAGGGCCATAGGCCGCCTCGCTGCGTGTCACGCGCTCGAGCCGCCGGCATGACGCTGCTGGCGTCGTCGTGCCGCATCGCCGCATTTCGTATTCTTCGTATCGTCGGCGCCGGCACCTCGGCCGGGACCGCTTCGCGACGCGTTGCACACGACGGCTCTAAAAGAAAAGGTAGTTCTCTCCCCTGCATCGTGCAAGGCAGCGCCACAGGGGAAGCGCACGCCGTGTACGACCCGCGCGCATGGCGGCGTCGCATACGGCGATGCCATGCAGGACGGCCGCCGGGTATTCAGGGTCAGCGCGGCGCGGCGGGAAAAAAGCGACGCGTCAGTTCCCCCTGCTCTGGCTGCGCCATCGCTCCAGCCTGCCGTAGGCGACAGCGGCAACCACGCCGAACAGCAGGTTCGCCAGCAAGGGGCCGGAACCCCGCTCCGAGATGAACCACGGGAACACGGCCGTCATCACATGAAAGTTCCACGCATACGCGACGATGCCGAAGGCCAGCCCGATCACGGCCTCCATGCCCACGCTCGAATCGAAGCGGAAAGGCGCCATGATCGCGGCGAGCATCATCCCCATGATCGCGCCGAGCACGTAGTGCAGCAGCAGTGCCATCGCGACGATTTCGAGGCTGAATTGCGACATCTGGCTGAGCGCACCGCGGCCCATCACCATCGCCGCGATCTTGTGGGTCGGTTGCCACGGGCTTTCACCGAGCACCAGGGTCGACCAGAAGAATTCCAGCACGATCACCAGCGCGCCGCCCGCAAGACCGGCCACGGCAGCGGCGATCCAGTCCGGCGTGCGCCGTTCCCAATGGTGGGATTGCATGTGCAGTTCCATATGACCTCCTCGCTGACGGTTCAGCTTCAGCACTCGGGTTCATTTCAGCAGGCGCCATTCGCGTCAAAAGTACGTCCCGTGCGAGATTCGGAATGGCCGGACACGAGGCCGGCGCAACGCACGAAAGGCCTCCGCGGCGCGTTCTTCCCGCCATCCGGCGTCGGCATGTCGGCAGGCACGCCGTTGGCGCGCGGCGTTTTTCTCTTCGCTCGCCCGGTGAGGAAACAAGGCCGCTACGCCACGATAAATACGGCGAGCATCTCCCGTGCCCGCGCGAACGATGCTGCAACGCCAAGGGCGGCCGCATCGACACGCAACGGCATGCCACCCATCGCAGCAATGCGAACACGCGTCCGGCGAATCACGCCGATGAGCGCAGGTGTTCGTGTAGGGGCGGGTTTTCGCGTGTCAGGGAAAGATCGGCGTCGTGGGCTCGCCGCCCTCCAGGTCCGCCTTGGGAAAATGCTGCGCGACCATCTGCTCGATTTCCTGCTCTCGCAGTGGCGGCACGTCGGCCATGATCAGGATCTGACCTTCCCGGATGGCCTCACGAAAGCGCGCGAGTCGCACATTCGGCTCGGCAATGCCGATCATCGCGGCTGTCCACGCCCCGAAGCCCGCTCCGGCCACCGTCAATGCGACGACGGCACCGCCCGCAATCACGAGCTCCGCAGGGGGGAATACCAGCGCAACGAGGCCGATAAGCGCGCCTGTCGCGCCGCCGAGTGCGACGCCGCGCTCGAGCGCGTGCACGACATCGCTGCTTTGTAGCAAGGACGCTTCGGGCAACTGATCGAGCGTGACGCTGTGATCGGCGAGAACGTGAATATGGCGCCAGATGATGCGCGCGCGCAGCAAGTCATCGACGATCGCCTTCGCCATCTGCGTATCGGGTACGAGGAAATAAAGGCGTCTCATATTGGCACCCCTCTTTTGCCATCGGCTCATCCGCAACAGAACTTTTTCTATTCTATGTCAGCATCGGCCATGCGGTATCCGCACACATACGAGTGTCGGTGCCGTGATGCGCATGGATTCTTCGAACGTCCGATCCCGCCCCGATGCGGTGCGTTGGTTCAAACACGTGGACAGATGCGCTTGACGAGAGGCACGCTGCGTCAATGGTGGCTGGTCGGCACTATCCGCGTTTGCGCAGCGGCTCCAGCAGGCTCCTCAGGCCGTTGTGGTCGATCTCGTGCATCAGCGCGAGCTGCCGGCCGATTTCGCCGCGCGGAAACCCTTCGCGAGCCAGCCAATTGAGGTAAGGCCCGGGCAGGTCGGCAATGAGTCGACCCTTGTATTTTCCGAAGGGCATGGTGACGGTGACAAGGCATTCAAGGTCTGGGGCTCGCATGCGCGTATTGTGCACGGCTTTCCGCCCCCGCGCGCCGCGGCCCCACCGCGTGCTCACCGGTCCACGCCGGCCGACGGTCGTGAAACCGGCCCTTCACGGAAGGCCGAATCGAGAAGCCGATCCTGGCTGACGGCCAGAGTCGTGCCTGCGCTCCGATCGACTGACAAATACCGATGAACCGGTCGGAATGAAGCACCGACAATCGGCGCGGGAGTGCCTCCGACGGTACCTCACGGAAGCGACTCGATAAACCACCGCCCTCCTTCTTGCCTGCTAGACTGGAACTTCCCCCTGCAAACCATGGAGGGAATCATGATGTCCATCTACGTCGTGAAAACCGGTGAACAGTTCCTCTGCACTGCCGAGGACGGCGACATCGGCATGGCACCGGCCATTGAAGATGCCGCATCCTTTGGTTCGTATGACGAAGCGGAAAAAGCGGCCAGCATGCATGCCGACCCCGGATACGAAATCGTGGCCGTCTGCGTGATCAGGCACTGAGCATCGATCCGCTGCTCGGTGCGGATGATGGTCTGCGTTTTCGATGCAAGTCGCCGTTCGACATCGTCGTCCATGCGACGACGACGGCGACTCCTCCTCGCCCCCGCAAACTGTCGATCGGCAGGATCCGGCTGCAGCAGGTGCTGCCCAAGCTGTTCATCGCGCAGCGGATCGTCCGCACGATGCAAGGCGAGCTGGTCATGCCAAGCCGGCCGGGCGTCGGTACATCGTTCATGTTCCGGATCGGAGCGGAGAATCACGCCGAGCGCTGGGGACGCAACAGCCTGCGCAGCGTCGACCCCAGCGCCGCATCGTCTGACGGCGCAGCCGTCCTGACCGGCTCGGCTTCCTGCGTCCGCCGTTTCGGATCGAGCCCGGTGCCGCCGGTGCGCCGCCGCGCCGCATGCCGCTCGATGACCCGCTGCAACAGGCAGAACACGCACAGCAGCGCGCCGATCACGATCCGCGTCCACCACGAACTCAGCGTGCCGTCGAACGTGATCAGCACCTGGATCGTGCCGAGAATGCCGACGCCGAACACCGACCCGATCACGTAACCCACGCCGCCCGTGAGCAGCGTGCCGCCGATGACCGTCGCGGCGATCGCGTCGAGCTCCATCCCCTGCGCCTGCAGCCCGTAGCCGGACAGCACGTACAGCGTGAACACCACGCCGCCGAGCGCCGAACAGAAGCCGCTCAGCGCATACACGCCGACCTTCGTGCGCGCGACCGGCAGCCCCATCAGCAGCGCCGAGCGCTCGTTGCCGCCAATCGCATACACGTTGCGGCCGAAGCGCGTGAAATGCGCGACGTAGATGGCCGCGGCCAGCGTCGCGAGCGCGATCAGCGCACCCGCGCTCAGCATCCCGCCGCCGATCGGCACGCTGATGCCCGCGAGCGCATGGAACGTCGGCTCGTTGATCGTGATCGACTGCGTCGTGATCAGGAAGCACGCGCCGCGCGCGAGAAACATCCCGGCCAGCGTGACGATGAACGGCTGCAGCCGGAAGTAATGGATCAGCGCGCCCATTGCCGCGCCGTACAGCGCGCCAAACACGAGCACCAGCGGCACGATCGTCCAGACGGGCCAGTGCAGCCGCTCCGCACCGACCGCGCAGAAGATCGTTGTCAGCGCAACGACCGAGCCGACCGACAGGTCAATGCCGCCCGACACGATCACGAACGTCATCCCGATCGCGACGATCAGCAGGAACGCGTTGTCGACGAGCAGCCCGGTCAGCACCTGCATCGAGAAGAAGCCCGTATACATCACGGATCCGAAGCCGAACAGCGCGGCGAACAGCACGATCGTCACGACGATCGGCAGCGTGCGCGGGTCGGCGAGCCGTGCGAGGAATCGGTTCATCGGGGCGTCGCTCCGGTGGTGGCGCGCGAACGCGCGAAAGACAGCAGTCGCGACACGTGCCGGACCACCAGCGCGCGCGCCGCGTCCGACTGGATCAGCGTCACGACGATCACGACGACCGCCTTCACGACGAGCGTCGCCTCCGGCGGCACGCCGATCGAATAGGTCGTGTAGGTGAGCGTCTGGATGATCAGCGCGCCGAGCACCGAGCCGGCGAGGCTGAAACGGCCGCCGAGCAGCGACGTGCCGCCGAGCGTCACCGCGAGGATCGCGTCGAGTTCGAGCAGCAGCCCCGCGTTGTTGCCGTCGGCGCTGCGCACGTTCGAACTCGCGAGGATACCCGCGAGCGCCGACATCACGCCGGAACACAGATACACGCCGAACACGACCGCCCCCGCGCGCAGCCCGACGAGCCGCGTCGCGACCGGGTTCACGCCGATCGCGCGGATGAACAGGCCGAGCGCGGTGCGGTTCACCAGCAACGCGGTCGCCGCGATCGTCGCGATCGCGATCCAGACCGAGCACGGCACGGCCGCGAGATAGCCGCCGCCGAGCGCCAGGTAGCCGGGCGCGCCGATCGGGATGATCTGTCCGCCGGTCAGCAACTGCGCGATGCCGCGTCCGGCGACCATCAGGATCAGCGTCGCGATGATCGGCTGCATCCCGACGAACGCGACGAGCACGCCGTTCCATGCGCCGGCGAGCAGCCCGACGCCGAGCGCGGCCGCCAGCGCCGTGCCGAGCCGTGTCGGGTCGCCATCGAGCACGATCGCCGCGGCCGCGCCTGCGATCGCGACGATCGCGCCGACCGAGATGTCGATCCCGCGCGTGGCAATCACGAGCGTCATCCCGAGCGACACGATCACGAGCGGCGCCGCACGGTTCAGGATGTCGATGGGCGCGCCGAACAGGTGACCGTCGAGCAGCGAGATCGACAGGAAGCCCGGCCGATACGCGACGTCGAGCGCGAACAGCAGCGCCAGCGTCAGCACCGGCCATACGAGCGGATGACGAAGCAAGGTGCGTAGCCGCGTCACGACCGGCCTCCCGCGATCAGGTGGTACACATGTTCCTCCGATACATCGCCGCCGCTCAGTTCGGCGACCTTGCGACGGTCGCGCAGCACCGCGATCCGGTGGCTCACGCGCACGACTTCGCTGATCTCCGACGAGATGAACAGGATCGCGAGACCCTGCGCGCACAGCGCGAGCACGCGCTCCATGATGTCGAATTTCGCGGCGACGTCGATGCCGCGCGTCGGCTCGTCGAGGATCAGCAGCTTCGGTTCCGTCGCGAGCCAGCGCGCGAGCAGCACCTTCTGCTGGTTGCCGCCCGACAGCAGCCCGATCGGCTGCTCCGCGTCGCGCGCCTTGATGCCGAGCCGCGCGATGTACGTGTCGGCGAGCTCGCGCTGGCGCGCGCGGCTGATCAGCCGCCACCAGCCGCGCCGCGCCTGCAGCGCGAGGACGATGTTCTCGCGGATCGACAGCGCGGCGACGATCCCCTCCTTCTTGCGATCTTCCGGGCAATACGCGATTCCGTTGCGGACCGCGTCGTGCGGCGACGCGAGCCGCGTGCGCGCGCCGTCGATCTCGATCGCGCCGGTGTCGGTGCGCTCGGCCGCGAACGCCAGCCGCGCGGTCTCCGTGCGCCCCGAGCCGAGCAGCCCGGCGAGCCCGACGATTTCGCCGGGCCGCACGTCGAGGTCGAGCGGGCTCATCATCCCGCGCCGGCCGACCTGTTGCATCGACAGGAACGGCGCGGCCGCACCGGCATCGTGCTGCACGGCCGCCGCGCCGGCCTGCTGCGTGCCGGACATCGGCTCGCGGCCGGTCATCTTCGCAACCAGCATGTCGACCGGCAGGTCGCGCGCGAGATACTCGCCTTCGCGCTCGCCATTGCGCATCACGGTGATCCGATCGGATACCGCATAGGTCTGTTCGAGAAAGTGCGTGACGAACAGGATCGCGATGCCCGACGCCTTCAGCCGGCGCAGCACGCCGAAGAGCCGCGCAACCTCGCCATCGTCGAGGCTCGACGTCGGCTCGTCGAGGATCAGCACGCGCGCGTCGACCGATACGGCCCGTGCGATCGCGACCATCTGCTGCACCGCGATCGGATACGCGTCGAGCGAGCGCGTGACGTCGAGCGACAGATCGAGCTCGGCGAGCGCATCGCGCGCGCGGGCATGGATCGTCTTCCAGTCGATCGCGCCGCGCCGCATCGGCTGCCGGCCCGCGAAGATGTTCTCGGCGACCGACAGGTTCGCGCACAGGTTCACTTCCTGGTACAGCGTCTGGATCCCGGCCGCCTCGGCCTCGCGCGGCGCGGCGAAGCGCACCGCCGCGCCGCCGACGCGAATCTCGCCCGCATCGTGCGCATGCACGCCGGTCAGTACGTTGATCAGCGTCGACTTGCCCGCGCCGTTCTGGCCCATCAGGGTATGGATTTCGCCCGGAAACAGCCGGAAGTTCACGCGCTGCAGCGCGTGGACACCCGGAAACGCCTTGTCGATGCCGATCATCTCGACCACCGGCGGATTCGTCATGGATCACCCTCGCTTCGAAGCGGTTGCCGGGCGGCGGCAGCCGTGCCGCCGCCCGCGTCCGTCGAGACTCTCAAGAAAGCGCCGGGCCGCCCCAGGTTTTCCTCCCCGCAGGAAGTCCCCTTGGGGGCCTGACGCGAAGCGCCAGGTTTCGGGCGCGCTCAGTACTTGCGGGTCGGCAGCACCTGCGCCGCGACGTTCATCGGGAACACCGTCTCGTTCGTAACGATACGCTTCGGCAGCTGCTTGCCGGCGACCACGTCCTTCACCGCTGTCATCAGCTGCGGGCCGAGCAGCGGGCTGCATTCGACGTCGACGTTGATCTTGCCGGCGACCATCGCCTGGAAGCCGCCCTTGGTCGCGTCGAACGACACGACGCTCACGTCCTTGCCAGGCTTGATGCCGGCCTCCTCCATCGCCTGGATCGCGCCGAGCGCCATGTCGTCGTTGTGCGCGTAGACAACGTTGATCTGCTTGCCGTAGGACTTCGCGAACGCTTCCATCACCTGCTTGCCGCCCGCGAGCGTGAAGTCGCCGCTTTGCGACGCGATCACCTTGAACTTCGGATTGTTCTTGATCACCTCGAGCAGGCCCGCGCGGCGGTCGTTGGCCGGCGCGGAGCCGACCGTGCCTTGCAGCTCGACGATGTTAATAGGGCCCGGGTCGTTCTTGTAGCGCTCTTCCAGCCAGTGGCCGGCGCGCCGCCCTTCCTCGAGGAAGTCGGAGCCGATCATCGTCACGTACAGCGACGGATCCTTCACGTCGACGCCGCGATCGGTCAGGATCACCGGGATATGCGCGGCCTTCGCTTCGGTCAGCACCGGCTCCCAGCCCGACTCGACCACCGGCGAGAACGCGATCACGTCGACCTTCTGCGCAATGAACGAGCGGATCGCGCGAATCTGGTTCTCCTGCTTCTGCTGCGCGTCCGAGAATTTCAGGTTGATGCCGGCGTCCTTCGCCGCGCTCTTCACCGACACGGTGTTCGCGGTGCGCCACGCGCTCTCCGCGCCGACCTGCGAGAACCCGAGCGTGATCGGCTTTTGCTGCGCGTGCGCGCCGGTGGCCAGCACCGTCGCCGCCGCGACGATCGCGCCGGCCGCCAGCTTCCTGATGAATGTCATGGTCCGTCTCCGATGATGTCGTTGTATGCCGCGGCGCCGGCCTGGCGCGGTGCCGTGCTGCGCTGTTGTGGTTCTGCGTGGCGCGGGCGCGGTTCGGGGCGGCGCCGGCCGGCGCTTGCGGCCAGCCCGGTTTGTACACCCCGGATCAGTCTAGAAACAAGTCCGATAACCTTCCAATGAAATATTGGATTGAAGCGATATCGGTATCGGCATACGTATAAACACCTAAGCGGGCGGCGTGTCGTCGGATGATTGGCCGGCGTGCGCGGCCTCGATCAGCGTCACCCGCGTTTCCATCTTCGTCTGGCCTATCCGCTTCGACGTCAGCCTCGCATCGACGAGGCTCACGACCACCAGGTCGAGCGACGGGACCACCACCGTGTACTGGCCGAGATGGCCGTCGGCCCAGAAAGCAGGCCGCGACAGCATCGCGTCGCGGGCGCGCGCGCCGCTCGCGGATGCGCTCGTCCACCACAGGTAGCCGTATCCGCCTATGTCGGCCGATTCCGCGGGGCGCGCCGCCCCGCACGCAACACCCTGGCCAATCAAGCATTTGAAGCGAGCCGAAACGGCCGTAGCAACGCGACACGACGCTCGACCGGTAGCCCCGAACGCGGCCGGCGCCCTCGCAGCGATCGCGCAACGACCGCCAACCCGCATCACGGGCGCCCATGCGTGAGCGGAGCAAAACCTTTATTCATTGCATCCCGTTCCTCGCGCGGATCGCCCCGCGCCAGGACCAGGTCAGCAAGCAGCAGGCGCAGGCCCAACTCGCGAAGGCGCGCGGCGACTTCGCGAGCGGCGCTACCGGCCCGAGGCGATGGCGCTCGGGTCGAACTGTGCCATGGATCGCTGGCGCTCCCGCCTGCAGGACGTTGCCGTTAACCGCGCGTGTCGATCCAGTTGCGTGCCCAGCGTGCCGAGTGCTGCAGCGCCTGTCTTTCACTCGGAAAGTAATCCAGCGAATAGAACTGATAGCGGCCTTCGGCACATGAACTCCCGCTGCGTTCGAGCAGCAGGTTGGATGAAAAACTACCATCGGGCAAGCGATGCGCCGAGGGTTGGACGGCATAGCCGTTGTACTGTTGGATTCGTTTGTTTTGCATTTCTAATTTTAATGAGATTTGAGTGCGCGCGTGCCGTGCGAAATACGCACCGATTCAAAGCCATTGCGAGCTGAATCTAAAGCAGTCGGAAAGCGCAAAAAAGGCGTTGCTGCCGGAGGGGGAGAGTGAAGTGCAACGAGGCATGTGGCGCGTGGCAAGCTGCTGAATAAACAGATGCAGCCAAGAGCGATCGCGCCAACTTTAGGAGACAACGCTCCGTGAGGGTGTCGCTGCGACCCGGCGTCCGTCGCGGAAAGCCGGGCCCTTCAAACTTACAGCGGCTTGATGTTGGCCGCTTGCAGACCCTTCGGGCCTTGCTTCGTTTCGAAGCTCACTTTCTGATTTTCAGCGAGCGTCTTGAAGCCGTCAGTCCGGATTTCGGAGAAATGAGCGAAAAGGTCGTCACCGCCCTTGTCCGGAGTGATGAAGCCAAAGCCTTTGCTGTCGTTGAACCACTTGACGATACCGGTATCCATGAGGAATCCTTGATGAAAAAATAAGAAGATCTGCTCTGTTGAAGAGCGCTTGAAGCGTCAAGGAGGGAGAGGACAACGAATACCGCTGGGGGGAGCGAGAAATTGATGAACAGCAATCGGACTTCTTGGACTTCGACGCACACACTAACTGCCGGGAACGGCGGAGTCAATGCTTATCTTGTAACTGTGTCACCAGGCAGCCGGTTTTGACGTCGAGGCGATGTGGCCCCTACTCGCTTCGCGGTACGTTGCGGCCCGTCGCGTCGGCCAGGCCTGTCTCGCATTGCCTCCTCGTTCGCGGGGCCATGACGCGTCGCTCGCTACCCGCAACGTAGAACCGATCAACGTCGGCCGCTACAGGCTGCCGGCGCCGACGTCGCGATTCGCCGACTATCCGTAAGCGCGATGCTGCGACCATGCAGCGACACAGCGGCGCTTCGGTCGGGTCGATGCCGATACCGGTCGATGCTCCTCGAGGCCGGGATGCTCGCGGCGCTGGAAGTGCGCCGCGCGCCGAGGGGGCTGCGAGTGGATGAGGCGGCATTTGTCGCGTTGCTGGAGAAGGTGGCGCGAAAATAACGCGCCACGCGCCGGAATCGGCGATGCTCAACGCATCATCGAATTGGCGACACTCCGGAAAACCAGCGGATGCTCGTCCTGTCGCCCTGCCCGTCGCGCGAATTGCACCGCCTGTTCGACGCGGCCGTGATGCGCGGACTTCGCGCAGACGGGATCGGCCTCCGCCGGGTCGCCCGCCAGCATGTATGCCTGGCAGCGGCACCCGCCGTGATCCGTATGCCGCTCGTCGCACGTGCGACACGGTTCGCGCATCCAGCCGTCGCCGCGAAACGCGTTGAATGCGTCGCTGTCGTACCAGATCTCCTTCAGCGACTGGTCGCGCACGTTCGGCAGCACGAGGCCGGGCAGCGAGCGCGCGGCATGACACGGCAACGCCGTGCCGTCCGGCGCGACGCCGAGGAACACCGAGCCCCAGCCGTTCATGCAGGCCTTCGGCCGCTGCTCGAAGTAGTCGGGCACGACGAACAGGATCTTGCAGCGTTCGCCGACGAGCTTCCGGTAGCGGTTGACCGTCTCCTCGGCTTCGCGCAGCTGTTCGGCGGTCGGCATCAGCTGGTCGCGATTGAGCATCGCCCAGCCGTAGTACTGCGTATTCGCAAGCTCGAGAAAATCCGCGCCGAGGTCGAGCGCCATCTCGATGATCTGGCCGACGTGCGGCAAGTTGTACCGGTGCAGCACGCAGTTCAGCACCATCGGATAGCCGTGCGACTTGATCAGCCGTCCGACGCCGCGCTTGAGGTCGAAGGTGCGCGTGCTGGTCAGGAAATCGTTCAGCTCACGCGTCGAATCCTGCAGCGACAACTGGATATGATCGAGCCCGGCCGCCTTGAGCCGGTCGATGCGCGCCGCATTCAGGCCCACGCCCGACGTGATCAGGTTGGTATAGAAGCCCAGCGACCGCGCATGCTCGACCAGCACCTCCAGGTCGCCTCGCTGCAGCGGCTCGCCGCCGGAAAACCCGATCTGCGCGGCGCCGAGCGCGCGCGCGTCGCTGATCACCGTGCGCCATGCGTCGGTATCGAGCTCGGCGCCGTGCGTCGCGAAATCGACCGGGTTGTAGCAGAACGCGCAGTGCAGCGGACAGCGGTACGTGAGCTCGGCGAGCAGCCACAACGGCGCGGACGGCCGGTTCGGAGGAGGTGTCATGTCCATGTCAGTCGAGCCAGCCGCGCAGTCGCGCATGATCGAGGAAGCGGTAGACGTCCGACGCGAGGTCCGACGTGCTGAACAGCCGCTCGAGTTCGTCGATGATGTCGTCGAGCTCGCGCGTGCCGTCGCAGCGCGCGAGGATCTCGCCCGCGCTCGGGTTGAGCCGGACCATGCCTTCCGGATACAGCAGCACGTACGCATCCTGGGCCGCCTCCCACTGCAGGCGGTACATGCCCCTCAGCGAGGGGCGCAGCGGCACGCCGCTGACGGCGTCGTTGGTGTTCATTACGAATTGCTCCGAGAAAACCCGTCATTTCCCCCAAGGGGACTTCCTTCGGGGCGGATGGCGAGAGGGAAAGGAGTGCTGTTGACAGGCAGCTTCTTCCATGGGTTAGGATCACCGGTATGATTCTTGTCTACCGCTACCGGGTGAAGTCGCTCAACGGACTCCTGAACAAACAGAGCCGTGCGGTGAACACCGTCTGGAACTTCTGCAACGACACGCAGAAGCACGCGCTCAAGTGGAGCAAGAAGTGGCCGACTGGCTTCGATCTGAACGTGCTGACGATCGGCAGCAGCAAGGCACTCGGCATTCACTCCGGCACGGTCAACGCAACATGCGAGCAGTACGCGAAGTCGCGCAGTCAGCATCGACGCCCGCACCTGCGCTATCGCGGCAGGAAATCGCTTGGCTGGGTGCCGCTGAAGGGCCGTGACCTGAAGCGCGAGGGCGACGCGTTCCGTTTCGCCGGCAATACCTTTCGCGTATTCAACAGCCGCCCGCTTCCTGAAGGCAAGATCAAGGACGGAACCAACTTCGCACCGGACGCGCGCGGTAACTGGTTTCTCAACATCGTGATCGAGATGCCCGATGTTCAGGCTCGCCCGATCCGTTCGGGTGTCGGTATCGATCTCGGCCTGAAAGACTTCGCCACACTTTCGACCGGCGAAAAGCTGCCTAACGATCGGTTCGGCCGGCAAGCGGCCGAGAAGCTGACGAAAGCTCAACGAGCGAGAAAGCACAAGCGGCACATCGCGAAGCTGCACGCCAAGGTGGCGAATGCCCGCGCCGATTTCCAGCACAAGCTCGCGCTCGATCTGGTGCGGCGGTTCGATTACATCGCGGTCGGCAACGTGTCGGCCGCGAAGCTCGCCAGAACCAGGATGGCGAAGAGCGTGTACGACGCATCCTGGTCGTCCTTCCGAAACAAGCTCCGTTACAAGGCGATCGCGCACGGAGCCACGTTCGAGGAAGTCGACGAAAGCGGTTCCACCCAGTCCTGTTCGGCGTGCGGGTCGAAAGACAGCACGACGCGGCCGAAAGGTATCGCGGGACTGAGAGTAAGAGAGTGGGCCTGCAGTGACTGTGGTGTCGAGCATGATCGAGATACCAACGCTGCTGTGAACATTCTCCGAAGCGGACGTGCATCGCCAGCTGTGGGAATCCTCCGCCTTTAGGCGGGAGAGGACGTCAAACGGGATACGCCTTTTCAATCGCATCGAGAATCGACCACAGCACATCCAGCTTGAACGACAGGATGTCGAGCGCGCGCCGTTGCGCGTCCGGTGTCGTGAAATGGTTGAGCGTCACCGCGAGCCCATGCTCGACGTCGCGCTGCGCGAGCGGCACGCGGTTGCGGAAATACTGCAGCCCGTCCGCCTCGATCCACGGATAGTGGGACGGCCAGCCCGCGAGCCGGTCGAGGTGGATCTGCGGCGCGAACATCTCGGTCAGCGACGAGCACACGGCTTCCTGCCATGGCGCGTGCCGCGCGAAATTGACGTACGCATCGACCGCGAACCGCACGCCGGGCAGCACGTGCGCGAGCGACCACAGTTCGGCGCGCTCGATGCCGACCGCCTCGCCGAGCCGCGCCCACGCCTCGATCCCGCCGTCCTGATCGCCGTGACCGTCGTGGTCGAGAATCCGCTCGACCCACAGCCTGCGCGTGTCGCGGTCGGGGCAGTTGGACAGGATCGCCGCGTCCTTCAGCGGAATGCTGACCTGGTAGTAGAAGCGGTTCGCGACCCAGCCGCGGATCTGCGCCGGCGAGCATGCGCCGCTATTCAGGCGCCGGTTGAACGGATGGTGGATGTGGTAGCGCGATTCGAGCGCGCGCAGGCGCGCTTCGAACTCCTGCGCACTCCAGGGCGTCGCGTGCAGTGCCGCGGCGGGAATCGGTGCGTTCATGGTCAGACCTCGAATTGCATGCCGTCGTGGGCGACCTCGATGCCGTGCTCGCGCAACTGCGCGCGCTGCACGGAACCGGGGTCGAGAATCGGATTCGTGTTGTTGATGTGCGTGAGGACCTTGCGCGTGTGCGCCGGCAACAGCCGCAGCCGGTCGATCATCCCCGGCCGCGCCGCGTCGCCGCACTGCGCGAGATGGCCCATGTCGGCCGCGTGCTTCGACGACAGGCCGAGGTCGATCATCTCCGTGCCGGTCCAGAACGTGCCGTCCACCAGCACGAGATCGGCGTCGCGCATCGCGGCGCGCACACCTTCATCGATGTCCGCCAGACCCGGTGCATAGAAGGCCCGGCGGCCAGTCGTCGCATCTTCGATCAGGAGTGCGATGTTGTCTCCCTGCACGGCCGCCTCGCGCCGCGGCGAATATGGCGGCGGCTTGCTGTCGACCGGCACCGCGGTGAAGCGAATGCCGGCGGCACCCGGGATCGCGAACGATTCGCCCGGCACGATCGGGTGCACGTCGACGCCGCAGTAGTGGCCGAGCAGCGGCACGAGCGGCAGCCCCGTCGACAAATCGTCGAGCACCGGCGCGCTCGCGTACAGCGGCAGCGGCGACGTGCGCTCGCGCAGCATCAGCAGGCCCGTCACGTGATCGATCTGCGCGTCGCACAGCACGACGGCGACGATCGCGCTGTCGCGGATCGCGCGGGCCGGCTGCAGGTCGGGATCGGCGCGCAGTTGCGCGAGAATGTCCGGCGACGCGTTCACCAGCACCCAGTCGATGCCGTCGCCGCTGATGGCGATCGACGATTGCGTGCGCGGCACGATGCCGTCGGTGCCAGCCCGCGCGCGACGGCAATTGCCGCAGTTGCAGTTCCATTGCGGCAATCCGCCGCCGGCGCCCGAGCCGAGTATCTTGATCTTCATCTGCGTATGCTCCCGCTGCCGCCCGCATCGTGTCCGTCGATGCGGGCGGCACTGCGCGCGTCGATCAGCGGTTGGCGATGTACATCGTGATTTCGAAGCCGAAACGCAGGTCCGTATAAGCGGGGGTGGTCCATTGCATGATGTGTCTCCTTGTTGAGTAGGTGAGTCGATAAAACCGCATCGATCGAGCGGCCGATACCCATTCAGCAAGGAGCGTGCCGGGGCCGGATTTGCGGCGCGCGGCCGCACGCGAGGGCATGCGGCAGCCGCCGGGTGGTTATCGCACCGGCATTCTTTCGATTCTCATACGCGAATATTTCAAAAGCCTTCTGACGAAGGCTCGCGGCATGCGCGGTCGGTTGAGCAAGTGTTGAATCCCTGAACACCGGGTGTTGCAACCTGACACACCCGTGTGACAGTCGCGCCCGCCATCAGGATTCGTCCGGCTCCAGCGCATCCGGCTCGGCAGCCGGCATCTTGCGGTAGATCGTGTTGCGCGACACACCGAGCGCACGGGCGGCGGCCGACACGTTGCCGCCATGGCGCGCGAGCGCGGCCGCGATCGCGGACGCGGCCACGTCCTGCAACCGCGCATCGCCGGCCGCGGCTGTGGCTGTGGCCGCGAACGCAGGCGCTTCCGCGGCGAGCGGCGGCGCACCGGCGCCCTGCGCAGACGGCCCGTCGTCGCGCCGCACGTCGTCGAAGAAATCGTCCGGCAAATGCTCGCAGCGGATCTCGCAGTCGTCGTCGACCATCGCGGCGGCCGTGCGCAGCAGGTTCGCGAGCTGCCGGAAGTTGCCCGGCCACGCGCAGCGTTCGAACAGCGCCATCACGTCGGGCGCGACGCTCAGCGGCCGGCGCCCGGGCCCCGACAGCGTTTCCCGCTGCAGCATCTTCTGGACGACCACCGCGAGGTCCGTGCGGTCGCGCAGCGGCGGCAGCCGCACCACGAGGCCGTTGAGCCGGTAATACAGATCCTCGCGAAAGCGGTTCTGCGCAATCATGTCGCGCAGGTCGCGGTGCGTCGCGCAGATGATCGCGATATCCACGCCGATCGCCTTCGTCGAGCCGAGCGGGTTGACGATGCGCTCCTGCAACACGCGCAGCAGCCGCACCTGCAGCGGATACGGCATGTCGCCGATTTCGTCGAGAAACAGCGTGCCGCCGTTGGCCTGCAGCAGCTTGCCGGTCGCGCCCTTGCGGCGTGCGCCCGTAAAAGCGCCCTCTTCGTAGCCGAACAACTCGGATTCGATCAGCGTTTCCGGAATCGACGCGCAGTTGACCGCGACGAACGGCCCGTCGCGGCGCGGCGAGTCGTTGTGGATCGCCTGCGCGAGCAATTCCTTGCCGGTCCCGGTCTCGCCGGTGATCAGCACCGGAATGTCCTTGCCGATCACCTTGCGGACCTTCGCGATCACCGCCGCAACCTGCGGATCGCCGGTGTCGAGATAGCTGAGCCGCGACAGGCTCGCCGCGCTTTGCGCGGCAGGCGGCCGCGCGGCCGGCGCGGCGCCGTCATGCACGTCCGCCGGGCGGCTGCCCTCGGCCCGCGACGCGCGCCGGAACTGCACGCGCGCGCAGACCACCGCGCCATTGCCGAGGTTCAGCGACACGTGCGGCTCGGTGCTCGCGCGCATCCGGTCGATCAGTTGCGCGCTCGTCACGTCGAACAGCGACGCGAGCGTATGCGCGCGCAGCGCGGCAAGCGGCATCCCGAGCTGGAACTGCGCGCTGCGGTTGGCCGACAGGAAGCGGCCGTCCGCGGTGAACGCGACGATCCCTTCCATCAATGTGCCGAGGAATTCGGGGCGGCCATGGAACGACACCTGCAGCGTCTCCTGGAAGGTCGTCGTGAACAGGTGGTTCTCGATCATCTGCACCGACATCTTCGCGAGCGCCATCGTGTGCTGATGATAGCTGCGGTGGTCGCCCGTCACGTCGAGCACGCCGATCGCGTCGCCGTACGGATCGAGAATCGGCACGCTCGAGCACGTCAGGAAATGATTCGCGGCCAGGAAATGCTGGTCGCCGTGCACGACCATCGGGCACAGCTCCGCGAGCGCGGTCCCGATCGCGTTGGTGCCTTGCCGGCTCTCCGCCCAGTTCGCGCCGGGGCGCAGCGCGACCCGTTCCGCGCGCCGCAGGAAGTCGTCGTCGCCGATCGAATGCAGGATCAATCCTTCCGCATCGGTCAGCACGATCATGCTTTGCGTATTGACGATCTGCTCGTGCAGCGTCTCCATCACGGGCATTGCATGCACGCACAGCACGCGATTCTGCTCGCGCTTGAGCGCCAGCGCGGCGCCGGACAGCAGGTCGTAGTCGGGACGTGCCGACGCCTGCAGGCCGAACGTCTCGGACCGCTCATGGGACTTCTGGATCGTCGGCGTCGGCCAGCCGGGCGCATGCGTGGCCCGTGCGTTGGCCGTCGGATGAACGTCATCGCGCATTGTCTCCTCCGGGGATCCTCCGGTCGGTGCCGGACTCTTTGTGCTGAATCAAGCAAACTTCGGGCCACGCTGCCGGCGATACCCGTTCCGATTGCCGGGTATCGTTGCGTCGACACCAATCGAAAGCAAAATGCAAGAAACAGACGGCCGCATGCGAAGCGACGGCTGCGGACGTCATATCGCGAAGCCGCCCGCCGCCGCTACCCGGTTGATCCCGATCGTCGTCGCTGGCGCGATTCTGGCTTTGATGTGGATCAAGCCCCGGTCTGTCCGTGCTTTCCGTCGTACCCGGCCGTTACCCCGTTCTCGATACTCCGACGCCATGACGCACCGACTGCTTCACTCCGTTTCCGCTCCGCGGCCCGCCCTGTCCCGCGACGCATGCCGGATCGCGTGGACGGAAGCCGGCAACCCGCTCGGCCAGCCCGTCGTCGTGCTGCACGGCGGCCCCGGCAGCGGCAGCCGGCCGGCGATACTGCGCCTGTTCGACCTGACGCGCATGCGCGTCGTGCTGGTCGACCAGCGCGGCGCGGGTGCGTCGACGCCGCGCGGCGGCCTGCGTCACAACAACACGATGCGGCTGATCGGCGACCTCGACGCGCTGCGCGCGCAGCTCGGCATCGCACGCTGGGGCGTCGTCGGCGGATCGTGGGGCGCGGCGCTCGCACTCGCGTATGCGGGACACCATCCGTCGCGCGTGACCGGCGTCGTGCTGCGCGGGTTGTTTCTCACGTCGTCGCGCGAAGTGCGCGGCCTGTTCGTCGGCAAGCGGGCGCGAGCGCCGAGGGCATGGCAGCGCCTCGTGGCCGCCGGCACCCCACGTGCCGAGCGCCTGATCGCCTGCTGCGCGCGTCATCTCCAGCCGGGTGCCGGAGCCGCGCGGCAACGCGCGGTCGCGCTCGCGTGGAATGCGTACGAAGACGCGATCCTGACCGGGCGGCCGGCACGCGGCGCAAGACCGACCCAACCCGCCATCGAGCGACTGATCGACAAGTACCGGATCCAGGCGCATTACCTGCAACGCAATTGCTGGCTCGGCGAGCATCGGCTGCTCGCGCTGGCGCGACAGGCCGCGCAAGCCGGCGTGCCGCTGCATGCCGTGCACGGCACGCACGACCGCGTGTGCCCGGTCGACAACGTCGACCGCCTTGCGCGCGCGGTGCCGGGCGCCATCATTGAACGCGTGCGGGCCGGGCATCTCGCGAGCGATGATGCGCTCGCCCATGGCGTCGCTCGTGCGGTGCGCGAGATGCTGGCCGCCGCCGCAGACGCACCACCGCATGCCGAATCGCCCGCTCAGTCCCACGCATAGCGCGCGCCGATCCACGCGCCGCGCGGCGCGCCCGGCCCGACGAACTGCTCGTTGACGGGGTTGATTCCGTCGAACGCATGATTCGGACCGTTGAAGAAATTCTGGCCGAGCATCCCGAAGCTCGCGTAGCGCTTGTCGAGCAGGTTGGTGATCGACGCGAACAGTTGCAGGTGCTTCGTGACCTGCCAGGTCGTGTCGAGGTCGATCAGGAAATAGCCGGGAATCCGGCCGTTCACGTCCTGGTTGTTTTCGTCGCCGCGCGCGAACACGCCGCTGCGATACGTGATGTTGGTGCCGACGTTCCACTTCGGCGTCGCCGCATAGTCGAGCCGCAGCTTCACGGTGCTCGACGGAATCCCCGGAATGCGGTCGCCGGAGCGCACGACGATGTTGCCGTGCGCATCGGCGCTCGAATTGCTCGCACTGCTTTCGGTCCACGTCGAACGATAGGTGGCGTCGACGTAGCTATAGCTGACGCCGATCCCGACCGGCCCGAGCCGCGTATGGCCCGCGAGCTCGAAGCCTTGCCGGCGCGTCTTGCCGACGTTCTGGAAATAGCCGAGCGTGCTCGCGCCGCCGTTGCTGCTGATGAACTGGATGTCGTCGTCGAGCGTCGTGTCGTAGACGGCCGCGCTCCACGTCGTCGCCTGGCCAGCGCGGCCGCGCGCGCCGAGTTCGATCGTCTTCGCGATCACGGGCTTGAGTGCCGGGTCGGCGAGAAAGTCGTTCGGCAACGAGCACGGCGCGGCCGGATCGGCGCACGCGAGCTCGATCGCGGTCGGCGAGCGCATGCCTTCGTTGTACGTCGCATACGCCGTGAACCCCGGCACCGGATTCCACGTGACCCCGACGGCCGGATTGAACCGCGAAAACGTATGGCGCGCGGTGAGCAGCGGCTGCACGCCGCTCACGTCCTCGATCGCCGAGCGCGACCAGTTGTAGCGCCCGGCCAGCGTCAGCGACCATTGCCGCGTGAGCGCCAGCGTGTCGTCGAAATAGACGCCGTAGTTCGCGTTGCGCGTCTTCGCGCGCGTCGTCTGCGTGAAGTCGCCAAGGCCGACCGTCGCGCGCGTATCCGTGAATGCCGCCTCCTGCGACGACTGGTCGAAACCCGAGTTCGCGAGATCGGCCGATGCGCCCACGACGAACTGGTTGTCCATGCCGGCGAGCTTGCCGAGCAGCGTCAGCTGCAGGTTCGCCCCGTAGCTGTCGGTCGTGATCACCGAGCGATCGTTGGTCGCCTGCACGGTGTCCGTGGCGCCGCTGGCGTCGACGCTGCCGAAATCGTCGTTCACGTTGCTGCTGACGTTGGTGTTGCGGTAGTGCCGGTAATACACGTTGCCGCTGAGTTGCACGTGGTCGTTGAACGAATGGTCGCCCGATACGGTGACGTACGCGGCGCTGTTGCGATTCAGGTCGGGATAGGTATAGGCCTGCGCGCGATTGTCGAGAAACGAGCGCGGAATCGTCTGCGTGCCTTGCAGCGAGTTGTCCGCGCCGCCGGCCGAGATCGACAGCGTCGTATCGGCGTCCGTGTAGCGCAGCTTGCCGAATCCCTGCCGTACGCGGCTGCCGTTGTGATCGGCCCAGCCGTTGTCGTTCGTGACGTTGCCCGTCACGTAGTAGTCGAGGTGGCTGCCGATCCGCCCGCCCTGCTCGAGCTGCGCGGTCTTGCGGCCCCACGAGCCGACCGACACCTGCGCGGCGCCGCCGGGGCTCGTCTTGCCGTTCTTCGTCGTGATCGCGAGCGCGCCGCCGAGCGTGTTGAGCCCGTAGGTCGGATTCGAACCGGGGATCAGCTGCATCGTGTCGATCGCTGCTTGCGGGATGAGATCCCAGTTCACGACGTCGCCGAACGGCTCGTTGACGCGCACCCCGTCGACGAACACCGACAGCCCCTGCGGCGTGCCGACGACCGGCGACGCCGTGAAGCCGCGGTAGTTCACGTCGGTCTGGTACGGGTTGCCCTGGGCTTCGTTGATGTCGACGCTCGACACGTTCTTCTCGAAGTAGTCGGTCAATACGCTGCCGTGCTGACGCGCGACGTCCTCGCCGCGAATCGTCTGGACGTTGGCCGGCACGCGCGACAGCGGCGTGCCGATCCCGAGCAGCGGCGTCGTGCCGACCACGACGATCGGCGCGAGCGTCGGCGCATCGGCGTTGCCTGCCGGTGCGACCTGGGCGGATGCGGGCGTCAGCCAACCGCCGAGCATGCCGCCGAAGCACAGCGTGACGCCCGCACGCCGGGCGACGAAGCGGCGCTTCGCCACATCGGTTTCCTTCATTTCCATGTCTCCTCTTTTCTTGTCGTGATGTGCTGATTTTGTTATGTCGTTATCCGAATCGATCCATGCGCGGCCGTCACTGCGGACTTCGATTGCCTCATGGCGCCGCCGCACCGGCGTCGCCGTCCGCCGTCGCGATCGCGACGTGCGCGACACGCGCGCGTCCGATCGACGCGATGACGGCGGCGACCGCGCCGAACGACTCGTTGCGATCCGCGTGCAGGCTCACGCTCGTCTGAGGATCGTGCGCGACGCGGCGTGCCAGCACGGCTTCGACCTCGGCCGGTGTGGTCGGCTCGCCGTCGACCCGGACCGCACCGTGCGCGTCGACGGTCACGGTGACGGCCGATGCACGCGTGTCGCGCGCAGGCGCGGCCGCCTTCGGCAGGTCGATGCGGATCGCATGCGTCATCAGCGGCGCGGCGACCATGAAGATCACCAGCAACACGAGGACGACGTCGACGAGCGGCGTCACGTTGATCTCGCCGAGCGGTTCGCCCGCGTCGGCTTCGCGATAGTCCAGCTTCATACGGCCGCCCGGCGCACGCCGCCCGCGCTGCTCGCTGCCGGCAGCGCGGCATGCACCGGCGCATCGAGCCGGAACCGTCGCGCTTCGGCCAGCGCGATCAGGTCCTGCCCGAACTCGTCGAGGCCGGCCGTCACGGTCTTGAGCCGTCGCAGGAACAGGTTGTAAGCGAGCACCGCCGGGATCGCGACGCCGATGCCGATCCCGGTTGCGACCAGTGCCTGGCCGATCGGTCCCGCGATTGCGTCGATGCCGTTCGTCGCCGACGCCGTCATCGACTGCAACGTGTGGACGATGCCGAATACGGTGCCGAACAACCCGACGAACGGCGCGACGTTCGCGATCGACGCGAGCACCGTGAGCCCGCGTTCGAGCGGCTGCTGCGCGCGCCGGATCTCGCGGGCGAGCGTGCGTTCGAGCAGCTCGCGGCGATCCCACGCGACCAGCGTGGCCGGTGCGTTCGGCTCGGGCGCGTCGAGATCGCGCAACGCGACGCACACGGCGCGCTGCAGGCGCGCGTTCAGGCTGGCGGCCACATCGTCGTCCGTCGGCATCGACAGTGCCGTGCGATCGCCGTGACGCTCGGCAAAGCGTCGGTTGCCGAGCGCGACGCGCGCGTACAGCAGCACCTTGACGGCGATCAGCGTCCAGGTGAACGCCGACAGCACGGCAAGAAGCGCAAACGCGCCGACGACCGCATAGTGGATGTAATCTGACATGACGGATTCCTTAGTTTCCGAGTTTGAACACGACCGGCACCCTGACCCAGCCATCGATCGATTCCGCGCCGCGTTTCGCCGGCACGAAGCGCCAGTCCGTGACCGCCGCGACGGCCGCATCGTCGAGCGCGTCGTGTCCGCTGCTGGCCGACAGCAGAACCTGGTCCGGCCGGCCGCTCGCGAGCACATGCACGTTCAGGAACGTCGTGCCCTCCCAGCCGCGCCGCTGCGCGACGTCCGGGTATTCGGGTGCGGGGTTGTGCAGGTAGGACGCCGCGAAGCGCGGCGCGGTGACGGGTTCGGACGCGGCCGGGGATGGCGCGGCCGGGGCCGCCTGAGCAGGCACCGTCGCGGCATCGGTGGGTGTCTGTCCCGTCGCTGCCGGTGCCGAAGCCTGCGCGGTTCGCGGACCTTCATCGCCCGGCTTCGTCACGACGGTTGCGGCCGCGGGCACGCGTGAGAGTGCCGCATGGCCGTCCTGACGAGACGCCGTCACGCTCGGTCGAACCTCCCGATGCGTGACCGTCTCGCGGCTCGCAGGCGAACGCACATGCGGTGGCGGAACCGGTGTCGCGACATCCACGCGGCGATGCACGCCCGGCGCGGCGACACGCGCGGATTCGCTCGCGTCCACCTCGACGGCGAGCGCGCGCGGCAGCGTCGAAGCCGCATCTGGCATCCATGCATGCCAGAGCGCAACCACGATGACCGCATGGACGGCGAATATCGTCAGCGCGATGGCCTGCAGCGGTTCGCGTGTACGCGCAGCCCGTGATGCCTCGATCGTTGCCGCATACGGGCCGGCAGGCGCGATGCCGCAGGCGAGCGCGGCCACGCGCCGGCGATCGGACCTGCGAATGGCATCGGACGAAATCGGGACATGCATGGCGGTCTCTCGCTGCGCGGAATCATTCCCGTTTCGAACGGCAAGAAGCATGCCGATGCGTGCAACACCCGGCCGCCCGCCGATCGAAGCCGCCGCGCGTCGACGCGTGAGCGCGCATCTGTTGCAGTTCGTGCCAACGCTGTTGCATCTGTGTCAATTTGGATCAGCGGTACGGTGTTCTTGCCGCCGCGCGCGTGCCCGTCGCTCGAAACGGCGAGTCCTCGCGCTTCCTTGTATACGCACGCCGCCTGCGCCGATCGCACCAGACCGCACGCTATTCACTCGCTCCGTCGAAGACGATCACCTTCCCTCGATCACACGTCGGCACGTTCGCGAACACATAAATGGATGGCTGCCGCGATTCGTTGGACACCGCGTCACGCCCGCGACGCCCCGCCCCTACCCCGCACTGTCATGTTTCGCAACACTGCGCCCGCCGTTGTCCCCGAACGCAACACACGCGGATCACCCGCGCTGCGTCGCGCGTATCGCGGCAACCTGCGCAATCGGCCGCTGCGCCTTGCGCGGCAAGCCTCGCATCGCAGTGGCATGCGATTTGCGTGAATGGCTGCGCACTGGACCCGGATCCCCACCCTGCCGGCCCGGCCATGTGTTGGCCGCGGTGCGACCACAATGACTCAGGAGACAACCATGAAAAAACTCTCGGCTTCGACGAGCCGACTGGCAACGATCGGAATCGCGGCAGCCGCCGCCATCGCCTTGAATCCCGGCCTCGTGGACGCTGCCGCGGATTATCCGGCCGTCACGTACCAGCGGCTCACCGATGCGCAGCGCGATCCGGGCTGGCTCACCTACTACCGCACCTACAACGGTCAGGCGCACTCGCCGCTCAAGCAGATCGACCCGTCGAACGTGAAGCAGCTCACGCAGGCGTGGAGCTACAAGTTTCCGGCCGAGCTGAAACAGGGCTTCGAAGCCACGCCGATCATCAACGGTCGCTACCTGTTCGTGACCACGCCGAAGGACAACGTGTACGCGTTCGATGCGGCCACCGGCGCGCAGCTGTGGAAATACGAGCCGAAGCTCGGTGCGGAATCGTTCAAGACAGCCTGCTGCGACGTCGTGAACCGCGGCGTCGCGCTGTACGGCAAGAACGTCTACGTCGCGATGCTGAGCGGCGAAGTGGCCGCGCTCGACGCGCAGACCGGCGCGCTCGTATGGAAGAAGCAGATGTTCGAACCGGGGCTCGGCTACGCGTTCTCGCTCGCGCCGCTCGCGATCGACGGCGCGATCGTGGTCGGCAGCTCGGGCGGCGAATACGGCGCGCGCGGCTTCATCGCCGCGCTCAGCCCGAACGACGGCAAGCTGCTGTGGAAGCGCTTCACGATCCCCGGCCAGGGCGAGAAGCACGCCGATACGTGGCCCGACGGGATGCAGGCGCACGGCGGCGCACCGGCCTGGCTGACCGGCACCTACGACGCGGCGACGCGCACGCTGTACTGGGGCGTCGGCAACCCGGGGCCGTGGCTCGCGGACCTGCGCCCGGGCGACAACCTGTACTCCGATTCGCTGCTCGCGCTGGACCCGAAGAACGGCGACCTCAAGTGGCACTACCAGTACACGAAGCACGACACCTGGGACTATGACGGCGTCAACACGCCGGTGCTCGCGACGATCAAGTACAAGGGCAAGGAACACGACGCGATCATCCATGCGGACCGCAACGGCTACTTCCACGCGATCGATCGCGACACCGGCAAGCTGATCTACGCGGAGCCGTTCGTGAGAGCGACGTCGGTCACCGGCTACACGGAAGACGGCGCGCCGATCCAGGATCCCGCGAAGTATCCGAAGGTCGGCACGACGATCGACACGTGTCCGAGCTTCCTCGGCGGCAAGAACTGGTGGTCCGTGTCGTACGACCCCGAACGCCATCTCGCGATCGTGCCGTCGCTGCATGCGTGCATGAGCCTGTCGGGCAAGTCGGTCAACTACATGGAAGGGCTGCCGTATCTCGGCGAAGGCTTCGAGATCAAGCCCGAGCCGGGCAGCGAAGGCTATGGCGAGCTCCAGGCGATCGACGTCAACACCGGCAAGAAGGTGTGGAGCCACTGGAGCAAGCTGCCGTGGAACGGCGGCGTCGCGACGACCGCGAGCGGCCTCGCGTTCAGCGGCTCGCTCGACGGTCACCTGTACGCGTTCGACGTAACCAGCGGCAAGGTGCTGTGGGAGAGCCCGAAGCTCGCGAGCGGGATCATCGCGCAGCCGTCGGTGTTTGAAGTCGACGGCAAGGAGTACGTAGCGGTACTCGCCGGCTACGGCGGCGCGAACCCGATCTGGGGCGGCCCGATGGCCAAGGCGGCGGACGACGTGCCGCGCGGCGGCACGCTGTACGTGTTCGCCCTCGACCGCGGCTGATCTCAATCCGGTCAACCGCATTGCGCCCGCGCCGCCGGCGCGGGCGCGCCCTCCTCTTTCCAACCGAGCGTACGATCATGAACCTTCGACTTTCCCGCCTCGCCGTGGCCTGTGCGCTCGCGGCAGGCACGGCGCTGACCCCGGCGCTCTCCACGGCCGCGACACAGGTGCGCGTCTGCTCGCTGCCCGGTACGCCGACGGCCGCCCTCGACAAGGCCGTCGCACGCGAGGCGTTCCGCACGGCCGGCATCGCCGCCACCTTCTCCGCGCACGAAGCCGGCGGCAGCGACGATGACGGCGTGTCCGCGCACGAGCTCGCGGGCATCCTCGAACGCGATTGCGACGTGCTCGCCGGCTTCCCGCGCTCGGCGATCGCCGACGCATCCGATACGAAACTGCTGTTCTCGCAAGGCTACCTGCGCTCAGGCTACGTGAGCGTCACGCGCCGCGACGCCGGCGCAGCGACCACCGACCGCGAGATCGTCGCGGCGACCTACGCAAGCCCCGCGCAGCTGATTGCGGTCCAGCAGAAGAACGCGCGCTTCGATCTCGAGAACACGTCCGAGCAAACGGTCGCCGCCGTGGCAGGCGGCCGCGCGCATCGCGCAATCGTCTGGTATCCGGCCGTCGTCGCGTACCAGGCCGCGCATCCGAAACAGGCGTTCCGCATCGGCTCGACGTCGTCGCCGTACGCGGAGTGGCAGCTCACGTTTGCGTTCGCGCCGCGCTCGGCCGCGCTGCAGCAGCGCATCGACGCGGCACTCACGCAGATGAAGAACAACGGGCGGCTCGCCGCGCTGACCCGCAAGTGGACGCTGCCCGGCAGCGCGCTCGAGGCGCACGATTCGCGCGCGACGCCGCGCTTCCTCGACGGTGCAACGGCGGCGGCCGGCCCGGCGCGCGCCGGCCTGCTGCGCGCGCGCGGCGTGCCGGCCGGCGGCGGCTTCATTCGTGTCTCCGGGAGCACCGGCGAGGCCGCGCCGGCATTCGATGCGGCCCAGGTCGAACATGGCAAGACGCTGTACGGCAATGCGTGCGCCAAGTGCCACGGCGCCAACCTCGAAGGCGACACCGCGCCCGCGCTGAGCGGTCCGTCGTTCGCGCCGCTGTCGCATTCGCACCTGACGATCGGCGGCGTGTTCGGCTACATGGCGACCAACATGCCCGCGGACCAGCCCGGCAAGCTGAAGGACGACGACTATGCGGACCTGATGGCGTTCCTGCTCGCATCGAACGGCTATGCCGCGAGCAAGAACAAGCTGACCGCCGATACGGCGCGCGCATCGGCCGCGCCGCTCGTCGTCGGCCCCGCGGGACACAAGGAAGCCAGCCAGTAACCCGGCCTGCGGCCCGGATGCGCATGCCGGGCCGCCCGCCGGCACGATTTCTTCTTCACCAGGAAACGACAGTAATGCACACCACGACTCGCAGAACCTTCATCGTCCAGACCATCGGACTGTGCGCGGCGCTCGCCGCGGCACGCCCCGCGCTGGCGGCCCCGCCGCTCGTCGACGAAAACGATGCCGCGGCCAAAACGCTCGGCTATCGCGCCCGCGCGTCGAGCGTCGACGCCGCGCAGTTCCCGAAATACCAGCCCGGCCAGCGCTGCTCGAACTGCCGCTTCTACAAGGGCGAAGCGGCGGATGCCGCCGGCACGTGTGCGATGTTCGCCGGCAAGTCGGTTGCCGCGGACGGCTGGTGCAACGTGTATGCCAAGCGCGCGTGACGCGTCGCGCGGCGAGATGCCGGCGCGGTCCGCACTGCGGCACGCGCCGGCGTCCGCCGCCGGCCATGACGACGACGCGCCGCAACACGCCGTCGCCCATCTCCACGCGCTGATTTCGGCCGGCCTGTCGCGCGGCTTCGTCACGCGCGGCGACATCATCGACGCGCTGCCCGACGACGATGCGAACGAAAGCGGCATCGACGCGGCCGCCGCGGTGCTGGGCGAACTCGGCATCGCGGTGTGCGACAGCGCCGATACCGCGAGCGGCTGGACGCTCGAGCGCTACTTCCGGCCCGCGCCGCCCGCGCGGGCATGGGTCGACGGCGCCGGCACGCTCGCCGCGGCCGATTTGCTCGCGCCGCGCACGACGGATCCGGTCCGGCTGTACCTGCGCGAGATGGGCACGACCCCGCTCCTCACGCGCGACGAGGAATTCGCCTACGCGCAGCGGATCGAGCGCGGTCGCGCGGCGTCGGTCGCGGTGCTGTGCGGCGACCCCGATGCGCTCGACGCGCTCATGTCGATCCGCGCCGAAATCGCCGAAGGCCGGACCGCCGCATCGACCTATGTGATCTGTCTCGCCGACGGCCGTCGCGACGCTCTGCCGGCCGCCGACGCAGATCCGGGTGCCTCGCCCGCGGCCCCCGATGAACCCGCTGAACCCGCGCGCGACGACGACACCGGGACGGATACGCAGACGGAGAATTCGGCCTGGCGCAACGGGGTGGTCGCGCGGCTCGCACGCCTCGACGCACTCGCGGACGGCATGCGCGCGGCGCTGGCGTCCGGCGGCACCGCTTGCGCCGCGTATCGCAAACAAGTACGCGACACCGCGGCGCTGCTCGGCACGTTGCACCTGTCCGCGCGTGCGCTCGAGCGGATGAGCGAGCCGTTGCGCGACCGCGCGCGCCGGCACCGCGCATTGCGCGGCCGGCTCGCGCGAATGCTGACCGACGTGGGCGTCCCGCCGTCGTTCGCGCAAGATGCCGACGGCGACCACGCCGGCTGGCTCGCGTCGTGCATTGCCGCGCACCCGGCCTGCGCACCGACGCTGACGCGACGCGCGGCCGAGTTCGTCGATGCGCGCGACGCGATCGCGCGCGGTGCCCCTGCGTCGGCACTGCCGCCCGGCGCGACCGCATCGCTCGATGCACGGCTCGGTGCGATCGAACGCGCGATGCAGCCGGCGCGGACGGGATTGTTCGATGCGAACCTTCGGCTCGTCGTGTCGATCGCGAAGCGCTATCCCGATCGTGGGCTGCCGTTCGCGGACCTGATTCAGGAAGGCAACATCGGCCTGTTGAAGGCCATCGAGCGTTACGACTACCGGCGCGGCTTCCGGTTCTCGACCTACGCGACCTGGTGGATCCGGCAGGCGATCACGCATGCGCTGGCCGACCTCGGCCGCACGATCCGCGTGCCGACGCATACCGTCGACGCGCTCAACAAGCTGACGCGGCTCGCGCGCGAGCATCGGCAACGCGCGGGCACCGCCGCGACGCCCGCGCAACTGGCCGTCCACATGGGCGAGCCGGTCGACAAGGTGCGTGACCTGATGGCGATCGTGAAGGAACCCGTGTCGGCAGACCTGCCGGTCTCGCCGGAAGGCGACATGACGTTCGCCGACGTCGCGCCCGACACGGCAACACCATCGCCCGAAGACGCGGCCGGCGCCACGCAGTTGCGCCGCAAGATCGCCGCCGCGATCGACCGGCTGCCGCCGCGCGAGGCGATGGTCCTCACGCTGCGCTACGGGCTGCACACGGACGAAGGCTGCTCGCTGCGCGACATCGGCCGCCAGATGAACCTGTCCGCCGAGCGCGTGCGGCAGATCGAGGCGTCGGCACTCGCCCGACTGCGCGCGTCCGACGCGCTCGGCATGCTCCGGTCGTTCATCGCATAGCACGCGTCGGGCCGGCACCGCGTTCGCCGTGTTGATGCCTGCAACACCCGCTGCTGCATTTCGACGCAACCGGCGTGGGGACAACAGCGCCGGGCGTTCCATTTTTTATGCTTCGCAGTACAGACCGAACATCGGAAACCGCACGACAACGCGCGCACACGCCGTTCCGTCCGAATACCCACGCGATTGGCATGCAAGTTGCGTTTCAACAGGCACGCCACACCCTACGATTTCCATGGAGAACACCTTGACCGCCCTCGTATCGATCCTTCAGGAACGCCGAATCTTCGAACCGACGGCCGACACGCGCGAGCGCGCGACCATTTCCGGCATGCCGGCCTACCAGGCGCTGACCGCCGAGGCCGAGCGCGATTACGAAGGCTTCTGGGCGCGTCTTGCCCGCGAAGGCCTCGGCTGGCACAAGCCGTTCACGAAGGTGCTCGACGAGAGCGACGCACCGTTCTACAAGTGGTTCGACGACGGCGAGCTCAACGCGTCGTACAACTGCCTCGACCGCCACGTCGAAGCCGGCAACGGCGAGCGCGTCGCGGTGATCTTCGAGGCCGACGACGGCACCGTCACGCGCATCACCTATGCCGATCTCCTCGCTCGCGTGTCGCGCTTCGCGAATGCGCTGAAGAAACGCGGGATCGGCAAGGGCGATCGCGTCATCATCTATATCCCGATGTCGATCGAAGGCATCGTCGCGATGCAGGCCTGTGCGCGCATCGGCGCGACGCACTCGGTCGTGTTCGGCGGCTTCTCCGCGAAATCGCTGAACGAGCGGCTCGTCGACGT
>NZ_QTPW01000037.1:0-70098 GCF_003857965.1 Burkholderia sp. Bp9031
GCGCCGATGTTGCCAAGTCCGGCGGCGCCGGCCAGCCCCGAAATGAACCGCCCTTTGCCTTCGAGCTGGATCGACACGGTGACTTCCGTGCCGACCAATTTGTCTAGATCGAGATCGGCCGTGCGACTGGGGGAGACCGCATAGGCGTCGTCGGCTCGCAACGTGACGAGATAACGGCATGCATCGAGACGGCCAATGGTTTCGATGCCTTGCAACCGAACTGGAACAAAGACCGACAGCGCATCCATGCCGTAGGTGGGTAACGCCGCGCCGGAGATGGACAGCGTTCGGGCCTGAGTAAAAATCTCCATTTACTCTGCCCCTGCCGTTCGCTGGCCAATGACGATTGCACCGCAGCCGGTTTTGTCGCCGCGATATCCGACCAGGCGGCCATGGTGCGTGCTTGGACCGCTTGCCAGCAGCGGAAAGACGCCACCACATTTCGGATAACGAACGCCATGGCCGTCCAGCGCCACGCCGATTCCAAGATGTTTCAGGTCGTTCGCGCATTCGATGACTTCGCCGTCGTGGTCGGTTTGGTCCCCCAGGCGGACCATTTCATGGCCTTGTCCATTCTTCATCAGTGATCTCGCATCTCACGTGGAACGAGATTGATAACGCGGAAATGCAGCGTCGCCTATGGGATGAATACGATTTTTCCGATCTTGATCGTGAGGCGGGTACGCACCCATCATCAACGGGAGTGATGACACTCCCCTTTTTCTGCGGATTTGACCGGGGCCGGCTGCACCGACAACACTAGCCCGCAGTGCCGCATGCGTAGCGACGAAGACGGCACGCGCCCGCCCCCCTTCAGAGTCCGCCATGTACCCGACCGACACCGTGCAATCCCCGAGCGCCGCCCGGCCGCTCGCCGACCGGCAGCTTCGCCGGATCGTCATCGCCTCCGTCGCCGGCAACGCGATGGAGTGGTACGACTTCTTCGTGTACGGCACGGCCGCCGCGCTCGTGTTCGGCCACGTGTTCTTCCCGCCCGGCGCATCGCCGCTCGCGGGCAGTCTCGCCGCGTTCGCGGCGTTCGCACTCGGCTTCGTCGCGCGGCCGCTCGGCGGGATCGTGTTCGGCCATGTCGGCGACCGCTACGGGCGCAAGGCGTCGCTCGTGTGGACACTGCTGATCATGGGTGCGTCGACGTTCGCGATCGGCCTGCTGCCGACCTACGCGCAGGTCGGCCTGTGGGCACCGGCGGCGCTCGTCGTGCTGCGGCTGCTGCAGGGCATCGCGTCCGGGGGCGAATGGGGCGGCGGCGTGCTGATGATCAGCGAGAACGCGCCGCCGGAGCAGCGCGGCTACTACGCGGCGTGGAGCCAGCTTGGTGTGGGCGGCGGCTTCGTGCTGTCGTCGGCCGCGTTTCTCGCCGCGCAGGCGCTGCCGGACGACGCGTTCCGCACCTGGGGCTGGCGGCTGCCGTTCCTCGCGAGCATCCTCATCTTCGCGATCGGCATCTATATCCGTCGCCATCTGCCGGAAAGCCGCGACTTCGAGCAGGCCGGCAAGCGCGGTGCGCATACGCATCTGCCGATCGTCGAATGCATCCGCCGCCATCCGAAAGAGATCCTGCTCGCGATGGGGCTGCGCGTCGCCGAAAACGGCGGCGCCTACATCTTCCTCGCGTTCTCGCTCGTCTACGGCAAATACGTCGGCATCCCGAACGGCGTGATGCTGACCGGCGTGATGATCGCGATGATCGTCGAAATGGGTGCGATGCTCGCGTGGGGCCGGCTGTCCGACCGGATCGGCCGCAAGCCCGTGTACCTGATCGGCGCGCTGAGCCTCGTCGCGTGTGCATTCCCGTTCTTCTGGCTGCTCGACACGCGCGCGACGCCGCTCGTGTGGCTCGCGCTGACGGTCGGCACCGCGGTGAGCCACGGCGCGATGATCGGCACGCTGCCCGCGCTGGTCGGCGAGCTGTTCAGCACCGAGGTGCGCTATTCGGGCGTCGCGCTCGGTCATGAAGTCGCGTCGATCTTCGCGGGCGGGATGTCGCCGCTGATCGCGACCGCGCTGCTCGCGCACTGCAACGCGTCGTGGCCGGTGTCGCTGTTCCTCGTTGCGCTCGGCCTCGTGACGGTCGCGACGCTATGCGCGATGCGCGAAACGCGCATCGTGCGGGCTGGCGATTCGCACGGCGACGGGGCGTGAGCGTGCGGCGCGCCCGCACGCAGGTCGGGCCACGTCCGCCCGCCTGCTGTGGCCGATGCAGCAGCGCGCCGTGCGGCGCGGGCACCCCCACCCTGCCCGCACCGGCCGGCGCCCACGCGGCCCTGCCGCGACGGCTACATACCCGATGCCCGCTCCCGCGCGCCGTCGAATACCGGCGCCAGCCCCAGATGATCGAGCAGGCGCCCGAACTCGCCGAGCCGCTGCCGCATGTACGCGGCGACGTCGACATCCGCATAGTCGTGGAAGCCGGCCCCCGTGCGCACGCCGTCGCGCCCGGCCTCCATGTTGCGCACGACGCTGTCGGCGGGCGCAAAGCGCGGGCCGATCTCGCCGGCGAGATACGTCGACGCGTAGTACAGGATGTCGCAACCGCCCCAGTCGATGAACTCGAGCAGCCCGAGCACTGCGAAGCGCGGGCCAAAGCCGGTGCGGATCGCGGTGTCGATATCCTCGGCGCTCGCAACGCCCTCTTCCACCATGCGCGCGGCCTCGTTCATCGCGAGCGCCTGGATGCGCGGCACGATGTAGCCGGGCGCGGGCCCGCAGATCACCGGCTTCTTGCCGACGCGTTCGAGCAGCGCGGCCAGTGCATCGACGACCCGCTGATCGGTCGCATCGCTGCGGCTGATCTCGACGAGCGGCATCAGCAGCGCCGGGTTCAGCCAGTGCGCGTTCAGCATCCGTTCAGGATGCGCGACGTGGCGCTGCAGCTCGGTAATGACAAACGTCGATGTCGTCGACGCGATCGTTGCGCGCGCATCGACATGCGCGCCCAGCCAGCGCAACGCGTCGGCCTTCGCATCGAGCACTTCGGGCAGCGCTTCGAACACGATGCCGGCGTCGCGCACGGCGTCCGCCGCACCGTCGCGCGCGACCAGCGCGATACGCGCGACGACGGCGTCGGCCTGCGCGCCGTCGATACGCCTGAGCGCGACCTGCGCATGCAGCGGCCGCAGGATCTCTCCGCGCGTGCGATCCTCGAACGCACGCCATCCTTGTGCGTCGCGCGGCTTGAAGTCGATCAGCGTCACGTCGAGGCCCGCGAATGCAAAGACGAGCGCGATCCCCTGCCCCATGCGTCCTGCGCCGAGCACGTGCACGCGCGTCACGTCGATGGCGGACGTCATGCGGCGTACCCCGCATCGAGCAGCGTGCGCATCGCCTCGCGCGACAAGGCGGCAAGGCCGAGCCCGTCCAGCGTGCGCCCTTGCGCATACAGATCACGGCCGGTCACCGCCGACGCAACGCTCAGCAGCCCCTGCGCAACGGGCGTCGGCACGTTCGCCCAACGTCCGCACGACACGATGAACGACAGCCCGAGCCGGGTGTCCTCGAGCATGTAGCGATGCGTGCTCAAATCGATCTTCTCGCGCCAGTCGCCGCTGTCGGTCAGCTTGCCGTGTGCGCCGCGCCCGTACATCCATTCGTCGCCGTCGGTCGCGTAGTGGTCCGCGAGCGGAAAATGCGGCGCGCGGTAGCCGAGCGCTTCGCGCACGGCGATGCGTTCGGCGTCGAGCGCGTTCGTCACGCGGCGGATCGACGGTTGCGTGCCCTCGTTGTGGATGTCCCACGCGTCGAAGTGTTCGAGCGGCCCGGCGTTCATCAGGATCAGCGGCGGGTGGATCACCGGGCCCGCATTCATCAGCGCGCCGGACAGTGCGTCCTCGACTGGCTCGACCGACGGATAGCCCGCGCGCAGCACGTCGAACGCCCAGCCGGCAGCGTTCGCGGGAAACACACCGGTCGGCAGGCGCGTCGCATACGCGCTGATCACGACCGCGTTCTCGCCATGCTTGCGCACCAGGTACGGCAGCGTGCCCGTCTCGGCGTACGCGACGCGCGCACGGTTGCCGGCGTCGGCCGCCGCGCGCGCGAACACGAAGCTGCCGAACGTGCCGGGCGGCAGGAACACGACCTGGCCGTCCTCGAGCAGCGGCGCGACCTGCGCGGCGAGCGCGTCGTGCGAAACGGCCGGCAGCGGCACCACGACGAGCCGCGCGCCGCGCAGCGCGGCCGCGAGATCGTCGGTCAGGCGGACCGCGCCGGGCGCGTCGCCGAGCGGCACCGTGCGCTTGCCGCGATAGTCGGTCACGTCCAACGCGCCGAGCTCGCGCAGCCGCGCATGCGGTTCGCGGTCGCGCCGCCACCACGTCACGTCGTGGCCCTTCTCGAACAGGTCGATCGCGGCCGCATGGCAGCCGTGGCCGCCGCCCAGTACACATACCTTCATCGTTGTCTCCTGGTGAGTGAGTGGTTCCGAGATTACGGGGCGGCGCGCATCGCGTCGCTTCGAAACGCGCAACGGCACGCCCGTTCGCGCAACGCAATCGCGGCGACACGCATCGCGCCGCGCCCACGCATCCGACACGAGGCCACCCCATGGATATCGCGCTCTCCCGACATGCGCCGAACCGGCTCGGCACGCTGCATGCGCCCGACGAAGTCGAACGCGCGGTCGCGCACCGGCTCGGGCCGCACCGGATGGCCGCGCGCGGCCGCGATCCGTTTCACGCGGAGCTGTACGAGGTGCCGCTGCATCGCGGCGCGCTGCTCGAGCTCTGCTACGGCCGCGAAACGCGCATCGATTTCGGCGACGATGCCGATCATTTCCTGTTCCGGCTGACGCTGTCGGGTGCGTGCGAGCTGCGGGCCGGCCATGGGGTCGCGCGTGCGGGCCCCGGGGAACTGACCGTATCGTCGCCGGCGCGCGCGAGCCGCCTGAGCACGAGTCCCGATTGCCGCAACCTGGTGCTGCGGCTCGAACGCGGCGCACTCGAACGCAAGCTGCAGGACATGCTGCACGCGACGCTCACGCGGCCGCTGCACTTCGATCTCGCCGCCGGCGGCAACGGCGCGGGCACCGCGCTCGTGCTGCCGACCTTCGAATACCTGTGCCGGCTCGGCGCGCAGCCGCACATCGGCGCGTCGGCGACGACGTTCGGCGCCGATCTCACGGCATGGCTGATGTCGCTGCTGCTCACGCACCTGCGGCATTCGTACAGCGATGCGCTCGCGCGCGGCACGCCACCGCTGCCGGCGCACGTGCGCCGTGCATGCGACCACGTCGACGCGCATTTGGGCGACCCGCTCGCGCTCACTGCGCTGGCGGCCGTCGCGGGCGTCGCGCCGCGCACGCTGCAGCACGCGTTTCGCGCGTTCCTGAACACCACGCCGGCCGCCTACGTGCGCGAGCGCCGGCTGGCCGCGGTGCACGCCGCGCTGCAACGCGGCGACGCACGCAGCGTGACCGACGTGCTGATCGCGCACGGCATTCACGGCTTCGGCCATTTCGCGAAGGCCTACGCGCGGCGTTACGGCCACGCGCCTTCCGTCACCGCGAGGCAAGCACGATGACGCACTCCGCCACCGGCCGGCCGCCGGCCCGCAACGAAGCCGCGCCGCACGACGCGGACGCACCCGACGGCCTGCGCGTGCAGGACCTCGACCTGAACCTGTTGAAGACGTTTCGCGCGGTCTATACGGAACGGCATGTCGGCCGAGCGGCGTTGCGGCTCGGTGTCACGCAGCCGTCGGTCAGCTACGCGCTCGGCCGATTGCGGCTGATGTTCCGCGACGCGCTGTTCGTGCGCACCGGCACCGGCGTCGAGCCGACGCCGCGCGCGCAGCGGCTCGCCGTGTCGGTCGACAAGGCCCTCGCGATCCTGCAGGACGTGCTCGACGAAGGCTCGCGGTTCGCGCCGGACAGCACGCAGCGCGTGTTCCGGCTGCACATGAGCGACTTCGCGGCGAGCGCATTCCTGCCGACGTTGCTCGCGGCATTCGACCGGCGCGCACCGGGCGCGGTGATCGAGACGCTGCACGTCGACGAATGCCAGCTCAACGTCGCGCTCGAATCGGGTCGCATCGATTTCGCGCTCGGGCATTTCGCGGACGCGTCGAGCCATTTCCAGCGCACCGCGCTGCTGCACGAGCGCTGCGTGCTGCTGATGCCGCGCCGCACCGCGCAGCGCGTCGCGCTGCCCGACGATTTCGTGCTGGACGGCGACACGCCGGACACGTTGCGCTTCGTTGCGGTGACCGCGCATCCGCAGTCGATGCAATTGCTGGCGCGGCACGGGCTGATGCCGCGCGTGCGTGCGGCGCTGCCCGACTTCATGGTGGTGCCGGCCTTGCTCGAACAAGGCGATTACGCGCTGATCCTGCCGGAAACGATCGCGATCACGTTCGCCGCGCGGCAACCGTGTGCACTGTACGAGATCGCCGGTGCCGGCGAATGGGCGGTCAATGCATACTGGCACCGGCGCTTCGATGCGGACCCGGGCCACCGGTGGCTGCGTGCGCTGCTGCTGGAGTTGTTCGATATCGGCCGGCAGGCGCCGTTCGACGCATGGCTCGCGCCACAACCGCCCGCCTGCGCGTAGCGGCGCGGGCGGACAGGGGCAACCGTCGGCGATCAGAACGACGTGAGGATGCCCGCGACGATCGAGCTGGCGGTCGCGCCGGGTTTGGCGACCGCGACGCCGCCGCCCGCCGCGCCGTTGACGACGAAGCGCGCATGCGCGCCGTTGCGCACCATCGCGGCGCCCGTGTACAGCACCGTGCGTTTCGACAGCGGATAGTCGAAGCGGATGCCGTACGAATCGGCGTTGCCGTCGCTGTCGGCGACCTTCCGGTAATGGCCGATGCTCAGCAGCAGCGATGCGCGTCCGATCGGCACCGTCGCGCTGAGTTCCATCGTGTCGCTGTGCGGATACGCGCTCTGGCTGTCGATCGCCGCCGCGACGTCCGGGCCGCCGCGATGCCGCATGTACAGCGCGGCGACCTTCACGACGTTGAAGTCGTACGAGATCGCGCCGACCGTGTAGTTGCCGTTCGCGGCCGGGCTCGTGTCGCCGAGCGCGGACGCGGCGACCGGGCTGAACTTCTGCTGCATGTAGTCGACGTCGACCGACAACCCGCCGCGTACATAGTTGAGCCCCGCGCCATACGTGTCGCCGAGCGTCGCCGGCTGGCCGGCCGCGCCGTTGGTGCCGCGCGCGGCCATCGCACGCAGCATGAAGCCCGCATAACGCGGCGACGTGTAGCGCATCGAGTTGCGCACGCGCAGGAACGCGGGCCCGACGAAGTTATTCGTCGCGTTGCCCCATGCGAGGCCCGCGCCGAGGCCCGGCAGGCTGTACGTGACGAGCGTGGTGTGCACGATCGTGTAGAGCTCGCCGAACTGCACGCCGCCGAACGGCCCGGTGATGCCGACCCACGCCTCGCGGCCGAACAGCGCGCTGCTGTTCGACAGCGCGCCGCTCGCCGCGTTGAAGCCGTCCTCGAGCTTGAAGATCGCCGCGTAGCCGCCGCCGAGATCCTCGACGCCCTTCAACCCCCACTGCGATGCCCACAGGTTGCCGCTGCCCATGCGCGTTACATGGTTCGGCCCGGCGTTCACGTACTCGATCGCGGTATCGACGCGGCCGTAGAGCGTCACGCTCGATTGCGCGGCAGCCGGCAGCGATGCGCACGCAAGAACCGCGGCAGCCAGCGTGGCAAGCGGTGCGGCAAGCCGGTCGGCCCGCCCGTTCGGATGGTTCATCTTGGTCGTCCCGTAGAGATTGCGGCGCCTGTCGGCATCGCGCCGCTTGATGTGAAGCGCGTTCGCCATCCCGTGCGAACGCTGCCGATCAAAAACGGGCCGAGTCTAGGAACGACAATTTCGGACGTCGACGCAATCCGCTCTATAACGCTTATAGATGTGCCGCATGATGCGCGCGCGCCCCGCCGCACGCACGTTGCGCGGCGGCCCGTGCGCACGGCCTCGGTGTTTTCTTTATCCGGGTCGGTAAATGTCCGTGTGGCGCGGCTGTCACTCCGGCTATGGCGGCCGAATTTGGCCGACTACGCTGCATCTCCGATCGTGTCACCCGCACGCTTTCGCGCCGCGACGGCGCCCGGCCCGCGAGGCCCACGCCGCGCTTTTTCACCGCCCGCTCCTGGAGAATCCGCATGTCCGCACCCACGGCCCGCGCTGCCGACGGCAAGCGCTATACGTACGAATGGTATGTCGTCGTCATCTGCATGCTCGCGTATGTCTTTTCGTTCGTCGATCGCCAGGTGCTCGTCCTGATGATCGAACCGATCAAGCGCGACCTGCATCTCACCGACACGCAGTTCAGCCTGCTCAACGGCTTCGCGTTCTCGCTGTTCTACGCGGTGATGGGGCTGCCCGTCGCGTATCTCGCCGACCGCTACGCGCGCCCGCACATCATCTCGCTCGGCATCGCGCTGTGGAGCGTCGCGACCGCCGCGTGCGGGCTCAGCCAGCAGTTCGTGCAGATGTTCATCGCGCGGATGGGCGTCGGCGTCGGCGAGGCCGCGCTGTCGCCCGGCGCGTATTCGATGCTCGCCGACTACTTCCCGAAGGAGAAGCTCGGCCGCGCGATTGCCGTGTATTCGCTCGGCTCGTTCATCGGCGGCGGTGTCGCGTTCCTGATCGGCGGCTACGTGATCGCGCTGCTCAAGCATGCGAGCGCATTCACGCTGCCGGTCGTCGGGCAGGTGCACGCCTGGCAGGTCACGTTCCTGATCGTCGGGCTGCCGGGGATTCTCGTCGCGCTGCTGTTCGCGGCGACCGTGCGCGACCCGCAGCGCAAGGGGCTCGCGCAGGATCGCTCGGGCACCGTGCGGCGCGTGTCGATGCGCGACTCGTTGCGCTTCGTCGGCACGCATCGCGCGACCTTCGCGTGCCACTACCTCGGCTTCTCGTTCTATGCGATGACGCTGTACTGCCTGCTGAGCTGGACGCCCGCGTTCTATATCCGCCGCTTCGGGATGACCGCCGTCGAAGCCGGCTACACGCTTGGCATCGTGCTGCTCGTCGCGAATACGGCCGGCGTGTTCTGCGGCGGCTGGCTCAACGACTGGCTGCTGCGCCGCGGCCGCACCGATGCGCCGATGCGTGCCGGCGCGATCGGCGCCGCGTGCATGGTGATTCCCGCGACGCTGTTCACGCAGCTCGACAGCCTGCCGGCGTCGCTCGCGATGCTCGTCGTCGCGATGTTCTTCGCGTCGTTCCCGATGCCGACGTCGACCGCCGCGATGCAGACGCTCGCGCCGAACCAGATGCGCGCGCAGATCTCCGCGCTGTTCCTGCTCGTGTCGAACCTGATCGCGCTCGGCATCGGCACGACCGTCGTCGCGCTGTTTACCGATCGCGTGTTCGGCGTGCCGGCGGCGGTCGGTCATTCGATGTCGATCGTCAACGTCGCGGCAGCCACGCTCGCCGCGCTGCTGCTGGCGGTCGGATGCCGGCACTATCGCTACAGCCTCGATCGCGAACGTGGCCATGCGTCGGTAGCCGCGCCGCAGGCGGCAGAGGCAGGCAACGCGATCGCCGTCCGCTGAACATCGAGCGTAATCGGTCGCTCGACCATCATCCATCCCACTGATTCAAGCATCGCTTTTTAATCGATTTGATTTATGCGATGCCCATCCCTATTCTCGGTTGCATGACGGCGCGGCATCAGCCGCGCCGGTTTTCTCCCTACCCCACGGAACACCCCATGCAAGCGAACCGCCACCAGGTCCGGATCGACGCGCTGATCGACGCGGCGCAGGACATCCGCTGTTTCCGGGTCTCGCGCGTCGACGGCCAGCCGTTCGATGCGTACGAACCGGGCGCCCATATCGACGTCACCGCGCCATCCGGCGTCACGCGGCAATACTCGCTGTGCGGCCGCCCCGACGAGCGCGGCAGCTATCTGTTCGCGGTGAAGAAGGAAGCGCAGTCGCGCGGCGGCTCGCGCTCGCTGCACGACGACGTGCGCGTCGGCGCCGAGCTGTCGATCGGCGCGCCGCGCAACCTGTTTCGTCTGACGGATGAGGCGAGCGAGCATGTGCTGGTCGCAGCCGGGATCGGCATCACGCCGCTGCTGTCGATGGCGTATGCGCTCGAGCAGCGCGGCGCGCGCTATCGGTTGCACTACTTCGCGCGCAGCCGTGAACATGCGGCCTTCGTCGACGAGCTGTCTGCAGAACCGTTCGCGTCGCACGTGACGTTTCATTACGGGATCGACCCCGATGCGCTTGCGGCCGAACTCGGCCGCTGCGTCGAGGCGATCGACTCGAAAGCGCACGTCTATACGTGCGGCCCCGGTCCTTTCATGGATGCCGTCGTCGCCGCGGCGGCAACTCGGATTCCCGAGGACGCGATTCATCTCGAACGCTTCGCGGCGGAACCGGCCGCGGCCGACGCCGCCGCGGATGCCGCCCCGGCGGAAGGCTTCGAAGTGCGCCTGCAGCGCAGCGGCCAATCGGTGCGCGTCGCGCCCGACACGTCGATCGTCGATGCGCTCGCGCAAATCGGCATCGAGGTCGATACGTCATGCGGCGAAGGCGTGTGCGGCACCTGCATGGTGCCGGTGCTCGACGGCGAGCCCGATCATCGCGATCACTGCCTCAGCAAAGCCGAGCGTGCGAGCAACACGGTGATCTGCTGCTGCGTGTCGCGTGCGCGCTCGGCGGTGCTCGTCCTCGATCTTTGATGTGTCGGATGTGTCGGATGTGTCGGATGTGTCGGATGTGTCAATGTGTCGATGTGTCGATGTGTCGATGTGTCGATGTGTCGATGTGTCGATGTGTCGATACGCCGATGCGTCGATACGCCGGATGCATCGATGTACTGACATTCCGGCACGCGCGCCCGCCACGCGCCCGCCGCCCGCCACGCGCCGCGCACCGCGCAGCCGTCACGCGTCGAACCGCTCGACGATCTCGGCGAGCAGCGCGCGCATCCACGCGTTGCCCTCGTCTTCGTGGAAATGCTCGTGCCAGTGCATCGTCACCGGCGCGGGCGGCAGCGTGACGGGCAGGTCGTAAAGCCGGAACCCGTTATCGCGGTTCAGAATCTGCGCGAGCCGCTTCGGCAGCGTCGCATAGAGATCGGTGACCGACAGCACGCTCGGCAGCGCGACGAAGTGCGGCACTTCGAGCGCGATGTTGCGGCCAACGCCCTGCGCGCGCAACGCATCGTCGAGCGCGTGGTGACTGTGCTCGACCGATTTCACGTTGACGTGCGCGGCGCGCACGAACTGGTCGAGGCTCAGCGCGGCGCCGCTCGGCAGCCCGCGCCGGCGGCCCGTCATGCACACGTAGGTTTCCTCGAACAGCACCTGGTGGCGCGTGCGCGGCATCAGCTCGGGCAGGTTGCCGATCGCGAAATCCAGCCGGCTCGCGCGCAACGCTTCCTCGATCTCCTCCACCGGCAGCGGCTGCACGCTCAGCGTCACGCGCGGTGCACGCTCGCGCAGCGCCTGGCAGATCGCCGGCAAGTACGCCATCTCGCCCGCATCCGACAGCGACAACCGGAACGTGCGCGTGCTGGTGGCCGGATCGAAGCGCTCCGCGTAACGCAGCGCCACGCGCACCATGTCGAGCGCCTTGCCGACGATGCTCGCGAGTTCGAGCGCGACCGGCGTCGGCTGCATGCCCGCGCGCGTGCGCACGAACAGCGGATCGTCGAACAGCGTGCGCAGCCGCCCGAGCGAATAGCTGACGGCCGGCTGCGACAGCGCGAGCCGCTCGCCGGCCTTCGTCAGGCTGCGTTCCTCGACGATCGCCTGGAATACGCGCAACAGGTTCAGATCGAGATGATCGACCGATGTCATCGTGACCTCCATCATTTGCCATATTTATTTGACCATCAATTTTAGATCAATTTGACGGATATGTAGCGAAAGACGAGACTGGTCTTCCGACGCTGCGCACGGCGCGGCCCGATTTCGCGACTCTTTCCCCACGACGACGATGAGCGACATTCCCTACCAGACGATCGACACCCGCGCGCTGCACGGCTTCGCGCAGCCCGACCGCATCGCGCCCGCGATGTATCACGACCCCGCGCTGTTCGAGACCGAGCTCGACCGCATCTTCTACCGCACCTGGATCTGGGTCGCGCACGAAAGCGAGCTGCCGAACCCGGGCGACTTCATCACGACGACGATCGGCCGCCAGCCGGTGATCGTCGTGCGCGACAAGACCGGCGAGATCAACGTGCTGCAGAACCGCTGCCGCCATCGTGGCGCGACCGTGTGCGAATCGCACAAGGGCAACGCGAAGGGCTTCACGTGCCCGTATCACAGCTGGTCGTACGCGCTCGACGGCACGCTGCGCGCGCTGCCGTACGGCGACGGCTACGAAGGCGTGTGCGAGAAAGGCGACCTGCCGCTCGTGAAGCTGCGCGTCGGCGTGTACCAGGGGCTGATCTTCGCAAGCTTCAACGACGCCATCGAACCGCTCGAGGATTTCCTCGGCGGCGCGAAGCCGTGGATCGACCTGTTCATGAAACAGGGCGCCGGCTACCCGATCAAGGCGAACGGCGAGCACAAGTTCAAGTTCAAGGGCAACTGGAAGATCCAGCTCGAGAACACGACCGACCTCTATCACTTCCCGGTCGTGCACAAGTCGTGGATGAAGTCGATCGACGACGAGACGGCCGCCGCGATCACGAGCTTCATGACGAGCGAGGACGCGTTCTGCCGCGGGCTCGGCAACGGCCACAGCCTCGCGGTGCTGATGCCCGAACTGATCGATCTCGATGAAGACGACGGCGCGCCGCTGCCCGAGCGCTTCGCGCCGCTCGCGGCGAAACTCGCCGAGCGCCACACGCCGGAAGAAGTGCGCCGCATCGTGCGCTCGCTGATGGGTGTCGGCTTCAACCTGAACCTGTTCCCGAACCTCGCGCTGTCGATGGCGTTCTTCCGCGTGCTGCGGCCGATCTCCGCGAACGAAACCGAGATTCGCCACGTCGCGCTCGCGATGGACGGCGGCCCGGACGAAGCGAATCGCGAGCGGCTGCGCATCCACGAGCACTTCCAGGGCCCGTTCGGCTTCGGCAGCCCCGACGACGCGGAAGCATGGGAGCGCGTGCAGCGCGGCGCGCATGCGGGCCCCGACGTGCCGATCCTCGTGAATCGCGGGCTGAACCGCGAGACGACCGCCGCGAACGGCGAAAAGACCGCGCATGCGACCGACGAGACGGGCATGCGCGAGGCCTACCAGCAATGGCGAAAAATGATGGAGCAACAGTGATGGACGACCGCAACGCCCTTTTTTCCGAGCAGACCTTCGCCCGCGCGGTCGAATTCGTGTGGCGCGAAGCCGAGATGCTCGACCGCCGCGACTATCGCGGGTGGCTCGACCTGTGGGAACCGGCCGGTCACTACGTGGTGCCGATCGATCCCGATGCGACCGATTTCGCCGCGACGCTGAACTACGTGTTCGACGATCGGGACATGCGCGAGAAGCGCGTGCAGCGGATGGTGTCCGGCTACTCGGCGTCGGCGACCGACGCGGCGCGCACGGTGCGCACCGTGTCGCGCTTCACGCTGGAAAGCGGCAGTGCCGGCACCGTCGAGCTGAAATCCGCGCAGGTCGTCGTCGCATACAAACGCGGCGTCGCGACGCTGTTCGCGGCCGACGTCACGCACAAGCTGCACGTCGATGCCGAAGGCGAGATGCGGATCGCCGAGAAGGTCGTGCGCCTGATCGACTCGACCGAAGCGCTCAGCGCGATCGGCTTCCTGCTGTAAGCGATCGCCGGTTCGCCGCCGCCAGCGTAACGGTGAACCAGTCACCTTCACCTGTAAGCGGCCACCGGTTCGCCGTCGCCGGCGCAACGGTGAGCCGGTCACCTTCACCTGTAAGCAGTCACCGGTTCACCGTCGCCAGCGCAACGGTGAGCCGGTCACCTTCACCTTTCCCGACGACCATGCCCACACTCGAAGTTTTCCTGCCGGCCGGCCATGACGACGCACGCAAGGCCGAACTGATCGCACGGCTCAGCCACGCGACCGTCGACGCGATCGGCGCGCCGATCGAATCGGTGCGCGTGCTGCTCACCGAATTGCCGGCGACGCATATCGGTCTCGGCGGCCGCACGGCGGCCGATGGTGCGCCGCCGTCGCTGCCGGTGATCGTCGCGATCCTGATCGCCGGCCGCACCGACGAGCAGAAGCGCGCGTTGATCGCGGCACTTTCCGACGCCGCCGCGACCGTGCTCGATGCGCCGTTGCAGGCGACGCGCGTGATCATCAAGGACATCCCGAACACCGATTTCGGGATCGGCGGCCAGACCGCGCGGGCGCTGGGGCGCTGATCATGGGCCGGGCGTCGCTCCATCGTGCGCCGCCGCCCTGCCGTGATGTCAGTGATGCCCCTGGCGGCCGCGACGCAACGCAGCGGCTATGTGTGCGCTGCGCCGGCGAGCGGCAGCGTCACGCGGCAGTCGAGCCCGCCGCCTTCGGCCGGGCTCGCGCGGATACGGCCGCCGTGGCGCGTGACGATGCTCTTGCACAGCGACAGCCCGATCCCGTTGCCGCCCGCCTTCGACGACGAGAAGCCGTCGAACAGCCGGTCATGCGCACCTTCAGCGATACCGGGGCCGTTGTCGATCGCGCGCAGTTCCGCGTGCCCGTCGACATTCGCGGTGCCGAGCGTCAGCGTGCATGGCGCGCGCTCGCAGCCGGCGAATGCCTCGATCGCGTTGAAGGCGAGGTTGAGCATCACCTGCCCGATCAGCACGCGCTCGCAGCGGATCGGCAGCGGCGCATCGGCCTGCACGATCGCGACCGTCACGCCCGCCTCCTTCGCGCGCAGCTCGATGAAATATGCGACGTCGGCGAGGATCTCGCGCAGGTCGGCGAGCGCGACGACCGGCTCGCGCTTCACGATGAACTCGCGCACGCTCTTGATGATCAGCGCCGCATGCTCGGCCTGCCGGTCCGCGCTGCGCAGCCCCCAGATCGCATCGTCGACGGCGCCGCGCCCATTCAGCCGCTGCACCGCGCCCTCGATGAAGTTGCGCACGGCCGCGAGCGGCTGGCTCAACTCGTGCGCGATCACGCTCGCCATCTCGCCCATCGCGTTGTAGCGGCCCGCGTATTCGAGCATCCGCGCCTGCGCTTGTCGCGCATCCTCGATCGCGACTTCGTCGCTCACGTCGCGAAACTGCACGAGCAGCCCGTCGAGATCACCTTCGATCTCGACCTGCCGGCACAGGATGCGCAGCCAGCACGTCGAACCGTCGCGCCGCACGATCCGGTAACGCTGCGGCTCGGACGGGCACGCGGACGGCGCATCGCGCAGTTGCGCGACGAGCCGGTCGCGGTCGGCCGCGCTGCAATAGTCGAGCACCTCGCCGAGCGCTTCGTCCGGCGCGAGCCCGAGCACGCGACGGCCCGACTCGCTGATGAACTGCACGCCGCCGTGCGGCGTCACGACCGCGATCCCTTCGTCGAGATCCTGCATGAACTCGCGCAGCCGTGCCTCGTAGCGGCGCAGTTGCTGGCGCACCGCCTCTTCCGCGCTGATGTCGCGGAACTGCACCATCACGACGTCGCGCCCGCGCAGCGGCACATAGGTGGCGGTCGCCTCCGACAGCATGTCGACGCCCGTGCGCGAGCGGTAGCACCACTCGTACACCTGCGGCCCGTCGACGAGCGCGCGATCCCACGCGCTCACCGCGATTTCGCGGCGGTATTTCGGTTCGGGACGCGTCATGTCCGGCGCCTTCAGCGGCAGCAGCTCCTCGACGGAAAAGCCGAGCGCGATGCACGCGGCGCGGTTCGCCCACACGATCGCCTTGGTATGCGCGTCGTGCAGCAGCACGCAGGTGGTCAACGCGTCGAGCAGCCGGTGGAAATCGTCTTCGTCGGGAAAACTCATGATCGTCTTCGGATAAGGTCGCGCGGCATCGCGCGGCCGGAAACCCAACATAGCACCGGCGCGCGCCGCCCGCATCTGAAGATTTCTTTAGTCCGGCACGGAACGTCACCAGTCGCACGGCCCTACGCACCAATTGCTGCGTGTTTTCGGCGTTTCTAGACTAGGTCCATGCAGTGTCCACTCCCGCAATCGAACCCCATCCCCAGGAGACAGCCATGCCCAACGCCGCCCTCGCCATCGACGCCGCGCCCCCCTCGCCGCATGCGGTCCGCGACGTGGCCGCGCGGGTGTCGCCCCTCGACGCGGTGATCGAGACCGTCGCCGCGCGCCGCGACGAATTCGACCGCCTGTCGCACGTGCCGCGCGACGTGATCGCGCTGTTCAAGGAAGCCGGCATCTATCGCGCGGGCACGCCGCGCCGGTTTGGCGGCGATGCGCTCGCGCCAACCGCGTTCCTCGACATGATCGAGCGGATCGCGACCGCCGACGGGTCGGCCGCGTGGGTCGCGAGCTTCGGCTCGGCCAACGCCTATCTCGCCGCGCTGCCGCTCGCCACGCAGGCCGAACTGTACGCGAGCGGCCCCGACCAGGTGTTCGCGGGCGGGCTGTTCCCCGTGCAGCCGGCGCAGGCGGCACCCGGCGGCTGGCGCGTGACCGGCACGTGGAAGTTCGCGAGCGGCTGCAAGGGCGCCGACTGGCTCGGCGTCGGCATCGCGGTGCCCGGCGCGCAGGATGCCGCGCCGAACAAGCCGCGCACGGCCGTGTTCCGTGCCGCTGAAGTCGAGATCGTCGAGAACTGGAGCGTGGTCGGCATGCAGGGCACGGGCAGCCACGACCTGCGCGTCGACGACCGCTTCGTGCCCGAGGCGTGGACCTTCGTGCGCGGCGGCGAGGCGGCCGTCGACGAGCCGCTGTACCGCTATCCGACCGTCGCGTATGCGGCGCAGGTGCTCGCCGTGGTCAACCTCGGGCTGGCCCGCGCGGCGCTCGACGTCGCGAACCGGATGTCGGGCGGCCGCCAGACGACTACCGGCGCACCGCGCCTCGCCGATCGCGCGTATTTCCGCATCGAGCTCGCGAAGGCCGAGGCGCAGCTGCGCTCGGCGCGCGCGTTCTTCTACGACGCGACCGACTCGGTCTGGCAATCGATCCTCGCCGGGAACCCCGTGACGCCCGAGCAGGTCAGCCTGCTGAGGCTCGCCGCCACGCATATCGCGCGCGAAGGCGCGAGCGTCGTCGAGCGCGCGTACCGCCTCGGCGGCACGGCCGCGATCTATCGCACGCATCCGCTGCAGCGCCTCTTGCGCGACGCGATGGTCGTCACGCAGCACGCGTTTCTCGGTGAAGGCAACTTCGACGGCGCGGGCGCGGTGTTTACCGGCGTCACGCCGTTTCCCGGCTATCTGTAATCCGCGTCGATTCGCTTCGACGCCGCTCAACGCATTCTTCAGGAGAACCTGTCATGTCCGATTCGAATCCGCTGCCGCTGCGCGTGCTGTTCTGCTGCGGCGTGTCGCAAAACTTCTTCGACCTGCCGCGCGAGAAGATCGGCGAAGTGTGGCAAGCGTACGGCGCGATGCTCGCCGCCGTCGAGGCGATGCCCGGCGTGCGCGTGCTCGGCGTGATGGATGACGACCGCCTCGTCGTCGGCCAGGCCGACGGCGCGCCGTGGACGTTCTACATCATGGCCGACGTCGCCGACTTCGACACGACGGTCGCGGTCTGCAATCTGTACCGCACGACGCCCGTCGGCGAATACAACCTGTGGCGCTACGGCAAGATCGAGGCACGGGTCGGCCGCGCGCTGACCGTGCCGCCGGCCGCGAAGCCCGCAGCGTGAGGCGCGCGATGACCGGCCCCGATTCTTCGCGCTTGATCACGGCGCTCGAAGCGCTTGAGCGGCGCGTGGCGACGCTCGACGCCGAACGCGCGGTACGCGCGACGATCACGCGCTACATGGCGCTGTGCGACGTGCCCGAGGATGCCGGCGACGGCCCGGCGCTCGCTGCGCTGTTCACGGCCGACGCGGTGTGGGAAGGCATCGGCCCGCAGTACGCGCGCAAGTTCGGCCGCCTCGAGGGCACGGAGGCGATCGTCGCGATGCTGCGCCGCTATCTGCCGCCCGATCCGCATTTCGCGGCGAACCTGCATTTCCTGACGTCGGAGTCGATCGACGTCGGCGCCGATCATGCGAGCGCATGCGGCCGCTGGATCATGCTGCAAGCATCGCGCTACGCGGACGGCGCGGCCGAGCTGATCGCCGCGCGGCTGACCGTCGACTTCGCGCCAGCCGACGACGGCACGACCTGGCTGATCCGCCATTTCCGCACCGAGCGCGTGCTCGACGGCCCGTGGCCGCTCGCCGCCGCGCCGCAATCCTGAACCCTTTCACTCCGCTCGCACGCCATCGCACCATGACAGGCTTCATCGATACCTTCACGCTGGGCGGCCCGGGCCCGACGATCGCGATCAAGGACACGATCGACATCGCCGGCCATCCGACCCGCGCGGCCAGCCGCGCGCTCGCCGACGCGCCGCCCGCCGCGCAGCACGCGGACGTGGTCCGCCTGCTGCTCGACGCCGGCTGGCAGATCGCCGGCAAGGCGAACATGCACGAGCTCGCGTTCGGCATGACCGGCATCAACGACACCACCGGTACGCCGGTCAATCCGCAGGACCCGACGCGCATTCCGGGCGGCTCGTCGAGCGGGTCGGCGTCGCTCGTCGGGCTCGGCGTCGTCGACGCCGCGCTCGGCACCGACACCGGCGGCTCGATTCGCGGGCCGGCCGCCTGCTGCGGCGTGGTCGGGTTGAAGCCGACGTTCGGCCGCGTATCGCGGTGCGGCGTCGCGCCTGCCGACACCACGCTCGATTGCGTCGGGCCGTTCGCGCGCGACGTCCGCACGCTCGCGGCCGTGATGGCCGCCATCGCACCGGACTTCGATCCGGCGCGTGCGGCAGCGCCCGTTGCCGGCTGCACGGTCGCGCACGTGCTCGCCGATACCGATCCGGCGATCGCCGCCGCGCTCGACGCGGCGGTACGCGCAGCGGGCCTGCGCACGCACGATGTCGTGCTCGACGAACTGCCTGCCGCGTTCACGGCGGGGCTCGCCGTCATCAACGCGGAAACGTCGCGCGCATTCGGGCACCTCGTCGCAACCGGCAAGCTCGGCGCGGATCTCGATGCGCGGCTGCGCACGGCCGCACAGACGACGCCGGCCGCACTCGCGCAAGCCGAAGCCGTACGCGCGCGCTTCACCGCGCAGGTCGATGCCGCGCTCGACCGCGCGGACGTGCTGGTGCTGCCGACGCTGCCCGCGCTGCCGATCACGCTTGCGCAGGCACGCGACGGCGTATCGGTCATCGCGATGTCGTCGCTGATCCGGCCGTTCAACCTGAGCGGCCATCCGGCGCTCAGCCTGCCGCTGCCGCTCGCCGGAACGCCGCTGAAGGCCGGGTTGCAGATCGTCGGACGCAAGGGCGCGGACGAACTGGTGTGCGCGATTGCAGCACACTTCGAAGCGGCACTTGCCGCATGAACCACGATGCGGGCGCCGCTTCGGCCACGCGCCCGCGAACCAGGGAATCACGCACCATGTCAGACCGAGTCGTCCTCGTCACCGGCGCCGCGCGCGGGCTCGGCGCCGTCATCGCCGAACGCTTCCACGCGGCCGGCTATCGCGTCGCGCTGGCCGACATCGCCGCCGACGCCATTCATGCGCACGCACGCGAACTCGACCCGAGCGGCGAACGCGCGATCGCGCTGCCGCTCGACGTCACGTCGAAACGCGATTTCGAAGCCGCGCGCGATGCGCTCGTCGCGCGCTGGGGCGCGATCGACGTGCTCGTGAACAATGCCGGCGCATCGAAGGTCGTGCCCGCGATGGAGATCACGGCCGAGCAGTTCGACCAGGTGATCGACGTGAACCTGCGCAGCGTGCTGTTCGGCTGCCAGGTGTTCGGCCAGTACTTCGCGACGCGCGGCGCGGGCCGCATCGTCAACATCGCGTCGCTCGCCGGGCAGAACGGCGGCTCGGCGACGGGCGCGCACTATGCGGCCGCGAAAGGCGGCACGCTGACGCTGACCAAGGTGTTCGCGCGCGACCTCGCCGCGCAGGGCGTGACCGTCAACGCGATCTCGCCGGGCCCGCTCGATCTGCCGATCGTCCATGAAAGCGTCGCGCCGGAAAAGCTGCGGCAGGTGCTCGCGAGCCTGCCGGGCGGCAAGCTCGGGTCGGCCGGTTTCGTCGCGGATGCGGCGGTGCTGCTCGCGTCGGGCGACGCGCATTTCGCGAACGGCGCGTGCTGGGACATCAACGGCGGGTTGTACATGCGTTGAGCGCGTTGCGTGGCCGCGCGTGTCGTGCTTGTCGTGCTTGTCGTGCTTGTCGTGCTTGTCGTGCTTGTCGACCACGACGCGCGCTTCGACGCGTGCGAATCCGTCTAGCGCGGCGTGTCGCCGTCGTCGCCCCACACGACCATCACGTCGCGCACCAGCGCGGCGATCGACGTCGCACCGAGCTTCTCCTTGATGCTCGCGCGATGCACGTCGACGGTCTTCACGCTGATCGACAGGTCCGACGCGATCTGCTTGCTGCCCTTGCCGTCGACGACGCCGCGCAGCACCTCCTTCTCGCGTGCGGTCAACGCGTCGAGCCGCTGGCGCAGCACGCGGTGCCGCTGGCCGACCGCGTGCCGCTGCTGCGCGAGCCGCAGCGCGCGTTGCACGCGCTCGAGCATCTGCTGCGAGTTGTACGGCTTCTCGACGAAATCGATCGCGCCGTTCTGCAGTGCGCGCACGGACATCGGAATATCGCCGTGACCGCTGACGAAGATCACCGGCAGCGTCGCGCCGCGCGCGTTCAGTTCCGCCTGCACGTCGAACCCGCTTTTCTCCGGCATCCGCACGTCGAGCACCAGGCACGCGGGCAGGTTCACGTCGAAGCGCGCGAGGAAATCGGCCGCGTTCGCGAAGCCTTCGGATGCGATGCCGACCGATTCGAGCAGCCAGGCGAGCGACGTCCGCATGCCGCTGTCGTCGTCGACGATGTATACGATCGGAGCGGGTGACGTCATCGGGGTGTCTCGCAAGATATCGGTATCGGTGCCGCACGCGCCGCAGGTGATGCAAGCGTCGTTCGTCGGGGGTATGCGGCACATCATAGCGAGCCGAAAATGCGCTGAATACCCCTTTACGTCCCGCACGAACGCCCGATCGCACATTTTTTCGCGCGCCGTGCCGCGCATCTAGGTAGAACCTTTAGACGCGTTGGCGGGAACGCCAGCTTCGGCATCAATCGTGCGAATGTTCGCCCGCATTTTCGCGACGTACGCTTGAGTCAAACGTCGACGATCCGATGCCGCATCGACGGCAGGCACGATCGCCGCCCTCATTCACCCAGGAGCGCCCATGTCCGCAACGACCGATACCCCGCAACCGGCACGCGCCGAACCGACCGACGCGCAAAAGGCCTTCCGGCAAGCGATGGCCCACCTCGGTGCGGCCGTCAACGTGATCACGAGCGCGGGGCCGCACGGCCGCTGCGGGATCACCGCAAGCGCCGTCTGTTCCGTCACCGACGCGCCGCCGACGCTGCTCGTGTGCCTGAACCGTTCGAGCGCGATGCACGCGATCTTCGAACGCAATCGGCACGTGTGCATCAACGTGCTGCCGGCCGAGCACGAGCTGCTCGCGCGGCATTTCGCAGGGCTCACCGAGTTGCCGATGGAGCGCCGCTTCGAGCTGCCGGTGTGGGATCGCGGCGAGCAGGACGTGCCCGTGCTGCGCGATGCGCTTGCGAGCCTGCAGGGCACGATCGCCGAGATGAAGGAAGTCGGCTCGCATTCGGTGATGTTCATCGAGGCGACGTCGATCCGCGTGCGCAACGACGGCGACAGCCTCATCTACTTCAGCCGCGCGTTCCATCGCGTGTCGCGCACCGCCTGCGTGCGGTAACGGTCAGGGCAACGAAACGGTGCCGCGCTCGCCGGACGCGCGCTCACGCAGGGCTACGCCGCCGCCCGCAACGCGCGCTGGCCGGCCGCGAGCGCCGCGCCCGCGAACAGCGTCAGCGCCGAATACACGAGCCCGCGCGCGAGCCCCGCGCTGTCCGACACCCAGCCGATCGCGACGGGCCCGGCGATCTGCCCGAACGCGAAAACCGTCGTGAACGCGCTGATGCCTTTCGCCCAGCCTTGCGGCGGCAGGTTGTGGCGCACGAACGCGGTGGTCGCCGCGACCGCCGACAGGAACGTCGCGCCGAACAGCACGCCCGACGCGAACGCGGCCGCCGGATGCACGAACAGCGCCGGCATCAGCGTCGCGACGCCGAGCAGCGCGTTGAGCACGGCCAGCGCCTGGCCGCCGCGCATCCGGTCGAGCAACCCCGACCACAGCCGTGCCGACACGACGGTCGCGACGCCGAGCACCACGTAGAACGCGGATACGATCGTGCCGCTCATTCCCGCGCCGCGCAGCAGCGCGACGATGAACGTCATGTAGCCGATATACCCGACACCGAAGAGGCCGTAGCCCGCGAGCGCGAGTGCGAAGCGCGCGGGGCTCGCGGTCGCGGCCGGCGCGGCGCCGTCGCGCGGCGCGGCCGGTGCCGCATGCATGCGCTCGATGCGATGCGCGGCCGACACGGCCAGCATCGAGAACAGCACGCATGCGGCGGCGAGCGCGAACCACGCGGGCTGCCAGCCGTGCGCGTGCTGCGCGCCAGGCACGAGCGTCGCCGGCACGAGCAGCGACGACGCGACGATGCCCCACCCCGTGCCGCCGTAATAGAGCCCGAGCAGCAGCCCCGCATCGCGCGGCGACGCGGACGCGAGCCGCGCGGCCAGCACGCCGCCGCTGATGAAGATCAGCGCGCTGCCGACGCCCGTCGCGAGCCGCTCGACGAGCAGCGCATGCATGCTCGACGAGAGCCCGCATGCGGCCATCAGCACCGCGGTCAGCGCGCAGCCGGCCGCGAGCAGCGTGCCGGTGCGCCAGCGCCGCGACAGGAACGGGAACGTGAGCGCGCCGATCAGGTAGCCGGCCGCGTTGGCCGTGTTCAGCGCGCCGGCCTGCGCGAAGGTCCAGCCGAGATCGGCCTTCATCGGCGGCAGCAGCAGCGCATACGAGAAGCGCGCGAGACCGAGCGCGATCGCGCTGCCGAGCGACAGGCCGATCGCAAGCCGCCATGCGGCCATGCGGTCGGGTTCGGTGGCGCCGGCATCCGGCCGTGCTCGGCCGGCGTGCTCGGGCTGCGGCGCTGCGCGCATCGCGGTGTCTCCATCGTGGTTCGAATCGTGCCGCCGGGACGGCGGTGCGCGCGTGGTTGCAGCCCGCGCGTGAAGTCGTCAGATGGTGCCAGAAAATCGGCGCTGCCGCCGGAGCCGGCTCGCCCGCAGCCGGCCGCCGATTCGCGGGCACGATCGTCGCGCACGCGGCGTTCGTGAATGGTGGAAATCGAAACGATCGATACGATTGGATTCAGGGTTTAAAAAAGCCATATGAATCGATTAATCGGTCACGGCCCCGATATTCGATAAAAAATCGATGCGCTTCATAAGATTCGATTTATTCGCCTTCATCGCACGACGTCGAACGAACCCGCTTGTTTAGCACGTTTCGGCTAAAAATCTTGCAACGCATTGCATTCGCGAAATCGTCATACTAATATCGACGCCACTCGTCCGGTATTCAAAAAATGCCGGATGAGCGGCGGTAATCCCTTTACCGCGCTTTCATGTTGAATCGCTGTTCACCACAGGAGAATTGACATGCAGGAAACCCGGCAGATCGAATTGCTTGACTGGATGCAGGAAGACACGCATCCCGAGGCCGTCGACATGATGGTCGAGGATGCCGTGGTGCCGTTCGGCACCGCGCTCTGGCCGGTCTGAGCGGCCAGCCCGTTCCCGCGGAAGGGCCGCGGCCCTTCCGCCGCCTCCGGAGACACGCATGCTGAACCTGCATCGCGCGCTGGGTTGTCATCCGGCGCTGCGCGACAAGCTCGCACGCGGCGAGACGGGCAAACTGCTGGTCGGCTACGACACCCGCAATCGCGACACCGCGTTGCGCGCGTTTTCCGCCCTGCCCGACTCGCTCGATGCGACGATCCTCTGCCTCGAAAGCACCCCGCCCGCGGACCTCACCGCCGCGCTCGCGCACGCCGACCTGTTCGTGCTGCTGTACGACTCGTCGTGCCTGCCGACACCGTCGCCGAGCGGCCCGCCGTTCCTGGCCGCGATCCGTCCCGCGATCGTCGGGCACTGGAGCAAGTCGGTGCTGTTCAAGGATTACGGCCCGCATCTCGACGAGGCGTTCGCCGAATCGCTGGACGACATCGCCGCGCGCAACGGCCGGCTGATCGAAGCGGCCGCGCGCGCGTCGCAGATCCGCTTCATCGACGAAGCCGGCAACACGCTGGCCGGCTCGCTTTCCCCGGACCAGAAATGGACGAGCGTGGACGGGATGGGCAATCTCGACGTCGTGCCCGGCGAGATCGCGACACACGTCACCGATCTGCACGGCTCGATCGTGTTCAGCGGCACGTTTCTCGGCACCGTGCCGTTCGCGATCAAGTACCGCGTGGTCGAGCGGCTCGCGACGCTGCATGTCGAAGACAGCGTGATCGTCGATTTCGACAGCGACGACGCGAGCTTCCGGCGCGACTTCGCGTCATATCTCGACCGGCATGACAATCACCGGCGCATCGAGGAATTCGGCATCGGCACGAACCTGGGCATCCGCGGGCTGTACGGCCGCAACGCCGGATTCGAGGAACGCCATCCGGGCCTGCATCTCGGCCTTGGCGGCGGCGCGAACGGCAGCCACCACCTCGACCTGATCTTCGCGCGCGGCACGCTCGCGTTCGACGAGCGGATCGTGTTCGACGGCACGTTCGCCGTCTGACTCGAGAATCAGGCTTCGGCGGCCGCCGCGTCGCCGAGCCACTTGAACATCACGAAGCAGTCGACGAAGCCGAGCCGCGCGTGACGATATGCGCGCGGCAGCCGGCCGACGATCTCGAAGCCGAGCTTCTGCCACAACGCGACCGCCACTTCGTTCGTCGCGACCACCGAGTTGAACTGCATCGCGAGGAAGCCGCGTTCGCGCGCCACCTGCTGCGAGTGCTCGCACATCAGGCGCGCGACGCCCTTGCCGCGCGCGGCCTCGCCGACCATGTAGCCGCAGTTGCACACGTGATTGCCGGGCCCGGCCGCGTTCGCCTTCAGGTAGTACGAGCCGAGCAGCACGCCGTCCTCCTCGGCGACCCACGTGCACAGCGGCGCGTCGAGCCACAGCGCGCGAGCGGCTTCGCGCGTCTGCGCCGGATCGAATGCATAGGTCTCCTGCGCGGCGACGATCGCGTGGTATGTGGGCCAGAAGCGGGGGAAGTCGTCTTCGGTCATCGGGCGAAGCGTGATCATGCGGATTTTCTCGTGAAGGAGTGGGAGGATGCGCGCGGTGCTACGCCGCGTCGCTGCGGGCGCCGTCGTGCAGCAGGCCGCTGCGATAGGTGCCCGGCGGCACGCCATACCAGCGCTTGAATGCCTGCGAGAAACTCGACAGGTCGCTGAAGCCGAGCCGCTCGGCGACTTCCGTCAACGACAGATGTGCATCGCCGAGCAGCGTCTCGGCCATCGCGCCGCGCGCCTGCGCGAGCAGCGTGCGGAACGTCGTGCCTTCTTCCTGCAGCCGGCGCTTCAGCGTGCGCGGGCTCGTGTTCATCAGCCGCGCCATGTCCTCGAGCGAGAACGGCACGTTGCCGGGCGTCGCCGTCAGGTATTGCCGCACCATCTCCGACGTACCGACCCGCGCGCGCCGCGCTTCGACCAGCTGACCGCACATCTGCTCGCACATCGAGACCGTCAGCGGGTTCGCATGCGGCAGCGGCCGGTCGAGAAACGCACGGTCGAACGCGAGGCTGTTCGCGCGCGCGCCGAACGCGGGTTCGACGCCGGCGATGCGCGGTGCGGATGCGCGTGTGGACGTGGATGCGCTCGCCGCGCTCGCGGCCTGCATCGTGAAGCGCGACAACGCGAAATCGCCGCCGCCGATTTCCTGCAGCAGCACGGCCGCGGCCGCCATGTCGCGCTCGACGAGGAACCGGCTCAGGTCGGCATCGAGCTCCGGCGCGCCGAAATTGAGCACGCACGTCTGCGGCTCCTCGCGATACGTGATCACCGTGAACGCATACGTGAGCGGCAGGAAGCGCATCGCCAGCGCCAGCGCGTCGCGCGTGGTCGCGCTCGCGATCAGCCCGTAGCCCCACACGCCGTACGCGGAGAAGTGATAGCGCTGCCCGACCTCGAACCCGAGGCCCGGCGCGCGGCCGAGCGCGCGCAGCAGGTTGCCGGTCAGCCGCAGTTCCTGCGCGGCCGTCACCTCGACGTTCGGATCGGCGAGCTGCGCGTCCGCGAGGCCCGTGCCGGCCAGCAGCTTCGTGCGCGACACACCGCGTTCGTCGCCGAAATCGACCAGCAGCCGCGCGCTGGCCGGACTCCGGGTGAAGTCCCAGAAGCTCATGCGGAGAAACCCTCGAAGCGCCGATTTGGCCCAAATACTAAAACAATTGTCCCGAAGCAGCATTGGTGTTTTCCCATGCGGCCCGCACCATCGGCGTCATCAGTCGTCGCCTGAACGACGTCAACGCCCCGGAGGAGACACCATGCGACCCAGTCGCCCGCCCGACCTCGCGACCCGCTTCGAACGCCAGCGCGAAGCATTCGCCCGCGACCCCGCCCCGCCGCTTGCGATCCGCCTGTCGCGGCTCGATCGGCTGCGCGCGCTGCTCGATACGCATGAAGCGTCGATCGTGCGCGCGATCGACGCCGATTTCGGCGGACGCTCCGCGCACGAAACGCGTCTCGCCGAACTCTTCGTGGTTCGAAGCGGCCTGCGCCATGCCCGCGCACACCTGCGGCACTGGATGCGCGAACGCCGCGTGCCGACCGCCGCGCACTTCCGGCCCGGCTACAACCGGCTTGCGCCGCAGCCGCGCGGCGTCGTCGGCGTGATGGCTCCGTGGAACTATCCGCTTCAGCTCGCGATCGGCCCCGCCGTCGCGGCGCTCGCCGCCGGCAACCGCGTGCTGATCAAGCCATCGGAACTGACGCCGCGGCTGTCGGCCCTGCTCGACACGATCGTCGCCGACGCGTTCGACGCCGACGAGCTGGGCATCGTGACGGGCGACGTCGACATCGCGAAAGCGTTCGCGCGCTTGCCGTTCGACCATCTGTTCTTCACCGGCTCGACCGCGGTCGGGCGCGACGTCGCGCAAGCCGCGGCCGCGAACCTGACGCCCGTCACGCTGGAACTCGGCGGCAAGTCGCCCGCGATCCTCGACCCGTCGTGCGACGTCGCGCAGGCGGCCGGGCGCATCGCGTTCGGCAAGCTGCTCAATGCCGGCCAGACCTGCATCGCGCCCGACTATCTGCTGGTGCCGGCCGGCACCGCCGAGACCGTCGCCGCGCGGCTGTCGGACGCGATCGCACGCCGCTACCCGACGCTCGCCGGCAACCCCGACTACACGGCGATCATCGGCGCGCGGCATCGCGACCGCCTCGCGGCGCTGGTCGACGACGCGCGCGACGGCGGCGCACGCGTGCTCGAAGTCAATCCGGCCGGCGAACGCTTCGCCGCGGGCTCGCGCAAGTTCGCGCCGACGCTCGTGCTCGGCGCGCGCGACACGATGCGGGTGATGCGCGAGGAGATCTTCGGCCCCGTGCTGCCGATCGTCGAATATGCGGACCTCGACGACGCGATCGACCGCGTGAATCGCGGCCCGCGCCCGCTCGCGCTGTACTGGTTCGGCCGCGACGCCGCGCGCCGCGATCGCGTGCTGCGCGAAACGGTGTCGGGCGGCGTCACGGTCAACGACTGCCTGTGGCATCTCGTACAGGAGCATCAGCCGTTCGGTGGCGTCGGCCCGAGCGGCATCGGCGCGTATCACGGCAAATGGGGGTTCGACACGTTCAGCCATCACAAGCCCGTGTTCCACCAGGCGCGCCGCAGCGGCACCGCGCTGTTCCATCCGCCGTACGGCAAGACCTTCGAGTTGCTGCTGCGCGTGCTGACGCGCATCGCGTGATCCATCGACCATCGGGAGACGATTTCTTGAGCAAGACTTTCGACTACATCGTTGTCGGCGGCGGTTCGGGCGGGTGCGTCGTCGCCGGACGCCTGACCGAGGACCCGGCCGTCACCGTCTGCGTGCTGGAGGCCGGCGGCCGCGGCGACAGCGCGGTCGTCAACGTGCCGACCGGCGCGGTCGCGATGATGCCGACCCGCGTGAACAACTGGGCGTTCGACACGGTGCCGCAGCCGGGGCTCGGCGGGCGCATCGGCTATCAGCCGCGCGGCAAGGCGCTCGGCGGTTCGTCCGCGATCAACGCGATGGTCTACATTCGCGGCCATCGCGTCGATTACGACGGCTGGGCCGCGCTCGGCAACGAAGGCTGGTCCTACGACGACGTGCTGCCGTACTTCCGCCTGAGCGAGCACAACGAGCGCTTCGACGACGCGTTTCACGGCCGCGACGGCCCGCTGTGGGTCAGCGACCTGCGCACCGGCAACCCGTTCCATGCACGCTACCTGGAAGCGGCGCGGCAGGCCGGCCTGCCGCTCACCGACGACTTCAACGGCGCGCAGCAGGAAGGCGTCGGCATCTACCAGGTCACGCAGAAGCACGGCGAGCGGTGGAGCGCGGCGCGCGCGTATTTGCTGCCGCATGTCGGCCGTCGCGACAACCTGACGGTCGAGACGCATGCGCAGGTGTTGCGCATCCTGTTCGACGGCACGCGTGCGACGGGCGTCGAGGTGCGGCAGCACGGCAAGGTTCGCACGCTGCGCGCACGGCGCGAAGTCGTGCTCGCGGCCGGCGCGCTGCAGACGCCTCAACTGCTGATGCTGTCGGGCGTCGGTCCGGCCGGCGAACTGCAGCGGCTCGGCATTCCGGTGCGCGCCGAGCTGCCCGGCGTCGGCCGCAACCTGCAGGATCATCCCGACTTCATCCTCGGCTACCGCACGCGCAGCGTCGACACGATGGGCGTGTCCGCGCGCGGCGGCCTGCGCATGCTGCGCGAGTTCGCGCGCTTTCGTCGCGAACGGCGCGGGATGCTGACGTCGAATTTCGCGGAAGGCGGCGGCTTCCTCAAGACGCGTGCGGACCTCGATGCGCCCGACATCCAGTTGCACTTCGTCGTCGCGCTCGTCGACGATCATGCGCGCCGGCTGCACGCCGGCCACGGGCTGTCGTGCCATGTGTGCCTGCTGCGGCCGCGCAGCCGCGGCTCGGTCACGCTGCACAGCGCCGATCCGCTCGCCGCGCCGCGCATCGATCCCGCGTTCTTCGACGATCCGCGCGATCTCGACGACATGGTCGCCGGCTTCCGCATCACGCGCCGGCTGATGGAAGCGCCGGCACTCGCCGAATGGATCACGCGCGATCTGTTCGCGGCGAACGTGACGACCGACGACGAAATTCGCGACGTGCTGCGCCGGCGCACCGACACCGTGTATCACCCGGTCGGCACCTGCCGAATGGGGCGCGATGCGCTCGCGGTCGTCGATCCGCAATTGCGCGTGCACGGCCTGCAGGGGCTGCGCATCGTCGATGCGTCGATCATGCCGACCCTGATCGGCGGCAACACCAACGCGCCGACGATCATGATCGCCGAGAAGGCCGTCGACCTGATCCGCGGCGTGCGGCGTGCACCGGCACGTTCGCCTGCCGATACCGAATGCGAACCGGCCACCGTGCCGACACACCGCGATACCGTCCCTGCGTCGTGCGCGTCGCACGATGCGATCCAGCTAGAGGAAACCCGCCATGTCGTCGCCTGAAGCTTCCCGTCCTGCCGAAACCGCCGCGCCGCTGTCGGCGATCATCATCGGCGCCGGCTTTGCCGGCATCGGCATGGCCGTCGCGCTGCAACGCGCCGGCATTCACGACTTCGTGATCGTCGAGCGCTCGCACGACGTCGGTGGCGTGTGGCGCGACAATCGTTACCCGGGTGCCGCGTGCGACGTGCCCTCGCATCTGTACTCGTTCTCGTTCGAGCCCAACCCGAACTGGTCGCGCGTGTTCGCGCCGCAGCCCGAAATTTACGCGTACCTGCAACATTGCGCGCGCAAGTATGGCCTCGCACGCCATCTGCGTTTCGGTGCCGAGGTCGAGCGCGCGCAATACGACGAAGCCCGTGCGCTGTGGGATATCACGCTCGTCGACGGCACGACGCTCAGTGCCGCCATGCTCGTCAGCGGCACCGGTCAACTGAGCCGCCCGGCGATGCCCGACCTGCCCGGCATCGACACGTTTCGCGGCCGCGCCTTCCACTCCGCACACTGGGATCATGACTATCCGCTCGCCGGCACGCGTGTGGCCGTGGTCGGTACCGGCGCGTCGGCGATCCAGTTCGTCCCGGCGATCGCCGGCGACGTCGAGCGCCTCTTCGTGTTCCAGCGTTCGCCCGCCTATGTGATCCCGCGCCCGGACCGCGCGTATCGTCCGTGGGAGCGGGCGCTGTTCCGTCGGCTGCCGTGGGCGATGAAGCTGCATCGCGCGGCGATCTACGTGCGCTACGAATCACGTGCGATCGCATTCACGCGGCTGCACGGGCTGATGGATGTCGCGATCGGCCGGCCGTTCCGCAAGCTGCTCGCACGCGACGTGCGCGATCCCGTGCTGCGCGAACAGCTCACGCCCGACTATCCGATCGGCTGCAAGCGGCTCCTGCTGTCGAGCGACTACCTCGCCGCGATCGGCCGCGACAACGTCGAGCTCGTCACGCAGCGCATCCGGCGCGTGACCGAAACCGGCATCGAGACCGACGACGGCGTGCATCATCCGGTCGACGCGATCGTCTACGGCACCGGCTTCGCGGCGACCGCGTTCCTGTCGCCGATGCGCATCACCGGCCGCGACGGGCTCGACCTGAACGACGCGTGGCGGCGCGGCGCGCAGGCGTATCTCGGGCTCACCGTGCCGGGCTTTCCGAACTTCTTCATGCTGTACGGCCCGAACACCAACCTCGGCCACAACTCGATCGTCTACATGCTCGAAAGCCAGATCGCGCACGTGATGCGCTGCGTGCGCGCGATGCGGCGCGACGGCGCGCGTGCGATCGACGTCGACCCGCGTCGCTACCGGCGCTACAACACGCATGTGCAGCAGCGGCTCGAAGGCTCGGTATGGAGCGGCTGCAAGAGCTGGTACGTCGATGCGTCGGGCCACAACAGCACGAACTGGCCCGGCTTCACGCTGACCTATCGATGGATCACGCGCTTCACGGGGCTGTCCGCGTATCGCTTCACGCAGCCGCTGCCCGGCACGGCCACACCGACGCAAGGAGCCGTCGTCGCGCCGCCCGCCGGCCGCACGGAAGCACTCGCCGCCGCATCGCTGCGCGGCTTTCTGCGGGTGGCATTCCGGCCGTTGATCGGGCCGCCGTTCGGCGCGCGCATGCAGCGCCGAGTCGTCGCGCTGCTGTCGCCGCTGATGCCGGGCACGTGCGGCACGCTGCGCTACCGGACGTCCGCCGCCAGCGTGCCGGTCGAGGTGATCGCGCCGAAGCGCGGCGACACGGGCGGCGCGATCCTCTACCTGCACGGCGGCGCGTTCTGCCTCGGCGGCCCGCACACGCATCGCGGCGTGACGACGCGGCTCGCGACCGAATCCGGCCTGCCGGTGTGGGTGCCCGACTATCGGCTCGCGCCCGAGCATCCGAGCCCGGCGGCGCTCGACGACGCGCTGGCCGCATACGATGCGTTGCGCGCGCAAGGCTGTGCGCCGCACCGGATCGTGCTTGCCGGCGATTCGGCCGGCGGCGCGCTCGCGCTGGCACTCGCCATCGCGCTGCGCGAGCGTGGCGAGCCGGCCGCGGCCGCGCTGCTGCTGATCTCGCCCGTGACCGACCCGGCACTCAGCGGCGACACGCTCGCATCGCGCCGCCGCGACGATCCGATGATCCGTCGCGGCTGGCTCGAACAGGGGCTGCGCTGGTATCACGGCGCAGGCTCGGTGGCGGCGCGCGGCCCGCTCGACACCGACTTGCGCGGCCTGCCGCCGATCCTGATGCAGGCCGGCGACCAGGAAGTGCTGCTGTCGGATGCGCAGCGGCTCGCGGCGCATGCGCTCGCGTGCGGCGTGCCATGCCGGCTGGAGATTCATGCCGCGCGCTGGCATGTGTTTCATCTGCAGGCGTTCTATCTGCGCTCGGCGCGAGACGCGCTGCGGACGCTGGCGGGGTTTGCTGCGCAGCGGGTGGCGGCGACGGCGCAGTGATGCCGGCGATGCCGGTGTCGAGGCAGCGGCACGCGGCTGCCTCGATCGTCCCGCTTGCAACCGTGCGACACCCTCTTGCCCAAACCTGTCGCTTATTTTTTCCGGCACGCGTGGCCGGCATGATCGCCGCAAGCCTCGGCGCGATGCCGCGGCGGCCGCACCCGCGAAGCAGTAACGCGGTTGGGCCTGCCGGCGTCGCCCGTCGCGTCGTGCGGCGGCGCGCTGGGTCAGCCGTTCAAGCCGTTTCCCCCCACACGGCGCGTATCCCGAACGCGCCGATGAGATCGGCCGTTCGGCCGAATCGTCATCGCACGCCCCGAATGAAAGAATGAGCGTCGTTCGGGAAGCCAGCCTCACCCACCTTCCCCGAAACCCCGAGCCACGATGGCACCGCAGGCATTCCTGCGCAGCGCCTTTGCATGATGCTTCGTCTCGATTCGGCAGTCGGCCCGCGTACGCGTCACTTCGTCCGCCTCATCCGACTGACGATGCAATCACGTGGATACCTTGACCCATGATGTAGCTTATAAGTTACAACTCTCTCCAAGTTCGAACTGCTTCGCTATCAACGCGACGACGGTCGCGAACCCTTCACCGAATGGCTGAACGCCGTGCGCGACAAGGTCATCCAGGCACGGATTCGCGAACGCCTGCGACGCGTGCAGACCGGCAATTTCGGCGATTGCGAGCCTGTCGGCGAAGGCGTGGTCGAACTGCGCATCCACGTCGGTGCCGGCTATCGCGTGTACTTCGGCCGGTACGGCAGTGCGCTGGTGCTGCTGTTGTTCGGCGGCGACAAGCGCAGTCAACCCGACGACATCAGGCATGCGAAGGAACAGGGGTTCAACTGGAAACGGAGGCAAACATGAACAAGCTCAAAGGCGCGGTATCGCACCACGATGCGGAAGTCGCCGAACTCGGCGCCGACCGCGAACTCGCGGTGGCCTATCTGCGCGTCGCGATGGAATCGCTCGACGATCCCGACAACCGCGCGGCCGCGCTGCTCGCGCTGCGCACCGTCGCGGAAGCATCCGGCGGGCTCGGCGCGGTCGCGGCGGAAGCCGGGATCAGCCGCGAATCGCTGTATCGCACACTGTCGCCCAACGGCAACCCGACGCTGAAAACCCTGCTCGCGGTGCTCAAGACGGTCGGCCTGCGCCTGTCCGTCGTCCCCGCGCAACCGGCGCATGCGTCACGCGGCCCCCGCGCTTCAAGGCTGCACCATCCACACGAGCACCATCGCGGCCGGCGCCGCGCTCATCCCCGCCGGCGGCTGCTCGATCGTCGGCTCGACCTTCAGTGCTCGCGCGATCGTCGCCGCATCGTCTACCGTCGTCGTGTGCACGGTCGTCATCAACCGCGCGGGCCGATGCAGCGTCTCGCGGTACAGCGCGCCGTACCACAGCGGCCGCATGCCGAGCGCATCCTGCAGCACGTACGGATAACGCCACAGCCGCAGCACGAGACGGCTGTCCGGATCGGCCGGATCGACCCTCACGAACACGCGGCGCGTGCTCTCGCCGTGGGTGTAGCGCGGCAGCACGGGCAACGCATCGGCCGACGCCTGCGGCAGCAGCCAGCGCAGCGCGGTGGCGGGCGACCACGGCGTCGCGCGCTGCCAGCCGGCCAGCGACAGATGGCGATCGAGCGTGTCCGACGTCGCGCACCATTGCAGCGGCAGATATTCCTCGCGATCGCCGCCGATCTCGGTGCGCCGCGTCGGCACGCGCTGCCACCCGCCGCGCATCCACTGATCGACGGTCATCGCGACGACGTCGCCCACATGCGGACGCGCCGCACGATCGAGCTGCCACTGCACGGGCACGGTCCACACGCCGGCCGTCGCGAGCACGACGAGCACCGCAACGAGCGCACCGCGCGGCTGCACGTGCTCGCGCACCTGCCAGTACGCATAGGCGCCCGCCAGCACCGCGAACCACGCGAACCCGAGGCTCCAGCCGCCGAGCAGGCCCGACAGCCACGTATCGCCGACATACAGCCGCGCGAAGCCGCCGAGCACGATCCACAGCACGACCGCCGTCACGACCGGAACGCGCCACGGCGCGGGGCGGTCGCGCGTCAGCACCCAGCCGATCCCGCTGCTCGCGAGTATCGCGAACGCCGCATCGGCATCGGGCAGCGGCACGTGCAACGCGCCGGGCGGCAGGCTCGCGGGCGTCGAGCCGGGCATGCCGGCGCCGAACGCCGGCACAAGCACGACCGCGATGCCGATCGTCGCGAGCCACCATGCGGACGTCACCCAGCAGCGATGGATCATCAGCCAGACGAGAAACGCGGCCGCGACGATCAGCCCCGTATCGTGTCCGTGCAACACCGCGAGCGCGCGCATCGCGGCATCCACGGGCGGCGTGCGCAGGTTCTGCAGGAACGCATACAGCGCGATGTCGGTGTGCATCAGCGGATCGTTCGCGACGATGTCCTGCACGATGCCCGCGAACAGCCACACGCAGCCGACGAACAGCAGCGCGAACACGGGCACCACACCCGGCAGGCGGCGCAGCTTCCCGAGCCCGTCGTGCAGCCGGGCGGCAAAGCGTGGCCAGCGGTGCGTGCATGCGTGCACGGCCGCGCCGGCCGCCCGGCACAGCAACGGCCAGCCGCGCCGCAGCGCGAGGCGCACACCGAACCACACGAGCGCGACCAGCGCGGCAAGCACCAGCAGGATCGCGGCGACCCGCACGCTGATCGCCGCGGCCAGCACCGCCGACGCGCCGAACAGGACGCCCGGCGCGACGTGCACGGGCGCCCAGATCAGCGCCGACACGATGTTGACCGGGTAGAACGACCGGCGCGGCAGCGTCGCGCAGCCGACCACGACCGGCACGACCGCGCGCACCGGCGCCAGGAAGCGCGCGAGCACGATGCTCTTCATTCCGTGGCGCAGCACGAACTCCTCGCCGCGTGCGTAGGCATCCGCGTAGCCGAGACGCGTCCAGCCGTTGCGGATCGCACCGCGGTAGAGGCGTCCGAGCTCGTAGCTGATCCCGTCGCCGACGATCGCACCGGCGGCTGCGACGCCGATCGTCGTCCAGCCGTCGAGCGCGCCCGCGCCGATCAGCGTGCCGGCCGCGAACATCACGGCGCCGGCCGGCACGACCGTGCCGATCAGCGCGATCGCCTCGGCGCAGGCGGTGGCGAACACGACCGCGAGCACCAGCGCCGGATGCGCGCCGATCGCGCCCAGCCACGCGTGGATCGTGGCGCTCATCGCGGGCCGCGCGGTGTGGCGGCGCAGCGAGCCTGCACCGGGCCGGCGGTGGCGTGGGAAAGGTTCATCGGAGTGTGTGCGTGTGCGCGTTCGCGCCGGCCGGCGGGGTCAGTCGAACTCGTGTTGCCGCGCATCGGCCTCGAGCGGCGCGTCGTGGTAGCCGACCGTCGCGATCTCGTGCAGGTAGCGCGCGAGAAACGCGCCGATCGAACCGGCCTCCTCGTACTGATGCACGTGGCGGAACTCATGCGTGAGCAGGCGCCGCGTATCGTGGCCGCGCAGCACGAACACCGCATGGCCGAGCGTGAGGCCGATCGTCCCCGGCGACAGCAGCCCGGTATCGCGCGCGATCCCGCCCAGCGCCGGCGTGTCGGGAAACGGCAGCCGGTCGGCGACCACGACGCGGATCCGCTCCGGTTGCGCGACACCCACGGCACGCGCGTCGTCGGCCTGCGCGGGTGTCAGCGGCACGCCCTGCGCGAGCCCGTGCGCCGCCTGCGCGTCGGCCCATGCAACGGCGTCGGGCAGTGCGGACGGCAGGATGTCGGCGAGATCGATCATCGTGGAGCTCCTCGGGTCGGGACGGTGCAATCGGGCACCAGTTTATCTCTGAATCAGGGCGATCCGCGAGGCGCCGCGCCCGCCGCACTGCGGCGATTCCTCGGGAATACCCACCCCGTCTGACCCTATCGCCTGTACCATTTCACGCTGATTATTTCGTTGCAGGGCAAATTCCACATCCGGATGTCTCAAAAATTTCCCGAAGGGGCACCTTTTCCGGCTCCGGCGGAATATATTGGTCAGAAGAACGGCCGCGGCGACAACCGGCAGAGCAGCCCGCGGCGTCATCCCGAAGAGGACCGCTAGATGATCAGGGTAATTCTGGCTGACGATCACGCAGTCATGCGGGACGGACTGCGTCACATCCTGGAAACGGCCGGTGGTTTCGAAATCGTCGGCGAGGCGAGCGACGGTACGGCCACGCTCGCACTGGCCGAGCATCGCGCCGCCGACGTGCTGCTGCTCGACCTGTCGATGCCCGCGCCGACCGGTATCGAGCTGATCCGGCTGGTCAAGACGCATGCGCCGTCGCTGCGCATGCTGGTGCTGACGATGCATGCGGAAACGCAGTACGCCGCGCGCGCGTTCAAGGCCGGCGCGACCGGCTACCTGACGAAGGACAGCGCGACCGCCGAGCTCGTCGCGGCCGTCACCAAGGTCGCAGCGGGCGGCGTGTACGTGAGTTCGTCGGCTGCCGAGAGCCTCGCGCGCACGCTGCGCGCGCCGGCCGAGATGCTGCCGCACGAACGGTTGTCCGCGCGCGAACTCGACGTGATGCGCCGCATCGTCGCGGGGCAGACGGTCACGCGGATCGCGTCCGAACTCACGCTGAGCGCGAAGACGGTCAGCACCTACAAGACGCGCATTCTCGAGAAGATGGAGCTGCCGCACGAAGCCGCGCTGGTGCGCTACGCGGTGCGCCACGATCTCGACCTCGGCGTCGACGACGCATGATGTCCGCGTTCCGCTTCCGCTCCGCGGCCCCCGAAGACGACGACGACGCGCCGGATCCGGCGCGCCTGTTCATGTCGTCGCTGCCGCCCGGCCGGCGCGAGCGTCGGCTCGCGATCGCAACGGTGATCGTGTCGGCCGTGATCTTCGCCGCCCTCGCGCCGTTCGCGGGCATGCCGCTTGCTCGCGTGTGGGGCTTCATTCCCGTCTACCAGTCGGCGATCGTCGTCAACGACATGGTGACGGCCGGCCTGCTGCTCGGCCAGTACGCGATCCTGCGCGAGAAATCGCTGCTCGCGCTCGCGGCCGGCTACCTGTTCACGGGCTTCATGGCCGGCACGCACATGCTGACCTTCCCGGGGCTCTTCACGCCGACGGGCCTGCTCGGCGCGGGCGAACAGACCACCGCGTGGCTGTACCTGTTCTGGCACGGCGGCTTTCCGCTGGCGGTCGCCGCGTACGTGCTGCTGCGCACGGCGCCGCGCGCCCGCGCGCCGTCGCTCGAGCGGCGGCGCGCGGCGGTTCCGCTGCTGCTTTGCATCGTCCTGACGGCCGGCGCGACCGGCGCGCTCGCACTGCTCGCGACCGCCGGCCACGACCTGCTGCCGCGCATCATGCAGGGCAACCGGATGGCCCCGACGATGACCTACGCGATCGCGGTCGTCTGGATACTCAACCTGGCCGCGCTCGTGCTGATGTGGCGGCAGCGGCACCGCCATTCCGTGCTCGACCTGTGGGTGATGATCGTGCTCGTCGGGTGGCTGTTCGACATCGCATTGGCGTCGATGCTGAACCATGGACGCTTCGACCTGGGCTTCTACGCCGGGCGGACCTACGGGCTCGTCGCATCCGCCGTCGTGCTGTTCGCGCTGCTGTTCGAGAACGGCCGGCTGCATGCGCAGACGGTGCGTGCGCTGGCCGGCGCACGCTATCAGCACCTGCTCGTCGTGCAGAAGAGCGCGCAGCTCAACGAAGCGAACGAACGGCTCGAGCAGCGTGTCGCGGCGCGCACCGCGCAGTTGAGCGCGTCGAACCGCGACCTGCGGCGCGAAGTCGAGGAGCGCGTGCGCGCGGAGCGTGCGCTGCAGGCGTCGCGCGAGGAGCTGCGCGAGATCTCGGCGATCAGCGCGACCGCACGCGAGGCCGAACAGCGCCGCATCGCACGCGAACTGCACGACGAACTCGCGCAGACGCTCGCGACGCTGAAGAACGATCTCGAATGGCTGCTCGACCACGTGCCGCAGGACGACGCGCTACTCGCGCGCAAGATCGCGGCGATGCATGCGCTCGCGCGCGGCGCGGTGACGGCGACGCGGCGCATCGCGTCGGACCTGCGTCCGCTGATGCTCGACGATCTCGGGTTCGCGGCTGCGATGCAGTGGCTCGTGGAGGACTTCCAGCACCGTCACGGCATGGCGTGCGCGCTGCATGTCGAGCCGGGCGAACTGCAGCTCGACGAACCGTACGCGACGGCCGTGTTCCGCATCGCGCAGGAAGCGCTCGCGAACGTCGCGCGGCACGCGGCGGCATCGAACGCGACCGTGACGCTCGTGTACCACGACGAAATGATCGGACTGACGATTCGCGACGACGGTGCGGGCTTCGATCCCGCGGCGCCGCGCAAGTCGGGATCGTTCGGGCTGGTCGGGCTGCGCGAGCGCGCGTATCTGGTCGGCGGCACGCTGCGGATCGATACGACGCTCGGCGAAGGAACGACGGTGGAGGTGGATATTCCGGTGTCGTCGTCGCATGTGGCGCTTGCGCATGACGGACGGGGGACGTCGCGGACGGAGGGGTAACATCGGGAGCAGGAACCGCGCGGAACCGCAGCCCCTGGCCGAACGCTCACGCCCGCGCCGCCACCATCCCCCGCTCCGAGCGCGTCCACGCGACCAGCGCACCGATCCCGAGCAACGCGAGACACACGATCGGCACGATCATCGGCCCGAACGCCGTGCCCGTCACCTTGCCCGCGAACGGCATCAGGTTCTGGCTGAAGAAGCCGCCGAGGTTGCCGATCGAGTTGATCGCCGCGACGCTCGCCGCCGCACGCGCGCCGGTGAAGTAACGCGGCGGCATCGACCAGAAACACGGATACAGCAGCGGGATGCACGCACCGCCGAGCACGAGCGCGATGAAACGCAGTGGCGTCGACGGCAGCACGAGGCTCAGCAGGAAGCCCAGCGCGCCGAGCGCCGCGACGATCGCGATCGTGCGCAGGATGCTCTTCGCGCGGCGCAGCTTCGACGGCAGCCACAGCAGCAGCAGCACCGCGAGCGCCCACGGCAGCATGCTCAGCAAGCCGTTCGTGCCGCTCGACACGCCGAACGATTTCACGATCGTCGGCAGCCAGTACGTGACGCCGTACAGCGACGTCGACATCAGCATGTAGGTCGCCGCGAACAGCATCACGCGCGGATCGAGCAGCGCCTTCCACGGCTGAGCATGCTCGGCTTGCGCGGGCTTCTCGCGTTCGAGCGCGGCCGCGACGATCTGCTTCTCGCGTTCGTCGAGGAACGGCGCATCGCGGAACGACGCCGGCAGCACGCGGAACACGACGACCGCGACGAGCACGGCCGGGATGCCCGTCGCCACGAACACCCACTGCCAGCCCGCCAGCCCCCACACGCCGTTCAGGCTCAGCAGCACGCCGCCGACCAGCGAGCCGAGCATGTTCGCGAGCGCGCTGCCGAGCGTGAAGATGCCGAGCACCTTCGCGCGGTAGCTCTGCGGAAACCACAGCGTCAGGTAATAGATCACGCCCGGATAGAAGCCGGCCTCCGCGATCCCGAGCAGGAAGCGCAGCGAACAGAACGCGGGCATCGACGTCGTGAAGCCCATCAGCACGGTGATGAGGCCCCACGTCAGCATGATCCGCGCGAGCCACACGCGGGCGCCGTAGCGGTGCAGCGCGAGCGTGCTCGGCACCTCGAACAGCAGGTAGCCGATGAAGAACAGCGACGACGCGAGACCGAACGCGGCCTCGGTCATCCCGAGGCTGTGCACCATCTGCAGTTTCGCGAAGCCGACGTTCTGCCGGTCGATGAACGCGATCAGGAACATCACGACGAGGATGGGCAGCAGGCGCCGCGCCATCTTCGACATGATGCGCTGCTCTTCGGCGGACGCGGGGTCCAGGGTTTCGGTGGCATTCACTGCGGGCTCCTCCGGGAATCGGTTGCTTGTCGGTTGAATCGGCGCCGCGCGCGACGAACGCGCGGGCGCAGGGTATTCGATGAAATGGGGTCCGGCGGCGGACGGCGGCGCTCAGCCTGTCCGGTAGTCGTCGAGCATCGGCGCGAACATCTCGTGCCACGCGCGCGGCTTCGCCTTGATCGTGCCGGCGAGATAAAGGAATTCCACGTAGTCCATCAGCTGGTTCGGCCGCACCGAGAAGCGCGTGTCCGGCGCGGCGAGCATCTGCATCACGTCGTCGTGCGACACGCCGACACCCGACGACGACGCATACAGCGCGGCCGCCGCGCGCGGATCCTGCGCGATCAGGCGGTTCGCTTCGTCGAGCGCGCCGAGAAACGCCGCGGCCAGTGCAGGCTCCGTGTCCACGAGCCGCTTCGGCGCGAACACGACGTCGAGCGTCATCGGGCCGAGCACGTCGACCGAATTCACGATGCGATGAATGCCGGGCTGCCGCAATTCGAGCGTCGAGAACGGCGGCGACGTGAAGTGCGCGGTGACGCCGTTCTCGCGGCGGATCAGCGCCTGCATCGCCTGCGGATGCGGCAGGTTCACGGTGATCGAATCGAGCTGCGCGAAATGCTTCGCGCCGAGCTGCCGGCTCGCGACCATCTGCAGCACGACCGCCGACAGCGACGTGCGGATGCCCGGCACCGCGATCCGGTCGGCCGGCGTGAAGTCGCGCAGCGTCGCGAGGCCCGGACGGTTCGCATTGAGCGACAGCGACGTCGTCGACAATCCGCTGATGCCGATCACCTCGACGTTCGGAATCCCGCGCGCCCGCGCCCACAGCTCGATGAAACCCGGCGCGCCGGCCCCGGCGAAGTCGAGCGTGCCGGCCATCATCGCGTCGTTGACCGAATTGCCGCCGTCGAGCAGCACCCAGTCGACCGCGACGTCGCGCAGCCCGTGCCGCGCCGCGTGCCGCTCGAACAGCCGCTGCTTTTCCATCACGAGCAGCGGCAGGTACAGCACGCCATAGCCTTTCGAGATCCGTACCGTGCGCGGCTTCGAGCGCACCAGCGACGGCGCGGCGAGCGCGCCGAGGCCGGCGGCGAGCAACGCGCGGCGGCGCGGCGACGTCGTCATGCGCCCGCCTTCCCGGCACACACGGCACGGCCGGCGCACGCCATCGCATCGGCCGCCATGCGGCTGCGGCCAGCTTCGCCGCACCGGCGAGCGCCGGGCGGCGGCGCGCTGTGCCGCGCGTTCGTCGCTTCCGCTTCCTGTTGCATGTTGCCGTCTCCTGTGGTTCTGGTATTAATGGCCGTCTTCGCTTGTTCCGGCTGAATACAGGTTATCGAGCGAGTCTGAGAAAATGCTGACATCCCGACCCCGGGAAAACCCGTAACCCTCTACCTGCAAACGGCACCATGCGCATTCTCGTCGTGGAGGACGATGCCGAAATCGGCGCGGCGATCCGCAGCCGCCTCGCGCGGCTCGGCCATGCCGTCGATCTCGAAACCGACGGCTCGACCGCGAACAGCCTGCTGCGCGTCGAGCGCTTCGACCTCGTCGTGCTCGACGCGAACCTGCCCGGCCTCGACGGCTTCGCGGTGCTGCGCAACCTGCGCGCGTCGGGCAGCACGACGCCGGTGCTGCTCGTCACCGCGCGCTCGGCGATCGACGATCGCGTGAGCGGCCTCGGCCTCGGCGCCGACGACTACCTCGTGAAACCGTTCGACTACCGCGAGCTCGATGCGCGCGTGCAGGCGCTGCTGCGCCGCAACAGCGGCCATGCGAACGACGTCCTGACGCTCGGCGGCCTCGTGATCGACCGCAGCAGCCGTCTCGCGGAACTCGACGGCCAGCCGCTGTCGCTGTCGCGCCAGGAGTTCGCGCTGCTCGAGATTCTCGCGAGCCGACCGCAGCGGATCTTCTCGAAGGACGAGCTGCTGAACCAGCTGTTCAGCTTCGGCAACGAGCCGACCGCGAACGCGGTCGAGCAATACGTGACGCGCGTGCGCAAGAAGCTGCAGGGCAGCTCGGTCGAGATCCGCACCGCGCGCGGGATGGGATATCAGATTGCCGCGCATTGACTGGTTCCCGAAGACGCTGTTCGGGCGCACGCTGCTGTTCATCGCGCTCGTCGTCGCGACCGGCGCGCTCGCCCTCGCGGTGATCGCACGCTACTACGCGGGCGTCGCGGCCGAGCGCGCATACGACCAGTTGCTTGCGGGCGCATCGATCCAGGTCGCGGAGAACCTGTACGTGCAGGGTGGCGTGCTCGCGCTGAATCCGCCGGTCGCCGCGCTGTCGACGCTGTCGCGCTACGACCTCGTCTACTACAAGGTCGTCGATTCGCGCGGCGTCGTCGTGGCCGGCTACAACGATCTCGCGAGCCCCGCGACGCTCGCCGCCGCGAAACAGGGCCCGGCGTTCGCGAACGCCGTCTACCAGGGGCACAGGATCCGCACCGCGACCATCGCACGCTACATGCCCGAGGAAAGCACGCCGGGCTGGGCACTCGTTACCGTTGCGCAGACAACCAATGCACGACAGCAGCTCACGAACGACATGAGCATCAAGGTATGGACGCTGATCCTGCTGATGAGCGTACTCGCGATCGGCGCGAGCGGCCTCGCGATCCGGCGAGGATTGCGCCCGCTCGCGCAGATCGGCACGATCATCGCCGCGCGCGACCCGGCCGACCTGCGGCCGGTGGCCGTCGATACGCCGAGCGAGATCGACGCGATCATCGGGTCGATCAACGGGCTGATGCGCCGGCTGGCCGAGCGGATCAACGCGATGCAGCGCTTCATCGCCGACGCCGCGCACCAGATGCGCACGCCGCTCGCACGGCTCGACGCGCAGATCGAACTGCTCGACGGCGAGGCCGATCCCGCGCGTCATGCGGCGCGGCTCGATGCGCTGCGCGCGACCTGTTCGGATGTCGGGCGCCTTACCGGGCAGTTGCTCAATCATGCGATGGTGATCCATCGCACCGAGGTCGTGCCGCTGCAACCCGTCGATCTCGTCGCGCTCGCGAAGGATGTACTGGGCCGCACGATTCCGCTCGCGGACGCGCGCGACGTGGCTGTCGCGTTCGCGAGCGATGCGCCGCATGCGTGGATCGACGGCGATGCGATCAGCTTGCAGGAGGCGTTGTCGAACGTGCTGCACAACGCGCTGCTGCATGGGCATGCGGACGATATCGTCGTGTCGGTAGCGACCGCGGGCAACGTGGATGATGCAGTCACGCTGACCGTCACCGACAACGGTCGCGGGATTCCGCGCGAACATTGGGATGCGGCGTTGCAGCCGTTCGTGCGGATCGCGCCGGACGGCACCGAGCGCCGCACGGGGTCGGGGCTCGGGCTCGCGATCGTGCAGGAAGTGATGAAGGCGCACGGCGGGCGCGTGGGGTTCGCGTTTCCCGATGCGGGCGGGTTCGCGGTGGTGCTGACCTTTCCGCGGGCAACGGGGACGCGCGCCCGCAACGCATGAAGCGACGGCCGCTGGCGTACCGCTGGGCCTCTTCTCGCGCCACCGACGCCGCCACCGCCTGCCCACCCGGATACGCATCGCGCACACGCTCTCATCAAGAGGCGTTCTCGCGGGACCATGAAGCGCGACACACGACACGCCTCGTCTGCAGCACGTAGTGCGGATCACCCACATGCGAAAACGTCCGACTATGACTTGCCGTTCGTGCCTCTGCCCGAAGCCCTGCGACGGTGCTCGGGTGTGTTTAACCTGATCATGCGCGACGCAAGCGGCCTGTCACGTGCGCCGCCATGCGTCACGCCTTGTGCGTCGACAACAAAATACTCGTCTCGGTATTCGCGATCCCGTCGATCAACCGAATCGCGCCAAGCACGCGATCGAAATGCTCGAGCGAATCGGCGTGCAGCTCGGCGACCAGATCCCAGCGCCCGTTGGTACTGTGGATCGACGCGACGTTCGGATGCCCGCGCAGCACCTTCACCACTTCGGCACCGCGATTGCCCTGCACCGCGATCGACATCAGCGCGCGGATCCGATGCCGCTCGGCCGCCGGCTTGAGCCGCACCGTATAGCCGACGATCACGCCGTTCTTCTCCAGCCGCGTCAGCCGGTTCTGCACGGTCGCACGCGCGACGCGCAACGCCTTCGCGAGGGCGACGACGGGCATTCGCGCGTTGTCGCGCAGCAGCGCGATGAGCTGCCGGTCGACGTCGTCGAGCGTAATCATGAACGGATCTTCCTGTTGAGCATGAGCCGGCCGCCAGCGTGCCGGACGGTGTGCATTTCGACTAGTGCAATTTGAACAAACTGCCATATCTGACCAGCAATTTGCCAAGTCTATCGATAAATCTGCCACTTTTGCCGTCTTTTTGTTGGCTCGACTCCCGGAAATAATGACTCCATCGACCGGCTGCACACGCCGGACAACGCTTTTGATGGAGCCGGGGCCCGGGCCGAAGCGCCCGCCCCGGTCGACCAGGACGCCTGGACACCCGTACCGGCAAAAAAATGGAGACAGACCGATGACTCGCTTCCTCGACGTTCCCGCCACCGCCCGACTGATCGCCAAGACCGGCGTCACGCCGTTCCTGCGTGAGCTCGTCGACACGCTGCGCGCCGATTACCTGCACTGGGCCGACTTCGACAAGTCGTCGCGTGTCGCCTGCCATTCGCGCGACGGCGTGATCGAGCTGATGCCCGTCGCGAACGCGTCGCTGTTCGCGTTCAAGTACGTGAACGGCCACCCCGTCAACGCCGCACGCGGCATGCACACGGTGATGGCCTTCGGCGCGCTCGCCGAAGTCGACACCGGCTACCCGCTGCTGCTCGCCGAACTCACGCTGACCACCGCGCTGCGCACGGCCGCGACCTCGGTGCTGGCCGCGCAGGCACTCGCCCGCCCCGACTCGCGCACGATGGCGCTGATCGGCAACGGCGCGCAGAGCGAATTCCAGGCGATCGCGTTCCACACGCTGCTCGGCATCGAAGAGATCCGCGTGTTCGATGTCGATCCGCACGCGACCGACAAGCTGGTGCAGAACCTCGCCGCCTATCCGGCCCTGCGCGTCGTGCGCGCCGCATCGACCGCCGACGCGGTGCGCGGCGCCGATATCGTGACGACCGTCACCGCCGACAAGGCCTACGCGACGATCGTCACGGCCGACATGATCGAGCCCGGCATGCACCTGAACGCGGTCGGCGGCGATTGTCCTGGCAAGACCGAACTCGAAGCCGGCGTGCTGACCGCGGGCCGCGTGTTCGTCGAGTTCGAGCCGCAGTCGCGCATCGAGGGCGAGATCCAGCAGATGCCGGCCGACTTCCCGGTGACCGAACTGTGGCGTGTGCTGCAGGGTGAGACGACCGGCCGCGAACGCGCGGACGAAGTCACGGTATTCGACTCGGTCGGCTTCGCGCTCGAGGACTACTCGGCGCTGCGCTACCTGTACGCACTGGCGCAGCAGCACAACGCGGGCGTCGAGATCGCGCTGATTCCGCCGGCCGTCGATCCGAAGAACCTGTTCGCGCTGATCGACGATCCGGCCGCGATCGCGCAGGGTCACGCGGCGTTCGTGACCGAAGCCGTCGCTGCGTTCGCGCGCTGATCGTCATCGTCGGGCGGCGTGCGCGCCGCCCGCCTCACCGCCTCTCGCCTCTACCGTTCATGAATCTCGTATCGATCCAGGCGCCCGCCGCCGTCGTGATGATCCGGCCGCACCGCTTCGTGCCGAACCCGCAGACCGCGGCCGACAACGCGTTCCAGCGCATGGCGGCCGGCGGCGCGAACGACACGTCGTCGGTGTCGGCCGCCGCGCGCGACGAAGTCACGGCCGCCGCGCAAACGCTCGCCGATGCAGGTGTGCGCGTACACGTGTTCGACGACCACGGCGAGCGCGACACGCCCGACTCCGTGTTCCCGAACAACTGGTTCTCCACGCATCCGGGCGGACACGTCGCGCTGTATCCGATGTATAGCCCGAACCGCCGCCGCGAGCGGCGCGCCGACATCGTCGAAATGCTGAAGGCCGAGTACCGCGTGCAGGACGTGATCGACTACTCGGGGCTCGAATACGACGACGTGTTCCTGGAAGGCACCGGCGCGATGGTGCTCGATCACGTCGCGCGGATCGCGTACGCCGCACGTTCGCGCCGCGCCGATCCGGTCGCGCTCGAGCGCTTCTGCACGAACTTCAACTTCGAGCCGATCTGCTTCGACACGGCCGATGCGAACGGCCGCCCGATCTATCACACGAACGTGATGATGAGCGTCGCCACCGAATTCGCGATGGTCGGCCTCGACCTGATCGCCGACCGCCGGCGCCGTGACGAGATCGCGCAACGCCTCGCCGAAACGGGGCGCACGGTGATCGCGCTCGATCACGCGCAGATCGCGAATTTCGCGGGCAATACGCTGGAACTGTCGGGCAAGGACGGGCGCGTGCTTGCGCTGTCGCGGCGTGCGTTCGACTGTCTCACCGGCGACCAGCGCGCGACGATCGAGCGCTCCGCGCGGCTGCTGCCGCTCGACGTGCCGACGATCGAACTGGCCGGCGGGTCGGTGCGTTGCATGTTGGCGGGGATTCATCTCGCGCGGCGCTCGGCAGCGGACAGCGTGACGGAAGTTGCGTCAGTCACGCGGCAGCACGAGCCGGCGCTTCAGCACTGAAAACAGCGATCGGCTGCCGATGCGTGGCGCCGGCAACCGCTATCCCGATGTCGAACGGAAGGTGGCGCGCCGGCGATGTACGCACACCGGCGCGTCACCTCGACATGCATCGTCATACTGACGATATTCGTGCATGCGCACGACAGCGCTCAACCGCCCAGCAGCTTCAACCCGGCCGGCAGCGTTTCGCCGAACACGCGCGCCGTATCGGCTTCGTCGAACGCAATCGCTTCGCGCACCATGTCGATCCACGCGGCCGATGCATTCGCGGCCGACAGACGCTTGATCACCGCTTCACGCGTGTCGTCCGGCAAATCGCGTTCGCGGTCGCCCGTCATCCGCGCGATTTGCGCAACCGCGAATGCAGCGGGTTCGACCTGCTTCCAGTCCAGCGCGAACAGCGCGTCGAGCCAGCGATTCGCCATCTCGGCCGGCACGACGCTGTGCGCGCTGCCGTAGAACGGCCGCCGCGCGCCGATCCGCCCGAGCGCCCACGCGCACAACGTGCGCTCGGCCGGCTTCTGCAACTGCACGATCAATCGCTCGGCCAGCTCCACCTTGCGCTCGACGGGCAATCGCTCGAGCGACGCGGACAAGCGCGTCATGTCGGCCGGGCCGACCTTGGCCGGGTCGAACGGCAGCTTGCGGCGCTTGTCGTCGGATGGTTCGAGGAATGCGATCGCGTCGCGCACCTGCGTTTGCGCGTCGTCGTCGAGACCGCCGGCCACGCGCCGCCACAGCGTCCACCACTCCGACCACACCTGCGCGTCGTTCACGTACTGAATCCCGTCGTCGAACAGCGGCCACAGCTGCTCGATACGCCATGCATCGAGCGGATGACCGAAGCCCGGACGCAGGCAATAGCCGGCGAGGTTCAGCCATGCGCGTTCGTGATCGGCCGAGCGCCGCCGCCTGCGCGCTCGTGCGAGCAACGCATCGAACAGTTCGCGGGCGAGCGCGACGTCCCACTCGTCGCGCGGGCCGAGCACCTGTTCAAGTTGCGCGCGCAACCGTCGCGTATCCTTCGGCGTGACGTCCGCGGACTTGCCGCCGAACGAGCGGTCGATCAGCTCGATCGCGTGGTCGAGACGCGGATGGCGCGCGAGCGCGGCGTCGTCACCCTGCGTGGGCGCATCGCCGCGCAACTGGAACTCGAGCCGCCAGCGCCGCGCGGCATCATCGGTCGCGATGCAATGCATTTCAAGCGTGCCGACCTCGGTCAGCGACGCGGTGAGTTTCACCGGCGTTTCGCGTGCGTCGCCGCCGGCCTGCCGATCGACGACCGTCGCGATCGGCGGCAGCCGCACGAAATCGCCGCCTTCCAGCTCGACGAGATCGCCGGGCCGGTATGCGGCCTCGGCCACCGTCGACACGAGGTGGAAACGCACCGGCTGCCCGAGTTGCAGCGCGAACGTGCGCTCGTCGAGCCGGATCTCGCGGCCTTCCTCGGTGCCGCGCGGCAGCAGGCAGACGCCGCGCGGTGCCGCGCCCCCGTCACCATCGTCGAGCACGAGGAAATAGCTGCGCGCGGAGCCGCCGCCGATGCGCGGTGCATGCCCGGCCCGCGCGAGGCCATAGGCCACCGCGCCGCGCGCGACCGCCACGTCCGGATGCGCGTTGTGCAACACATCGAGCGGCGCGCCGCGCCATGCGCCGAGCGTCTGCGCGAGACGGCCGGCGAGTGCGCCCGCGCGGAACACGCCACCGTTGAGCAGCAGCGTGTCGGGCAGCGGGCCTTGCGCATGACGATTCAGGAACGCGGCGACGTGGCGCGTAACGGCCGGGTCGCTCGCATACGGCAAGCCGAATTCGACGATCGCGGTCCGCGCACGGCGCGGCAGCTCGCCGGCCTCGACCTGCGGAAAGAAACCGTCGACGACGATCTGCTCGACTTCCTGCCGCGTCAGCTCGGCCGAGCGCGCGCCGCCGACGAGCTTGCTGCCCGCGCCGAGCAGGGTCACGGTGACGGACGCCGGCGCGTCGTCGCCGAGCAGCCGCTCCTTCGCGGTACGGCAGCGTTCGACGAGCTGCGACAGGCTCGCGGCGGACAGCCGCGTGCCGGGCTCGGTCAGCCGTGTCTCGACCAGGCGCGCGAGCGCGAGGTCCATGTTGTCGCCGCCGAGCATCAGGTGATTGCCGACGCCAACGCGCGTGAAGGCCGGTTCGCCGTCGTCGCCGGGCGCGACGTCGACCAGCGTGAGATCGGTCGTGCCGCCGCCGACGTCGCAGATCAGCACGCGGCGCGGTGCGGCGAACGTGTCGCGCAACGTCGCGCGCTGGCCGTACAACCAGTCGTAGAACGCGGCCTGCGGCTCTTCCAGCAACCGCAGCGCCGGCAGTTTCGCGCGCCTGGCGGCCTCGACCGTCAACGCGCGCGCGCCGTCGTCGAACGACGCAGGCACCGTCAGGATGACGTCCTGCTTCGCGAGCGGCGCATCGGGAAAGTGCGCATCCCACGCGGCGCGCACGTGCGCGAGATAGCTCGCGCTCGCGTCGACCGGCGACACCTTGTCGACGCCTTCGGCCGCGCCCCACGGCAGGATCGCCGCGAGCCGGTCGACCGACGCGTGCGACAGCCAGCTCTTCGCGCTGGTGACGAGCCGGCCCGGCACCTGTGCGCCGAGCGTGCGCGCATAGCGGCCGATCACCGGCGGCAGCGCGCCGGCGCTGCCGTTTCCATCGTCACGATCACCCGGGCCGCCAGCACGGCCGCCGCCCGAACGGGCGGCCGCGTCGCGCGCGCCGGACATCTGCCACGGCAGCCGCAGCGCCTCCGCCGCGAGTTCGCCCGCCGCCGGGTGATAGCGCACCGACGGCAGCAGCGGCTGCGCGGCCACCGCGCCGGGGCCGACCAGTTGCTCGACGTCGAACACGCGGATCGCGTCGGAGCCGGCCTCGACGTATGCGACGACCGTGTTGCTCGTGCCGAGGTCGATGCCGACCGTATAGCGCTTCATCGCGCTCAGGCGGCGCCGCGCACGTCGAACTCGACCTTCCAGCGCTCGTTCGTGCCACTCGGGATCGCCTCGAGTTCGAGCGTGCCGGCTTCGGTCACGCGCGCATGCAGCTTCACCGGCACGATCTCGCCGACCGTGCGCCCTTCGGCGGGCAGCGTGGCCTGGATTTCCTCGAGTTCCTGCAGCTCTTCCGGCGACCAGTAGTCGAGCAGCGTGCCGACCTGGTCCTGGCGGCGCACCGACGACCCGAAGAAGCGGAACTGCACCGGTTCGCCAACGACGAGCCCGAACTCCTGCGGCGGCAGCGCCGCATCCGAGCCTTCCTCCATCCCGAACGGCGCGACGCACAACGCCTGCACCGGCGGCTCCAGTCCCGGCACCGCGGGCATCGCCGACTCGATCGCGACGTAGTACGCACGCGCCGTGCCGCCGCGAATGCGCACGCCACGGCCGCGCTTCACGTAGCCGTAGTACGCCGCGCCACGCGCGACCGCGAGATCGAGGTCCGCGCCTTCGAGCAGGCGCGCGGCCGGCGCGCCTTCGGCTGCGAGCCAGCTGTTGAGCGTATCGAGCACGCGCTGCGTGAGCAGCGTCGACTTGAACACGCCGCCGTTGAACAGCACGGCGGTCGGATGCAGGAACGTCGCGCCCTGCGGCAGCGTGCGCTGCACGCCTTCGAGCGCATCGAGTGCTGCGACCTGACGGCCGAGGAACGCGGCAAGATGGCGCGTGATGCCCGCGTCCTGCGCATACGGCAGGCCGAGTTGCGTCAGGCCGACGCGCGCGCGGCTCACCGGGCGCGCGGCTGCGTCGACTTGCGGGAAGAAGCCTTCGAGGATCGTCTGCGTGAGTTCCGCGCGCGTGAGCTCCGTGCGGATCGACCCGCCGATCAGCTTCGAGCCGCGGCTCGGCACGACGAGCGGCACCGCGTCGGTCGTCGGGTCGGACAGCAGCGTTTCCTTCGCGGCGCGGCACGCGTAGGTCAGCGCGCGCAGTTGCCACGGATCGGCCTGCGTGCCCTGCTGCGCGAGCTTGCGCGCGACCACGTGCGCGAGCGCGAGATCCATGTTGTCGCCGCCGAGCAGGATGTGCTCGCCGACCGCCACGCGATGCAGTTCCAGGTTGCCGTCGCGCTCGACCACCGCGATCAGCGACAGGTCGGTCGTGCCGCCGCCGACGTCCACGCACAGGATCAGGTCGCCGACCTGCACCTGCTTGCGCCAGCCGCCTTCGCTCTTCTGGATCCAGCTGTAGAGCGCCGCCTGCGGCTCCTCGAGCAGCGTCATCCGCGCGTAGCCGGCGGCACGCGCGGCTTCCGCCGTCAGTTCGCGCGCGGCCGGGTCGAACGACGCGGGGATCGTCACCGTCACGTCCTGGTCGACGAACGGCGCGTCGGGATGCGTGTGGTCCCACGCCTCGCGCAGGTGCGTCAGGTAGCGGATCGAGCTTTCCAGCGGCGACACGCGCGACACTTCGGGCGGCGCATCGCTCGGCAGGATCGCCGCGCGGCGATCGACGCCCGGGTGGCACAGCCAGCTTTTCGCGCTCGACACGAGGCGGATCGGCGTGCCCGCGCCGCGCGTGCGTGCCATTTCGCCGACCGCGAAGCCGCGCGAGGCCGTCCACGGCAGCGTCAGGTCGCCCTGCGTGAGTTCGCTTTCATGCGGAAGATAGAGGAACGACGGCAGCAGGTCGCGCGACTCCAGCGCGCCGGGCGCGGTGAGCTGCGCGATCGGCAGCACCTGCTGCGTGATGGTTTCGCCGTCGCTCGCGGCGCTGTCGACGTACGACAGCGCGCAGTGGGTGGTACCAAGGTCGATACCGATCGAATAGCGCGGATCGCTCACAGTTCCACCTCCGCCGGTGCGACGACCGATGCGTCGTGACTGCCCGTCAGCTTCGGCAGGCGCACGTCGGCCACGCGCCAGCCGCGATGGCTGACCGTGCCCGAGAACGGTGCCGAGCCGACCACGTTGCCCGTCACGCGCACGGCCGTCGCGTCGAAACCGGCCGGCAGCGTCACACGGCTGCCTTCGGCTTCGTCACGCACCGGCACGATCGTGAAGTGTTCGCGCAGTGCGGCGCGGCAACCGTCGTGCACGAGGCGGGCGGCGGCGCCAATGTCGGCGTCCGCGTAGCCGGCGATGTCTTCCTCGACGAAGTCGATGAAGCGCGCATCGCGCTGCAGCAGGCCGAGCAGTTGCAGCGCGGCTTGCGGGCTGGCTTCGCGCAGCTCGGGGGCCTTCACGGGCGCGGGTGCCGGAGCCGGCGCTGCGGCGGGCGCCGGCGCAACCGGGGCCGGGGCGCCGTCGCGCACGCGCAGCACGCCGGCCGCGAACTCGCGGTTGCCGAGCACGGAGAAGAACGTGCCGACGGCCAGCGATAGCCGGCCGAAGAAGGACAGGTTGGATTCGGGCATGGGGTCTGGACTCCTGTGGGCTCGCGACGCGGCGAGCATCTTACCTGGGCGCCCTGCAACGGCGTGCGATTGCGCACTGCCGCCGCCCGGCGCGTGATTCGGACGCACCCTCTCGGGTGCGGAAAACCCGTATTTTGCCCTGTGACGGGCAAACCGGGCAGAAGTTGGGGGACAGAACACGATGGCGCACGATTTCGCGCCGCGCCGGATTACGTCGGACTACCGGCTATCTGCGATCGGCCGCGATGTTGCGGCGCGTCAGCGCGGCTTGCGGCGGCGCGCCGCCTTCGCTTCGAAATCGCGCGACAGCATGCCCAGCGTGACCTCGCCGAAACGCGCGAGCAGCACCGCTTCCGCCTCTTTCAGCGTGGCCGACAGATGCGCATTGACCGTCTGTTCGAAGCGGAAGCGGCGCTGCTCCGCACACGTGGCGTGCGTATCGAGCGGTCGCCGGTCGTCGACATCCTCGGTGATGCACCGCGTATCGAAGCGCTGCGGCTCGCCGACGGGCAGGTCGTGCCGATCGATGCGCTGTTCGTCGGCGCGCGTACGGAAATGGCGAGCGATCTCGCGCAACAGCTCGGCTGCGCGTTCGACGAAGGGCCGCTCGGCATGGCGATTCGCGTCGATACATGGAAGCAGACGAGCGTTTCCGGCGTGTTCGCGGCCGGCGATGCGTCGAGCCTGATGACGAATGCGACGTTCGCGTCGGGCGTCGGGCGTCGGGCGTCGGGCGTCGGGCGTCGCGGCCGCCGTGGGCGCGCATCGTTCGCTGATTTTCGGACTCGCGGCGTGAGGCAGGTGAAGCCGCGTGCTGCGTGACGCGGCATCGCCCCTTCCTCGAGGCCTCGCTCACGTCGATCCACGCGCGCGCTTGTCGATATCCATGGTCGCATCGTTGGATTCACCCAGCGATGTAATGTTTAATGCTCGGCAACGCCAGCATTAAGAGACACGAAATGCTCGACCTCGAAGACCTTCGCCTCGTGCGCGCGATCGGCGCATCGCGCTCATTGGCATCCGCCGCTCGACTGCTCGACCTCACCCCGCCCGCGGTCACGATCCGCCTGCAGCGGATGGAGGCGCGGCTGGACGTCCGCCTTGCCGTGCGACAGCCGAAAGGGATCGCATTGACCGACGAAGGTCAGCGGCTGTATCAGGAAGCCGTCGAGATTCTCGAGCGCGTCGAGGCGCTGCCGGTCAACCTCTCCGGCGATCACGGCGACGTGCAGGGCACGCTGCGCGTCGTCGCGCCGTTCGGCTTCGGACGCAAGTACGTCGCGCGGATCGTGCGTGACGTGCAACGCGCGCATCGGAAGCTCGAGATCTCGCTGCACCTGTCGGAAAGCCCGTTGAGCAGCGCGTCGGGCGCCGACGTGGTCGTGCACGTCGGCAGCCTGAAGTCGTCGTCGTGGATCGGCTATCCGCTCGCCCCCAACGAGCGCTTCCTGTGCGCGAGCCCCGGTTACGCGCGTCGCATCGGCGAACTGAATCATCCGTCGGACCTGGCCCGGTATGACTGCCTGTGCCTGCGCGAGAACGACGAGGACATCCCGCGCTGGCACTTCTCGCAAACCGGCCACAACAAGGGCGAACCCAGGCGATCCGCGGTGATTCGCGTAACGGGCGCGCTTTCGTCGAACGACGGCACTGTCATCACCGACTGGGCACTGGCCGGGCTCGGCATCGTGGAGCGCTCGGAATGGGACGTCGCGCCGCTGCTGGCGAACGGCAAGCTGGTCAGGCTGCTGCCCGACTGGCATCTGCCGCCCGCGCCGGTGACCGCGCTGCTGCCGTCGCGCACCGGCCGCTCCGCGCGGCAACGGGTTTTTCTCGATGCCGCGAAGCAATTTCTCGATCCGCCGCCATGGCGCGGCAAGGCATGAGCGGCTTTCCTGGATTAAATATCGCTTAATGATCGATTTGGCATGCGTTAAACACGCCGCTTGCCAAACACCCTACAGTGTTCGCTGTCGGCAACCCACCGAGGCAACGCATCATGGGCATCCCACCCGTCAACACCCCCGCCGCATTGATCGACGTCGATCGCATGCGCGAGAACATCGCGCGCATGCAGGTGCATCTCGACGCGCTGGGCGTCAGGTTCCGGCCGCACGTGAAGACCACCAAGTGCCGGCACGTCGTCGACGCGCAGATCGCGGCCGGCGCGCAGGGCATCACGGTATCGACACTCAAGGAAGCCGAACAGTTCTTCGCGGGCGGCGTGCGCGACATCGTCTACGCGGTCGGGATGATTCCCGCGAGGCTCGGCCAGGCACGCGCGCTGCGCCGGCAGGGCTGCGACCTGAAGATCGTCGCCGACAGCCTGCAGACCGCGAACGCCATCGCCGAATTCGGGCGCGCGCACGGCGAGCGCTTCAACGTGTGGATCGAGGTCGACGTCGACGGCCACCGTTCGGGGATTCGGCCCGACGACGGCCTGCTGATCGACGTCGGCCGCGCGCTGGTCGACGGCGGGATGACGCTCGGCGGCGTGCTCGCTCATGCCGGCTCCAGCTATGAATGCGACACGCGTGACGCACGGGTCGCGATCGCCGAACAGGAGCGCAGCCGCACCGTGCGCGCCGCCGAGCGCCTCAGGGCGGCCGGCTTGCCGTGCCCGGTCGTGAGCATCGGCTCGACGCCGACCGCGCTGACCGCCGAGAACCTCGACGGGGTGACGGAAGTTCGCGCAGGCGTCTACGTGCTGTTCGACCTCGTGATGCACAACATCGGCGTATGCGCGCTGTCCGACATCGCGCTGTCGGTGCTGACCACCGTCATCGGACACCAGGAAGAAAAAGGCTGGGCCATCGTCGATGCAGGCTGGATGGCGATGAGCCGCGATCGTGGCACACAGCGGCAGGCGCGGGATTTCGGCTACGGGCAAGTGTGTACCGAAGACGGCGACGTGCTCGGCGAATACGTGATGAGCGCGGCCAATCAGGAGCACGGCATCGTGTCTCGCATCGATACGCCCGACACGGGCATCGCGCAGCGGTTTCCGATCGGTACCCGTTTGCGGATCCTGCCGAACCACGCGTGCGCGACCGGTGCGCAACATCCGGAATATCACGCGCTGAGCGGCGATGGCACGGTACAGACCTGGCCGCGCTTCTACGGGTGGTGAGGGTCACGCGCACGGTAGCCGGTGCGGCGATCCGATGCCCGGCGAAATCGGCCATCGCTCCCTCATTTGAAGAAAATTGACAGTTTGTCTACATTTGTACAAACTATAAATATCGCGATTCGCATTGCACCTTCACAGGCTCGCCCACCATGCCGTCAGACGCCCAACTCCTCCTTCTCGACCGGGATGTCGTGGAACCCGCCCTTCAGGCCGACCACGTGATGGCGGCGGTCCGCGAAGCCTTCGTGCTGCACAGCCAACGCGCCGGGCGCGTGTTCCCGGTCGTACGCGAGAAGCTGCATACCGGCGGTGTATTCGGCATCAAGTCGGGCGACGTCGCGCGCCAGGATCTGCTCGGTTTCAAGGCGGCCGGGTTCTGGCCCGGCAATCGGAGCCGCGGCGGCGAACCGCATCAGGCGACGATCGCGCTGTTCGATCCGGCCACGGGCCGCCCACTCTGCATCATGGACGGCAACGCGATCACCACGGCCCGAACCGGTGCAGCAGGCGGCATCGGGCTGCAGGCGCTCGCCCGCCGCGACAGCACGCGCATCTGCGTATTCGGCACCGGCGTGCAGGCGTGCGTCCAGCTCGACTACGCGATCAGGCTGCTGCCGCAGCGGTGCACGGTGCAGTACGTGAACGTCAGCGGCAAATCGGACTCGCTGTTCGAATCGGCATTCCGCGAACGCTGCGACATCCGCGTCGCACGGGGCCGGAACGATGCGGTGGCCGGCAGCGACGTGGTCATCACCGCGACACCGGGCGGCGGCCCGCTGTTCGATGCGGATGCGGTTCAGCCGGGCACCCATCTGACCTGCGTGGGCGCGGATACCGCAGGCAAGCGCGAACTTCCGGAAGGCGTATTGGAACGTGCACGCGTTTTCGTCGACGATCACGAGCAGGCGCGCGGCATCGGCGAGTGTCAGTGGGCGCCGGATTTGCCGCACACTGAAATCGGCGACATCCTTGCGGGAGTTGCATCGGTTAATCGCGCCCCGAACGAAATCACGGTATTCGACATGACCGGACTCGCGCTCCAGGACCTGACCGTTGCGCGCTTGCTGTATCGGCAGGCCGTCGAAAACGGCGCGGGACGCTCCGTCCCGTGGCCGTGGTGAACGGCAACTGCGTGGTATCTTCCGTCGCCATGCACCTGCCCCACGTTTCCGCCATCTCGTTCGATCTCGACGACACGCTGTGGCCGTTCGGACCGTCCGTCGAACGGGCCGAGGCGTCATTGCATGCGTGGCTCATCACGCACGCGCCCAATACCGCGAGCGTGCTGCCTGCGTCGCAGACACTGAGCCAGTTGCGCGACGAATACGAACGCGCGCGGCCGGACCTCGTCGGCGACTATCGTGCGTTGCGCATCGGCTCGATCCGACTCGCGCTGGAACGCGCGAACGAAGACATCGCGCTGACCGATCACGCGTATGACGTGTTCTATTCCGCGCGGAACCAGGTCGAATTCTTCGACGACGCATTGCCGGCGCTCGCGTGGTTGAGCGCGCGCTTTCCGCTGATCGCGGTGACGAACGGCAATGCTGACCTTCGGCTGACGGGCGGCGGCGAGTTCTTCCGCGAAACGCTCAGCGCGCGTGCGTGCGGGTTCGCGAAACCCGAGCCGGCGATCTTCCACACGGCCGCCGCGACGCTCGGCGTGCCCGCGGCCGAACTGCTGCACGTCGGCGACGATTTTCAGCTCGATATCGTCGGCGCGTTGAACGCGGGGCTTCAGGCGGCCTGGGTCGTGCGCGGCGAAGGTCGGGAAGCGGAGCACGCCGCGCATCGTGCTCCGTCCCCGCATCTGACCGTTCGCGACCTGTCGATGCTGTGTCGCGCGCTCGGCGGCCCCGTCGAGGGGGTGTAACCGCAGGCCCGTGAAATCACGCAAGCGAAGCCGATCACGCCCGTCGGCATAACCGACCGCCGTCTTCACGCTGCCTTCCTCGCCTCCGCGATCCGTTGCGGCGCCTTCGGCCGCGCATAAAGCCGCTCGAGATACGACTGCAGTTGCGGGAACGGTTCGATCAGATGGCACTCGCTTGCCCAGTCGATCAGGTAAGCCGTCACGCAATCGGCCACCGTCAGCGTGTCGCCGACGATGAATTCACGCCCCTCGAGATGCTTGTCGAGGATCGCGGCCATCGCCTTGAAATCCTCGCGCGCGAGTTCGATATCGGCCGGCAGCCGCTTCTCCGGCGGATAGATGAACGTATGCCGCGTAATGCGCCACAGCGGCTGCTCGAGCTCCGTCACCGCGAACATCACCCACCGATACGCCTGCGCCCGCAGCGCCGGATCGGTGGGCAGCAGCGCCTTCTCCGGATACTTGTCCGCGAGATACAACACGATCGCGGCCGACTCCGGAATCACGAGATCGCCGTCCACCAGCACGGGCACCTTGCCCGCCGGATTGATCTGCAGAAATTCGGGCCGCTTGTGCTCGCCCGCCAGCAGGTTGACCGACACGAACTCGAAATCCGCATCCAGTTCCTTGAGCCCCCAGAGCGCGCGTTGCGAGCGCGTACCGGCAAATCCGTAAAGCTTCATCGCAATGTCTCCGTTGAAAATGTCGGGGAAGATCTCCGCGCGCAGGCGATGGCCCATCGGCCTCGACGACCGCGCGCAGCGCCTGTCGCCATTCACATGCCGGGCACCGCGAGCACCGGCATCACGTCGATCGCGTCACCCGGGAACAGCGTGAAATGCGGGTGGCCTTCGAACAGCGCGGCCGCCGCGTCGTGCGATGCGGCGCGCACGACGGTAAAGCCGCTCATCGCATTGGCGGTGTCCGTGACGCCGCCCTTGCCGATGGTCTTGGTCTTGCCGAGCGGCCCGCCGAGTTCGACGATCGCGTCGCGATGCCGGTCGACCCACGCATGCCACGCGGCGATCCCTTCCCGTTCCCGCGTGCGCCGCTCCTCCTCCGGTAGCGCCATCCATGCCTTCATGCCCGCGCTCTCCTTGCTGCCGAGGAATACCGCGAGATACAACTGCTGTTGCGCACTCATGCTTCCTCCGTCCGATGGCGGGAACGGCGGGCTGCCGCTCCTCGCCCTTGACACGATAGGTTGATATCAACACAATTGCAACATGGCACGCAAAGAAAAGCTCCCTTTCGAAACGACGCTGATGGTGCGCGATTGCTGCCTGTGCCTGCACATGCAGCGCGCGGCGCGCAATCTCGCGCGCATCTTCGACGATGTGCTGCGCCCGCTGGATCTCACCAACGGCCAGTTTTCGCTATTGATGTCGTTGAACCGGCCCCAGCCGGCCACGATGAAATCGGTCGCGTCGCTGCTCGCGATGGACCGCACGACGCTGACCGCTGCATTGAAACCGCTCGAGCGGCGCGGGCTGGTCACCATCACGCAGGATCCGGACGACAAGCGCAGCCGCCTGCTCAAACTCACGCCGGCTGGTGAGCAGCTGCTCGCCGAAGCGTTTCCGCTTTGGCAGCAGACGCATGCCGAGATCGAACGGCCGTTCGCGGCAGGGGAAGTCGATGTATTGCGCGGCCAGTTGCGCGCGCTGTCGGAGGATCCGGCTACGCGCGGCTGAAGCGGCGTGCCGTGCGATTCACTTCCTGCCCTTCTTCGGCATCAGCAGTTGCGCGAACTCCTGCAGGAAACGCACGGGGCCGTGCGCGTGCAGCGCCTGCCCGCTGCTGAGCGCACCGTCGATGACGGTCGCGAGCCGCAATGCGTAGGTCTGCGGTTCGTCGATCCCCATCGCGCTTGCCAGCTCCGTCAGCCGGCGCCGCAATTCCTGCTTGTGCGCGACGGCGACCTGGCGCGCCGGATGACTGCCGTCCGCGTACTCGGCTGCGATGTTGATTTGCGGACAGCCGCGATAACCGGGGCGCTCGATGCGCTCGCCGATCCACTGCAGCTGCGCATCCAGTTCCTCGCGCGGCGTGCGTCGGTACTGCGCGGCCACCGCGTCCCAGTGCGCCCAGAAATCCGCATCCTCGCGCAGCAGGAACGCCTCGATCAGGTCGTCCTTCGTCGCGAAGTGCCGGTACAGGCTCGTCTTCGCGACGCCCGCCTGCGCGACGATCAGGTCCACGCCGACCGCACGCGTCCCTTCCCGATAGAACAGCGCGCTGGCCGTCTGCAGAATGCGCTCGCGCGTATCGGGCGCGCCCCCGTTCGTGTCCGTTCCCTTTTTCATCCAAGCCCGGCCGCCGAGGGCCGCCCGTCCCGCAAAAGTGGATCCGATGATAGCACTCGAAGGTTGACGACGCTACAGGTCTGTACTATAAAACAGACCGTTCTGTATCGGAGTGGATCATGGACGGTCAAATGACGGTTGCGGTGTATGGCGCCACGGGTCACACCGGGCGGTTTGTCGTCGCCGAACTGGAACGGCGCGAGCTCGGCGCGATCCGCGTCGGGCGCGATGCCGCGCGGCTCGCGCAAGGCGGCAACGACGCGACGCCATCGCGCGTCGCAGCGGTCGACGATCCGGCCGCGCTCGATGCAGCATTGCACGGCGCGCACGCGGTGATCAACTGCGCGGGCCCGTACCTCGATACCGCGCTACCGCTCGCCGATGCGGCGTTGCGGGCCGGCATCCCGTATCTCGACCTGACGGCCGAGCAGCCGTCGGTCCAGGCGCTGGCCGACCGGCGCGACGCCAGCGCACGCGCCGCCGGCGTGACGCTCGTGCCGGCCGCCGCGTTCTACGGCGGCCTGGCCGACCTGCTCGTCACGGCCGTCGTCGACCCGCGCCAGCCGATCGAGCGCGTCGACGTCGCGACCGGCCTCGACAGCTGGCATCCGACGCGCGGCACGCGCGTGACCGGCGAGCGCAATCGCGCGATCCGGCTGATTCAGAAGGACGGCAAGCCCGCCGCTGTGCCATCGACGGCGCGCGAACGCCGGTGGCCGTTCCCGTCGCCGCTCGGCGACGTCGACGTGACGCTGCTGCCGTTCTCGGAAGTCATGACACTCGCGCGTCATCTGCGCATCGATACGATCGAGTCCTGGCTCGCGACGCTCGCGCTGCGCGACGTGCGCGATGCCGGCACGCCGCCGCCGCAACCGGTCGACGCGCTCGGCCGCTCGGCGCAGCAATTCGCGCTGGACGCCGTCGTTGTGCAGAACGGCATCACGCATCGCGCGACCGCATCGGGACGCGACATCTATGCAGTCAGCGCACCGATCATCGTCGAGGCGACGGTCCGCCTGCTGAGCGGCAGGACACTGACGTCGGGCGGCGTGCGCAGCCTCGGCGAACTGTTCGACGCGCGCGATTTCCTCGCGGCGCTCGACACGGTCGGCGTATCGTTCGGTACGACTATCGATTCGAATTTCACACGGAGGGATGAGCATGAGCCGCAATAGCAAGGAGAAAGCCGCGTATTTCCGTTCGCTTCACCGCGCGGGCCAGCCGCTCGCGCTGTTCAACGTGTGGGACGCCGGCAGCGCGCGCACGGTGGCCGACGCGGGCGGCGTCGCGCTGGCAACCGGCAGCTGGTCGGTCGCGGCCGCCAACGGTTTCGTCGACGGCGAGCAGATGCCGAAAGCGCTCGTGATGGAAGTGCTCGCGCGGATCGCGCAGGCAACCGACCTGCCCGTCACCGTCGATCTCGAAAGCGGATACGGCGAGCGGCCGGCGGAGATCGCCGACACGATCGCGCGCAGCATCGAGGCCGGCGCGATCGGCTGCAACCTCGAGGACAGTTTTCCGGCGACGGGCGAGCTGCGCACCGTCGACGATGCGGCTGCGCGTGTCGCGGCGGCCCGGCAGGCGGCCGATCGCGCGGATATCGGCTACTTCATCAACGCGCGCACCGACGTGTTCTTCAAGGCCGCGGCCGATACGCACGACGAGCGGCTTCTGGACGACGTACTGACCCGCGCACGCGCTTACGCGGCGGCGGGCGCCGACGGCCTGTTCGTGCCGGGCCTGCGCGCGCCCGCGCTGATTCGCGCGCTGACGGCCGCGTCGCCGCTGCCGGTGAACATCATGCGCATCGCCGAAACGCCGACGCTCGCCGAACTCGCGCAATACGGCGTGGCACGCATCAGTCACGGGCCGTACCCCTACCTGCAGGCGATGAAGGCGCTCGCGGCAGTGGTGAAGCAAGGCGGCTAGCCACTGCCCGGGACGGATAGCGGACAATTACATCCGATGTAATTGGCGCGCGGCGCGGCCGTCCCTACGCTTCGGGTGTCGCGCCGCCATTCCGGCGGCGCTCATCGCCCAGGAGGCGTCGTGTCCCGCTATCCGCTTCATACGATCGACTCGGCCCCTGCCGAGTCGAAGCCCGTCCTCGAGCAGCTCCGGAAAACCTTCGGCACGATCCCGAACATCGCGGCGGCCATGGCTGCGTCGCCAGTGCTGATCAACGGCTTCATCGGCCTGTTCGAGCGCGTGCACGCAAGCAGCCTCACCGAGCCGCAGATCCAGACGCTGCTGCTCACCAACGCGGTCACGAACGCCAGCGAATGGCCGGTCGCATTCCACACCGCGCTCGCATTGAAACAGGGCGTGCGCGCTGCCGACGTCGATGCGCTCCGCCGCGGCGGCCTGCCCGATGATGCGCAACTGGCCGCGCTGTCGACACTGGCTCGCACGCTGATCGAGACCCGCGGCCACATCGCGGATGCCGACCGGCGGCGCTTCCTCGATGCCGGGTTCAGCGACGAACAGTTGCTCGAGGTGATCGCGGTGGTCGCCGCATCGACGATCACCAACTACGTCGGCAGCGTGACGCGACCCGCACTCGAAGCGCCGTTCGACGCGTTCGCGTGGCATGCGGGCGCGGCGTGAGTTCGATATAGTCGTCGGCATCGGTCACCAAACGATCAGGACAACGCGATGAATGCCAGCGGCAACGATCCGAAGGCGCCGCCGCATGAACTGGGCCGGCTGTTGCGCTACTGGCGCGATCTGCGCGGCGTGAGCCAGCTCGGCCTGTCGCTCGACGCCGGCATCTCGCAGCGCCAGATCAGCTTCATCGAAAGCGGGCGCAGCGTGCCCGGCCGCGACACGCTGCTGACCCTCGCGCAGACGCTCGACGTGCCGCTGCGCGAGCGCAACGCGTTGCTGCTCGCCGCCGGGTACGCGCCCGTGTATTCGGAAGCGCCGTGGGATGCGCAGGAGATGAATGGCGTGACCCGCGCGCTCGAACGGGTCGTTCGCCAGCACGATCCGTTCCCTGCGATCGTCATGGACCGGCACTGGAACGTGCTGATGACCAACGATGCGGCGCCGCGTTTTTTTGGCTGCTTCATCGACATGGCCGCACGCGAAGGCCCGCGCAACCTGCTGCGCCTGATGTTCGATCCGTCCGGCATGCAGCCGTTCGTGGCCGACTGGGACAGCGTGTCGCGCAGCCTCCTGCAGCGCGTGTATCGCGAATCGGTCGGCCGCGTGGTCGACGACGACACGCAGCGGCTGCTCGACGAACTGCTCGCCAGTCCGGATGCCCCGCATGACTGGAAAACGCCGCAGGCACCGGCCGCCGCACCGTCGATGCCCGTCATTCCGGTCGGCTTCGTCCACGAAGGCGTCGTGCTGCGTTATTTCTCGCTGATCACGACCGTCGGTGCGCCGTACAGCGCCGCCGCACAGGAACTGCGCATGGAGTGCATGTTTCCCGCGGACGACGCCACCGAAACGCGTCACCGGCAGTTGCTCGACGCGCACGCGCCGACGCACTGAGCAGCAAGCCGATGCGCGATCGCGCGCCGGCTCGCCGCGATCCGTCACTCGGCCAGCACCGTCGCGACGCCGACCCGCTTCGGCACGCCGGTCACGATCGTCGCGACCGCGACGGCCAGCACCGCGGCCGCGCCCAGGAACACGCCGCCCGCGCCGTTCGCGTCGAACACGATGCCGCCTGCCGCCGCGCCCGTCGCGATCGCGAGCTGGATCGCCGCGACGATCAGCCCGCCCGCGCTCTCGGCTTCATCGGGCACGGTGCGCGTGACCCACGTCGACCACGCCACCGGCACGCCGCCGAACGCCATCCCCCACAACGCGACGAGCACCGCGTCGATCATCGGCGCGCGGCCGAGCGCGACGAGCGCGATGCCGAGCACGACCATCAGCGCCGGCATCCCGATCAGCATCGGCCGCAGCCGGTGTTCGAGCACGCGGCCCGCGAGCGACGTGCCGACGAAGTTCGCGATCCCGTAGCCGAGCAGGATCGCCGACAGCCCGTTCACGCCGACGCCGGCAACCTGTTCGAGGAACGGCCGCAGATACGTGAAGAACGCGAAATGCCCGGTGAACACGAGGATCGTCGCGAACATCCCGAGGCCGACGGTCGGCCGGCGCAGCACGTCGACGAGCGTGCGCAGCCGCGTCGTGCCGCTCGGCGGCATCGACGGCAGCGTCATGACCTGCGACGCGAACGCGACGCCGCCGAGGCCGGCCGCGATCAGGAACACGTTGCGCCAGCCGATCAGGTGCCCGAAGTAGCTGCCCATCGGCGCGGACGCGATCGTCGCGACCGCCACGCCGCTGAAGATGATCGACAGCGCGCGCGGCACCATCGCGGTCGGCACGAGCCGCATCGCGGTGGCCGTCGCCATCGTCCAGAAACCGCCGAGCGCGACGCCGAGCACGACACGCCCGATCAGCAGCGTCGCCAGGTTGGGCGCGAACGCGACCGCGAGATTCGACGCGACGAGCAGCACCGAGAACGCGAGCAGCACGCGGCGCCGGTCGATCGTGCGCGTCAGCGCCGAGATCAGGAGGCTCGTGACGAGCGCGACCGTCGCGGTGGCCGTGACGGTCTGGCCGGCCACGCCTTCGGTCACGCCGAGGCTGTCGGCCATCGGCGTGAGCAGGCTCGCGGGCAGGAATTCGGCGGTGACGAGGCCGAACACGCCGAGCGTCATCGCGAAAACGGCGCCCCAGGCCGGTTCGCGGGGAGCCGCCGTGGTGGCGGCGGAGGAGATTCCGGGATTCATGCGCGGTTCCGAGTCGTATAGGGAAAATACCGATGACGACGTATCGTAAGGAACGGCGACAGGACGGTCTATGACATACAATCCGCTCTTGTTGATCGATCGTCCGAATCTCGATATGTCCGAGCCTCTGCTTCCTCCCGTGTCCGACGTGCACGACCTCGTCAGCGAACTGCTGCTCGGCATGCGCCTGAGCGGCGTGCAGTACCGCCGGATCCAGGTACCGCGGCCGTTCGGGCTGAGCTTCGGGCACGCGCCGGGCCGCGCGCAGTTCCATTTCGTCGGGCGCGGGCCCGTGCTGCTGCGCGACGCGGCCGGCACGACGGTGCAGCTCGAGGCCGGCGACGCGATCCTGCTGCCGCACGGCCGCACGCATGCGCTGGTGTCGGATCCGGATGCGCCGTGCCGCGAGATCGGCGGGTTCGAGGTCGCGAAGATCTGCGACACGGTTGCGTCGGTGGGTGCGACATCGTGCGCCGCGACGGAGCCGGCTGCCGGCGACGCGCTGATCTTCAGCGCATGCATGGAGCTCGATCTCGGCGGCATGCAGCCGCTCGTCGGGACGATGCCGGAGTTCATGCACGTCGGCACGCTGCTCGCGCGCTACCCGGAAATCCGTCCGATGCTCGACGCGATGGAGCGCGAATCATGCTCCGAACGCGCGGGCTTCGCGGGCATCCTCGCGCGGCTCGCGGACGTGGTCGCCGCATTCATCGTGCGCGGCTGGGTCGAGTGCGGGTGCGGCGACGCGACGGGCTGGGTGCAGGCACTGCGCGAACCGAAGCTCGGCCGCGCGATCGTCGCGCTGCATCGCGATCCGGGGCGCAACTGGAGCGTTGCGGAACTGGCCGCCGAAGCCGGCGTGTCGCGCTCGGTGTTCGCGGAACGCTTTCTCGCGGCCACCGGGATGACGCCGGTGCGCTACCTGACCGAGTTGCGGATGCGGCTCGCCGCGCAGTGGATCGCACGCGACCGCGAGACGATCGAAGCGGTCGCGTACCGGCTTGGCTACGGGTCGCTCGCCGCGTTCAGCCGCGCGTTCAAGCGCGTGGTCGGGCGGCCGCCAGGGGCGGTGCGCGCGGAAGGCGACGCGCACGCCGACGTGTAACGCATCACGCGTTACGCGTTACGCGGAGCGAAGCGAGCACCTGTAGAACCGCTCCGTTTTCGCCCGGTCGGTCGCCGCCCGTAATGATTCCGCTTAGTCGCCGCGTGCGTCGAGCCGATCGACCAGCGCCGTCGCGCACTGCACCGCCAGCGCTGCGCACTGCTGCGCATCCACCGGCGCGCCGTTCATCATCGCGCCCTGCACGATCCGGCCCAGCAATTCCTTCGACAGGTCGGCGATCTCGCATTCCCGCTTCGTCATGTTCCTCTCCCACGCGTCGGCCGGGTCCGGCCGCGCGTCCGATCGTGCCGGGCGCCGCATGCGCCGCGCCCGACGTTCAACGTTGCGTTGCCCGCACGACGATCTGCGCCTGCGTGTCGCGTTCGATGCGTTCGAGCGAGGTGCGCAACGCCGTAAACTCGTCCGGCGTGCAGACCTGCCGGCCGAACGCTGCCGTCATCCGGCGCGTGACCTGCACGACGTGCGCGGCCGCATCGAATACGTAATGCGACGTGAAGTCGACGAAGCGGTCGTGCACGGCCGTATCGGTCGGCAGGTCGGTCACCATGACACCCGCCGGCAACGCGATCTGGCCGGTCTCGTCGAACGTGCCGCCAAGACACGCCCACGGCTGTGTGCGCACCGGTTCGGCGAGCCAGCCCTCGACCTGCGTCGCGATGCCGCCCGTGACGCTCGACAGCGCGGGCACGGCGGTCGTGCCGTCCGGCCACACGAAGTGATCGAGCGTGCCCGCATACGTCACGTCGAACGGCCCGTCCGTCGCGCGGCGATCGCTGGTGGAGATCTGTGCGCGGCCCCGCAGCCCGCTCAGCCGCAGGCGTTCGTTCGCGAGTTGCCGGATGCGCTCGGGCGGCGCGCGGCGAAACAGCGTGCGTTCGAGCTCCGCGGTCCAGCCATCGTCCTCGACGAGCGCGTGAAACCGCGCAGCGCCCGGCTGCGCCGCATCGATCTCCACGCGCGCGGTACGGCGCTTCGGCTGCGTGGCCGGCGTGCGCGACACCACGCCGGTGTCGACGAGCAGCGCCGGCCGGTCCATCACGATCGGCGGCAGGTAGCCGAATGCGATGCCGCCCGTCGTGGTGTCCGCGTAGAGGCCGAGATCGGGCAGCCACGTGATCGCGTGATTGATCGCACCGCCGCCATAGCCGGGCACGGACGGCAGCGTGTACACGGAGCCGAGATTGATCAGCACCGGTTCGCTGCGGATGCCGACCGCCGCGAGCAACGCGCCGAACAGCGCGACGTGGTCCTTGCAGTCGCCATAGCGGTTGCGCAGGATGTCCGTCACGCGATGCGGCGCAGCGGCCGTCTCGCCGAGAAAGAGCGCGACGTAACGCACGTTCGCCTGCACCCAGTCGTACAGGATGCGCGCCTTGTCGTGCGGATCGGCGGCGTCGGCGGTGAGCGCGCGCGCCAGCTGGACGACGGCCGGATCGTTCGCGCTCGTATCGACGGCCGCGTTGCGGTAGCGCGCGGCGAACGCCGCATAGTCGGGCAGCGTGGATACCACCAACCGGTCGCCGTAGGTCGGATAGCCGACCGAGCCGCTCTCGATCCGGTCGTACGGGCCGTGCCGGTAGGCGAACTCGTAGCGCGTGCGGCCGTTCGCCGTTACCGGCGGCAGCGCGACGTAGCCGCGCGCGTCCGCATGCAGCGGCATGTCGGCCGGCACGTCGAAGATCAGCCGCTGGTTCTCCACCGGCTCGCGCGACGGTTCGACGTAGTAGCCGAAGTAGCCGGCGTTGACGGGCCTCGTGCGCGACTTGCGGAACGCGATGCGCGTGCTCGATCCGGCCTCGACGCCGGGAAACACGACGGTGCGCAGCAGCCCGTCCTGGAAGGTCGGCGCGCCGGCCGAACGCGGCTCCTGGACGTCGCGGATGCCGTCGGGCCCGACCGGATGCGCGACGCCGTCGCGATCGATCGTCTCGGCCGCGACCAGGTCGACCTTCTCCAGGTTCTTGTCGAACCATACGTAGCGCTGCGCGATCGCGTCGATCCCGTTTGCATCGTTCGCGCGCAGTGTCGAATCGTCCTCCTCGTCCAGCGCGCCGTCGTGCTGGATCACGAATACGTGGACATCGCTGACGAGCGTGACCGGCGCTTCGTCGCCCGGGTCGGCGCACGCGGGACGCGCGAGCGCGGCAGCGGCGACGGCCACCGCGAGCGCAGCGGCACATCCCGGCAGGCTACCGGTCGATCGGAACGGAAAACGCACCACGTCGTAGCTCTCTGCGCGTTCGTGTTCATGTCCGGACGCGACGGGCGCGCATCCGCGCGTGCCGCGCGCCGTCGTTCAGCCCAGTGTGGGTGACGTGCCCGCGAGCGTCAAGCCGCGACGCGGCCGGCCGTGCCGTCACGCGCCAGACGGACGACGACACGCCGCACGCGCCACGCCGGCGGGCTGTCGCACTTTCACGAACTACGCCGCGTGCGATCGCTTTTTATATCACGTTGTGACATATAATTCAGACAGGTAAGGCGTGCGTGCGATGTCACCGAAACGAATGACGATCCGGTGAATTCGACGCGCCGACATGGGGAAGGAGACATCATGCTGATCAACAACGATTTCGAAATCGGATATCTCGTGATCGCGTTCGCGCTGCTGGGCGTGATCCTGATCGGTGCGCTGCTCACCGCGCTGCATCTCGAGCGGTGGCATCCGAAGCTGATCGGCGCCGCAATCGGCGCGCTGCTCGGGATCGCGCTGATCGAAGCGATGCCGCTGCTGACGTGAACGCGGCCCGGCGTGCGGCGCGGGGTCGAAACGAACGGCACCCCGAAGGAAATCATCATGGAACCATCGCGCTGCGTGACCTATCGTCAATATGAGATCCACGCGGGCGCCTGGGTCGACCCGGTGGCCGGCGAGGGTCTCGAACTCGGCGCGCTGTACCAGCCGCTCGCGGTCGTGTACTGGTGCGATGCCAGCGGCCGCCACGAGGCGCACCTGCTCGACCCGAAGCACCACGTGTTCCGCAACGACGCGGACGCGATCAAGGTCTCGATCGCCCTGGCCAAGCGCTTCATCGATACGAAGGTGGCCGGCACCGTCAAGCCGGCTAGCTGACGCCCGGCCACCGCGCACCTCGTCCCCCAACCTGCCGGAGGCGACATGGAAAACGGTATCGTCCAGACCCTCGTACTGCTCGCGGTTCTCGTATTCGCGGTGCTGTTCTTCGCGGCTCAACGCAGCCGCGACCGCACGCGCGACCGGCTGCTGCACCGCTCGTCGCGGCGCTCGTCACGCTCGCATACGCACCGTCACCCGTAATCGCGCCGCACAAAAAAATCGGCCGGCGGCACGGCGTCGTGCGACGCCAGACCGTCGGCCTTGCAGCGGAGGTTCAGTCTTCGGGCAGCCGGCGCGTCGCGCGCCTACACACCCCACATCACGTGCCGGCCCTGTTCGTGGGCCGCACGCATCATGTCCAGCAGCGGCCACGCGCGTTGCGCGAGCCCGCCCGCATGCGGCGACAGTTCGGTGCGCAGCGCCTGCGTCGAACGCTCGTGCGCGTTTTCCCGCACCACGTCATCCCTGATCGCCTGCTCGAGCCGCGCGATCGCGCCCGGCAATTCGTCGGTGGAAATCACCCCGCGCACGTCGAGCCCCTTGCCGACGAGCCCCAGCAGGTACTGCGCCAGATCGCGCAACATCACGATGTCCGGTGCGGCGGATGACCGAAACGTAACCATCATCGTCCTTTCCCCCTTGTCGTCGCCGCGGGACCGTGCGGCGCCAGCCGCCGCCGGCCGCGGCGAGGCCTGCGGCCATCCTGCTGCGCCCGGTCGCCGCCCCGTTCTTCTGAACCGGACGTTCGCCCGGCACGATGCGCGCATCGCGCGGCCGGGTTCGTTTGCGGCGTAGAGGCCGGATGACACGAGGGCCTGCTCTTATTTTATATCACGTTGTGATGTATTCAAGCGTACGCCCCCGGAATGGGGCGACTTGTCTTGCGACAACGCCAACGGGAGGCAGCCGCTTCGTTCGCCGCTCGGCTAGCCGACGTTCATCGGCAACAGCACCATCTGCCCCGCCGCGGCACCAGTCCGCACATTCCATGAGACGCGACCGACGGCGCGGCGTCGCTTTCAGCGCGTAAGCGACCAGCACGCTGCACCGCGCCGGGGGCAGTGCACCTGTGCCCGCCGTGCCCGCCCGTGCCGCCGGCTGGCCGCGTCGATCGGCGCCGCATCGTCACACCGGCCGCACGCACCGCGCCCGCTACTCCGGCTGCCACTGCCCGATCCCGGGCCTGCTCCCCTCGCCGCTCTCCCGCCGTTCTCCCGGCGAGCGATCACCTCGAGCGCGTCATTCGCATGGTTCGCACGGTTCGCGCCGGACGCGATGCGCTCGCGCCCGATCGTGCGTTGTTCCCCGCATTTCGACATTAGTGTGCGCGCAACAATGGCGGTGCCTCGCGGCCGGCGCCGTGCGGGGGCGGGTTTCCACGACGCCGGTCGCGACGGTCTTTGAAAAACCACATCTCACGAGGACATACCATGCAACTCCAATCTCATCCGGCGTGCCGTCCGTTTTACGAAGCAGGGGAACTCACGCAGCTGACCGCGTTCTACGAAGAAGGCCGCAACATCATGTGGATGATGCTGCGATCGGAGCCGCGGCCGTGCTTCAACCAGCAACTCGTCACCGACATCATCCATCTCGCGCGCGTCGCACGCGACTCGGGCCTGCCGTTCGACTTCTGGGTGACGGGCTCGCTCGTCCCCGAGCTGTTCAACGTCGGCGGCGACCTGAGCTTCTTCGTCGACGCGATCCGCAGCGGCCGGCGTGACCAGCTGATGGCCTACGCGCGCTCGTGCATCGACGGCGTCTACGAGATCT
>NZ_QTPW01000038.1:0-57716 GCF_003857965.1 Burkholderia sp. Bp9031
GCGCACAGTGCGAACGTGGTGTTGCAGACTTCCGTCCACAGACCGGATACGACCACCTTCTTGCGGCCGTTCGCGGCAAGCGCGTCGCGCACCTTCTGGTCGTCCCACGAGTTCATCGACGTGCGTTCGAGCGTCTTCTGGTTCGGGAACACGTCGAGCAGCTCGGGATAGGTATGACCCGAAAAGCCTTCGCTTTCGACCGTCGTGATCGTGGTCGGGATGTTGAATACCTTCGCGGCCTTCGCGAGGCCAACGACGTTGTTCTTCAGCGTCTGGCGATCGATCGACTGCACGCCGAACGCCATCTGCGGCTGCTGGTCGATGAAGATCAGCTGGCTGTTCTGCGGGGTAAGAACTTCAAGCTTCGGATTGCTCATGGCGGTGATGTCCTTTGACGTGGAGAAAAATAAAGCCTGCCTCGCCGGCAAGGCGGGAGTGAGGGCGCCCGATGCGCCGTGCTGGGAGGTCTTCCTGCCAACGTCCATCATTCAATACGGAAACCTGCAGCAATGCCAATTAATCGTTCTGTTTTAAAACGCCCGCAAAACAGATCCTGAAAAAAACTTAAATCAATTGAATTCTCGCACCGCGCCTGGCGTGGCCTGATAGGCTCTTTTCCAACTTCGTCCGTTCCTCGGCCGTGATTTGTCCGCATCCTTCACACGGTTGTCATTCACTTCAATTTATCTTATGAAACCGTACATTGCCTCGATACTTGCCGGCATTCTCGCTGGCGTCGTCTACACGCTGATCGGCGTGCAATCGCCCGCTCCGCCCACCATAGCGCTGGCCGGCCTGCTGGGCATCCTTGCCGGCGAACAGATCCTGCCGGTCGCTCGCCGGATGCTCGCAGGCATCCACCTGAAGACCGCATGGAGCGAGGCGAAGTGCAGCCAGCACATGTTCGGCTCGCTGCCCGGCGCGCAGCCGTCCGGTGCCGCGACGAAGCGCCACGAATCGACGCCGACGTGACGAACCGTCATTGACTGGACAAAGCGGTTCACGGCGTTGACATGGCAGCGCGACGCCTCGCCTGTGGAATGCATCGGAATGTGCTGCGAGAGACCCGCCATCGATGGCAGGTCATGCTCCGTTGCGGACGTGCATCTTCAAGTGTGAGAATCTTCAGCCTTTAGGCGGGGAAGACGTCAACATGAAGCTGTCATTCGAAGCGCTCGAAGCGCTGGACGCGATCGACCGCACCGGCACGTTCGCCGAAGCCGCGGAACTGCTGCATCGCGTACCGTCGGCCCTGACTTACCTCGTGCAAAAGCTCGAAGGCGACCTCGGCGTCACCCTGTTCGACCGCAGCGGGCGCCGGGCGAAGCTCACGCATGCGGGTCGCGTCGTCGTCGAAGAAGGCCGGCGGCTTCTGCATGCGGCGGAACAGCTCGAACTCAAGGCGCAGCGCGCGCAGCAAGGCTGGGAAACCGAGGTGCGCATCTGCATCGACGAGATCCTGCCGTTCGACGCACTCTGGCCTTACGTGCATGCGTTCGACGGGCTGGAAATGGACACGCGGCTGCGGCTGTCCACCGAAGTCCTCGGTGGCACCTGGGACGCACTGGTTTCGCGCCGCGCGGATCTCGTCGTCGGTGCGGCGGGCGAGCCGCCGGAACTGCCCGGCATCGTTGCGCGGCCGATCGGCACGCTCAGGCACGTGTTCGCAATCGCCCCCACCCATCCGCTCGCGGCGATGCCCGAACCGCTGTCGATGGCGTCGGTCGTCGCGTATCGCGGCGCCGTCATCAGCGATACGTCTCGCGAACTGCAGCCGCGCTCGGTCGCTGTCGATGCTGGGCAGCCGACGCTCGCGGTACCCACCCTCGCGGCAAAACTGGCCGCGCAGTGCGAAGGGCTCGCGGTGGGCACGCTGCCGGATTGCATCGCGGCCCGCGCGATCGCGCAGGGCAAGCTGGTCGCCCGCCAGGTGACCGGCATGCGCGACACCACGCATTGCTACCTGGCGTGGCGCGGCGACGAAGCCGGCCGTGCGTTGCTCTGGTGGGTCGAGCAGCTCGATCGCCCCGATCTCGTCGACCGGTTCCTCGCGCTGGCGTGATCCCGCCGTGACCGCCGGCACCCATCGCGAACGCACCGCATCGCCTTCTCGCGCCGCGCGTCCAGGCCGCGCATCGGTCTGACATAGCGTGATTGCGCCGGCCACGCGCGCCGTTACGGTTCGCGCGGCAGCGGCCCGGCCCCGTCTGCTTCACCGGCTTCACCGGCCTCGCATGCAAGCGCGTTCGCTTCCGGCCACGCATCGTGCACGCCCCACGTCGATCCGGAGGTACGTTCGGGCGCGGCGGCGTACGCGGCCAGCAGGCGAACGCGCGCATCGGCACGGAGCGACGCCGCGTCCCGATCCCGCATCGCATCGAGCGCCGCGCGCGCGCGTTCCCGACACTCGCCGACAAGCGACAGCTCGAACAGGCACGGCACCGCCACGGCCGCCAGCGCGATGCCCGTCCGGGCGTCGCCGTCCGGCGAGAATGCCCAGTCGAGCGCCGCGCGCAGATTGCCGAGTTCGCGACGAACCAGATCGAGCCGCGCGTCGGCCGGCAAACCGCCGCCGCCCGGCGCCCGCGTGAACAACCGATGGAAGTAGTGCGCATGCGCAAGTGCGGCCGCCGCGCATTCGCCGTTGTCCGCGAGTTGCTGCAGGGCGTAGGCGCGCGTCGTCGTCAGCAGCCGGTAGCGCGGCGCGCCGTGCGCATTCTCGACGCTCACGAGCGACTTCGACGCGAGGCCGGCGATCGTGTCGAGCAGATCCGCATCGCCCCCGCCCCTCGTTCCGACGACATCCCGCACCGCCTCGATCGAAAAACCGTCGCGGAACACGCCGAGCCATCGCAGCAGCACACGCTCCGCGTCGCCCAGCAAGCGGTAGCTCCAGTCGTACATGGCCTGCAGTGTCCGGTGGCGCGGCAATGCGGTGCGAAAGCCGCTGGTCAGCAGCCTGAAATGGTCGTCGAGATGCGCGGCCAGCACGTCGATACCGAGCACGGCCGCACGGGCAGCGGCCAGCTCGATGGCGAGCGGCAGGCCGTCGAGACGCCGGCAAACCGACGCCATCAGGGACACGCTGCGTTCGTCGAGCGGAAAGCGCGGGTCGGCGGCGCGCGCGCGTGCCGCGAACAATTGCACGGCGCTCGTGCCCAGCATCTCGGCTGCGCCGGCGCGCTCGTCGGGGACATCGAGCGGGGCAACCGGACACTGCCGCTCCCCGTGGATGCGAAGCGCCTCGCGGCTCGTCGCCAGCACACGCAGCCCGGTATCGGACTCGGTCAACACGGCCGCGATGCGCGCCGCCGTATCGAGCAGATGCTCGCAATTGTCGAGCACGAGCAGCATCCGGCGACGCGCGACGCTCGCCAGCACCGCTTCGAGCGTCGCCGACCGGGCCGGCAGCGCGATGTCCAACGCGTCCGCCAGCGCATCGGGGACGAATTGCGGGCACGCAACCGTCGCCAGCGACACGAACGCCGCGCCATCCGCGAAGCGTGCCTCGGCCCGGATCGCGGCTTCGATCGCGATGCGCGTCTTGCCGGTGCCGCCGGCACCGACCAGCGTCACGACGCGCGACACATCGAGCGCCGCGAGGACTTCGGCGACCATCTGCTCCCGCCCGACGAGCGCCGTCGGCGCGGGCGCGAGCCGCGACGGCGCGGGACGCACGCGGGTGCCGCCTTCGCCTCGGGCTTGTGCCTGGGCTTGTCCGCCGACGAGCCGATAGCCGCGCCCCGGCACCGTGACGATCAGATTCCGGTCGCAGGCGAGCGCCTTGCGCAACGACGCGATATGCACCTGCAGGTTGTTTTCCTCCACGATCGTGTGTGGCCACACACGCCGCATGATCTCGTCTTTCGAGACCAGCGCGCCATTTGCCTGAATCAGGATTTCGAGAATTTCGAAGGCTCGGCTGCCGATGCGCAACAGTTTTCCGTTCGCGCGAATTTCACGTCTGTCGAGAAAAACGTGAAGTGTTCCAATGCGGATCATGGGCGTTTCTAATCGATGGCATTTATCGATGCGCTATCCAGAGCGACTTCGATTTGGCCCCCCATGCTACGGCATCTGCTGCGTATATTGATTCGAATTATCGGAACGATAAGCGCAAATTTTTTGAATCGTCGGAATCCGCGCGCCGCGTGCCCTCTCTACGCGACACGACACGGTGCCATTCATGCGGGACATGAGAAGCCGTAATTCACCGATGAATCGTTTTTTTACGACAGAACGATTACCGATTCGGAATCCGTTTTTTCCCGCGCCGACTGACGCGGGAATCCGTGCGCACGCAGGACGATCGCCGAACGCGCCTCCGCAGCCTCGTGCACGGTTCGAAACGGGCGTGGCGGGCACGCCCGCCCGCCATGTCACGCGCGCACGAACGCCAGCAGTTCGTCGTTCAATCGCTGCGCATGCGTCAGATACAGCGCGTGCGGGCCGCCCTCGTAGACGCTCAGCGTCGCATGCGGCACGCGCGCCGCCGTGGCGGCCCCCGTCAATGCGAGCGGCGCCGTCTGGTCGTCGTCGCCGTGAATCACGCGTGTCGGTACGTCGAACTGGTCGAGATCCGCCCTGAAATCGGTTTCGGAAAATGCCCGGACGCAATCGAGCGTGCCCTTCAATCCGGCCTGCAACGCCATGAACGAAGTCCAGTCGAGCGCGGCGCGCGAGATCGTCGAATCCGCCCGGTTCGAACCGGTGAACAACGGCCAGAATTGCTCGAAGAATGCCGCACGGTCCGCCACGATGGCCGAGCGAATGCCGTCGAACACCGCGACGTCGACGCCGTCCGGATGATCGTCGCGCCGCGCGACCAGCGGCGTCACCGATCCGATCAGCACGGCCTTCGCGACGTGGCGCGCGCCGTGCCGGCCGATGTATCTGGCCACCTCGCCGCCGCCCATCGAAAAACCGACGAGCGTCACGTCGCGCAATCCGAGCGTCTCGATCAGCGTCGCGAGATCGTCCGCCAGCGTATCGTAGTCGTAGCCCGTCCACGGCTGGCCGGACCGGCCGAAACCGCGCCGATCGTACGCGATGCAGCGAAAGCCGTTCGATGCCAGGTGATGCATCTGGACGTCCCACATGTCCGCATTCAGCGGCCAGCCGTGAATGAACACGACGGGGCGCCCCGCGCCCCAGTCCTTGTAGTGAATCGAGACGCCATCGCGTGTCGTGAACGTACTCATGAAGTTTCCTCGGCGATGAAAAGTGTTGCGGCCGCCGCCCGCGGCCGATGAACGGTATGTCCCGCCCCCGGTCAGGAACGGGACATACCGACGATGAACCGGTCCAGTTCGGACGCGAGGATCGCCTCCCGGCAATTCGCGGGACGCTTCGATCCGCGCCACTGCGGCTTGTAGATCGCATCGCCGGTGCGAATCGGCTGGCCGGTCAGCGCGCAACGCCCCAGCGAGCGGGACTTTGCGCTGATCCAGCGCTGCTCGTCGTACCGGCAGTACGTCGGATCGCTCCACGACACGAGTACCGACGAATCGGTCTGCCGCTCGATCGCGACGATCGCGCACCGGCGGCGCGCGGCGCCGCTTGACGCACCTCGTGCATCGTCGCGATGACGGTGGCGCGCGACCTCCCGGTCGCGAAGCGGCGACGACGCGCGGCAGCTTGCACCGGGCGACGGATCGAGCAGCGTCATCACGTGCTCCCAGCGATCGAATGCGTCCATGGCGGCATATCCAGGCAAATGGCGAGAGATTCGGACGTTTCGTACCCGTGCCATCACGATCGTCACCCGCCGATGCGAACCGGCGGCGACCCGCGACGGGACGACTCGATGATGACAATAGCGGGCGGCCGCTGAAGAGTCTTGATGCGCGGCTTAATTCTTCTGGCCGCCCCGCACGCGCGCGCGGCACGACCGGTTCATGACAATTCAGCCGGATTTCAGTACAGGCCGCATGGCCCCGCGATAGGCTCCCGTCGACGTTCGTTCGCTCCCCTCATGCGCCTGCCGGCGCACGAGCGAACGCACGCCGTCTGCCCGCGAGATTGCCGCATGCGGGCAGAGCCGGACCACCCATTCCACGCGGCATCGTTCCACCGCACGTTCAAGGAGCTTCAATGCGACCCGCAGACATCGACGCCGTCCCCTCGGCACGCCGCCGAGACATGCTGCTTGCCGGCGCGACCGCCGTTGCAGCCGCCGCGCTGCCGGCCGCCGCCGCCGCTGCCGCCCCCAAACACGTCTCTTCCGCCCATCAAGGAGCCCATGCGATGAACACCATCACCACGAAAGACGGTACGCAGATCTATTTCAAGGACTGGGGCAGCGGCCGCCCGGTCGTCTTCTCGCACGGCTGGCCGCTGTGCGCCGATGCCTGGGACGCACAGATGCTGTTCCTGGTGCAGCACGGCTACCGCGTGATCGCGCACGATCGCCGCGGTCACGGCCGATCGAGCCAGCCGTCGCAAGGCAATGACATGGATACCTACGCGGACGATCTCGCCGCGCTGATGGATGCGCTCGACCTGCGCGAAGCGACGCTCGTCGGCCACTCCACCGGCGGCGGCGAAGTCGCGCACTACATCGGCCGTCACGGCACGAAGCGCGTGTCGAAGGCCGTGCTGATCGGCGCCGTGCCGCCGCAGATGGTGAAATCCCCGTCCAATCCCGGCGGCCTGCCGATGGACGTGTTCGACGGCATCCGCAAGAACGTCGCCGAGAACCGTTCGCAGTTCTACAAGGATCTCGCCGTGCCGTTCTTCGGCTTCAATCGCGCCGGTGCGAAGGCATCGCAGGGCACGATCGACGCATTCTGGGCACAGGGGATGATGGGCGGCGTGTATGGCCAGTATCTGTGCGTGAAGGAATTCTCGGAGGTCGACTACACCGAGGACCTGAAGAAGATCGACGTCCCGACGCTGATCCTGCATGGCGACGACGATCAGATCGTGCCGATCGACGATTCCGCGCGCCTGTCCGCGAAGATCGTGAAGCACGCGCAACTCAAGATCATCCCCGGCGGCGCGCATGGCATGTGCGTGGTCGACGCCGAGCGGATCAATGCCGAACTGCTCGCATTCCTGAAGGCGTAAACGTCGCCGCACGGCGCGCCGGGCCGGCGCGCCCTTCAGCTCGGTTCAGGATTTTTCAGGCCGGCGCCGGTTTCGCCGTTCCGTTGCCGCGCGCGTCGATACGCCCCTCACCGATCCAGCGCCGCTCGCCCGTGGCCGGCGCGCCGGCTCATTCGGGCGCGCCGCCCGGGCGCACGCCCAGCGCTTCGGCCTGCCGCACGAGGTCGGGCAGCGTGCGCACCTGCATCTTCTTCATGACCTGCGCCCGGTGCACCTTCACCGTGATTTCCTGCAGGCCGAGATGCGACGCGATCTGCTTGTTCATCAGGCCGGCGACCACATGGCTCATCACTTCGCGTTCGCGCGGCGTCAACGACGCATAGGCGTGACGCAGCGTACGCAGTGCGCGATCGCGCGCGAGACGCTCGCGATCCCCGGCCAGCGCGCGGCCGACGGCCTCGAGCATCGCGTCGTCGTCGAACGGCTTCGTCAGGAAGTCGAGCGCGCCGCCCTTCATCGCCTTGACCGTGGTGGCCACGTCACCGTAGCCCGTCATGAACAGGATCGGCACGTTCAGCCCCGTGCGCACCGCTTCCTCCTGAACGGCCAGCCCGCTCTCGTCGGCAAGACGCACGTCGAGGATCAGGCAGCTCGCCACGTCGGGCCGCTCGAACGCGAGAAACGCCCGCGACGACGCGAAGGTCTCGACGTGAAAACCGGCCGAACGCAGCAGCGCGCTCAATGCGCGCCGCAGCGTTTCGTCGTCGTCGACCACATAGACGATCGACGTCATGTCCGGCGTGCTTGCCATTGCGTTCCCTGTGTAGGCGTTCCGTTCATTATCGAATGGTAAACGAGCCGGGAGCCGCGCGAAATGCCGCGCAACCGTGGCGCGGCCGGTCGACGGCGTCAGGCAGGGCGCCCGCCCGCTGCAACCTGGTCGATCAGATCGATCATATCGTCCGATGGAAACGGCTTGCGCAGAAACGCGACCGCGCCTTGCGCGAGCGCGCGACGGACCGATTCGTCGTCGCCGTGCGACGACATGAAGATGACCGGAAGCGTCGCGTTGCGCTGAACCAGCAGGCGCTGAACGTCGAGGCCGCTCATCCCCTTCATCTTCAGGTCGATCAGCACGCAAACCGCATCGTCCGGCGGGCCGCTCGCGAGGAATTCCTCGCCCGATGCAAACGGCAACGCCGAATAGCCAGCCGATTTCAACAGGCTGGCAAGACTTTTGCGGACCGACGCATCGTCATCGATGATGCAAACCATGCCCATGAAATGAGAACCCGAAATCTGTGTCAATCCACAACGTCGCCATACCGCTCGAGCGGTATCGACAGACGTATCACGCCCACCGCCTGAGCTCGGACACCGGTTGCGCGGACGCGACCGCCGCCGGCTGCGGCGCATCCGCGCGCTCCTCCGCCACGAACGACGCATACCGGGCATGAACGCGACCGGCCTCGCCGGACTCCGCCAGCTTCTCGAGCGCATAGGCGCGCACGACCTCGAGCAGCGAGTAGCGCTTCGAAAGCCCGACGGAATGGACGACCAGCAGCGATTTCGACGCCAGGCTGACCACGCAGTCGAGCACCTGATCGGCGGCCGGTTCATCGCAGGCGGCAAGCGTGCACGCCGCGTCGAGCTGGAATGCATCCGGAAACACCGCGAGACGGCAAAGCACGATGCGCTCCGCGTCGTCGAGCAACCGGTAGCTCCACTCGATCGTGGCCCTGAGGGTCTGCTGGCGCGGATGGGCCGTACGCAGGCCGCCGGACAGCGACAGGACGGACTTGTCGAGATCGGTGGCCAGCCCCTGGATCCCGAGCGATGCCACACGGGCCGCGCCGAGCTCGAGGGCGAGCGGCAGGCCGCTCAGGCGGCGGCAGATGGTCGCGATCGCGTCGAGCGTCTGCCTATCCGCGGGAATGTCGGTGCCCATCGCGCGCGCGCGCGCCAGAAACATGCGGACGGCACCGCACGCGAGGATCTCGTCGCCGTTCGCACCGGCCGGTGGCACCGGCAGCGGCCCGACCCGATACACGCGCTCGCTGGCGACCCGCAGCGGTTCGCGACTCGTCACCACGAGCAGCGCGCCGGTATTTCCCGCCGTGATCGCTTCGCAGAGGTCCGCGAGTTCATCAATGTGCTGCTCGGCGTTGTCGAATACCAGCATGACGCGCCGCCCGCCGATCGCGCGCACGACATCCGCCGGCTCGGCGGCCGGGTCGCCCGGCGCGCCGAGTGCGTCCAGCACCGCGGATTCGAGCGTCGCACCGCCCGGCCGGCCGGCGAGATCGATCCGGATCGACTCGATGCCGCAACCCGCCGACCAGGCCGCGACGACCTCCTGCGCGAGATGCGTCTTGCCGACACCGCCGGGCCCGACCAGCGTGACGAGCGCCTCGCGTTCGAGCAGCGTGTGCAGCTCGGCCGCTTCGCGCTCCCGACCGATCAGCGGACATTTGCGCGATACGCCGCCGGCGCGTGCGCCGGGCGCCGTATCGAACCGCTCCGGCTCGCGCTCGGTGCGGGACAGGTCGACCGGCGCCGCCAGGCGATATCCGCGGCCCGGTTCGGTCCGGATCCAGCCGTGCTTGCCGCCGAACAGCTTGCGCAGCGTCGACACGTGCACCTGGATGTTGTTCTCGACGACGATCGTGTGCGGCCACACGACCTGCATGATTTCTTCTTTCGATACGAGCCTGCCGGCCGCCTTCACCAGCAGCTCGAGGATCTCGAACGCGCGGGCACCGATATATCGCGGCTGCCCGTCGACGTAGACTTCGCGGCACTCAAGGGATACCGTCACCCGACCGAACCTGTACATGATCCGCACCCGCCCATGCTGCGTCAAACCGTGCGCCGCCTCGCGAGGCGGCCCCCTCTGCTCTGCCCCTTCGGCCGCATCGCGGCACGTCGAGGCGCATAAACGGATCGTATGGCCCGACAGGCGCGCCGACCATTATCCATAGGTTTAGTGCGGCGCCGGCTTCGGCCGTCGAGCCTGCCGCGGTTACTGCAAATTCTCGCGAGCTGACGGACAATGCACGGGCCGCCGCCACGCGCGCATTCAGCCCGGCCGATGCCGTTCTCGAGCCGCTTACACTCTGCTTCAACCCGCCTGTTACGCCATCGTGAACCCAGCCTTGCGCGCCCCGGACAACGCGAATCGAATGGATGCCGACTGGTTCGCGCGTGCCAGCCTGTCCAATGCGGTCCGCTGCGGCGACATCCTGAAGTTCGACCTGACGGACGCCGATACGGGACGCGTGTGGTCGGCATGCCAGACCCGCTGGGAATTCGATCTGCGCTGCCGGCAATTCGAGCGCGAGTTCGCATTGAACGACGTACTGGACCCGGCGTGGGCGCTGATTCCCGCCGCGCTGATCCGCGCGGCCGACGGCCCGGTGCTCGTTTATCCGCGCGTCGACGTACGGGCGTTCGACACGCTGGCCGACGAGCCGCTGCCGCTCGAGGTCTTTCTCGATACCGCGATCCAGGCCGCGCGCACGCTCGGTGAACTGCATCGGCGCGGCTGGCTGCACGGCGATCTGCAGCCGGCCAGTTTCGTCGTCGCGCCGAACGGCACGGTCATGCTCCGCTCGTTTGCCCATGCCCGCGACCGTCGCGCGGAACACGTCGCCGAACGCACGATCCGCACGGATTTCGCGGCGTTCGCCGCGCCCGAGGTATCGGAAGGCGCGTGCGTCGACGAGCGCTCCGATCTCTATGCGTTCGGCATTACGCTGTTTCGCCTGCTGACGGGCGCGCTGCCGTACCAGGCCACGTCGACGTCCGAATGGGTTTATGCGCACGTCGCCATGCAACCGACGGCGCCCACGGCCTTTCGCGAAGACGTGCCGGCCATCCTGAGCGAGCTGATCCTGAAGCTGATCGCGAAGGAACCTGCCGACCGCTACCCGTCCTGCGAAACGGTGCAGCGCGATCTCGAACGCATCCGGCACGACGGGCTGGCCTCTGGCCTCGTGGAGCCGTTCACGCTCGGCGGCAGCGATCCGCTCGCCGGCTTGCACACGGCCGACCTGCTGGTCGGCCGCGAGCACGAGTCCCGCCGGCTCGATGCGATACGCGCGACCGTCGCGCGGACCGGCGAGGCGGCCATCGTCCTGATCGACGGAGCGGCCGGCATCGGCAAGACCGCGCTGATCGAGGCTTTCACGCGCGACGTGCGTGCCGCGTCGCGCACCGCATGGTGCGCGTCGGCGAAGGTCGACCAGTTCCAGCCCGCCCGGCCCTACGCGCCCGTGCTGCAGGCGTTGCGCGCGCTGTTCGGCAGTACGCTGGCCCGGCACGACGAAATGGCGGCGATCGCCGCGCGGCTGCACGACTGCGTGGGCCGTCAGGCCAGCCTGCTGGCGCGCATCTTCCCGGAGATCACATGGCTGCTCGATGTCGAGCCCGTCGTGTTCGACCATGCCGATGCGATTCCGGCATTCCGGCTCTGCCAGATCGTCGTGAACGCTTTCCGCGCGTTCGCGGCGCCGGCCGAACCGCTGGTCGTGACGCTGGACGACATCCAGTGGGCCGACGACGCGACGCTCGCGCTTCTCGCATCGATCGCGGCCGACCCGCCGGCAAATTTCTGTATCGTCGCCGGTTATCGGAGCGGGCCGCAGCACGATCTCACGCCGGCCTTCCGCCGCTTCCTGCAGCAGCTCGACCGCACGCGCGTGTCGACCCTGACGCTCGCGCCGCTCGGCGCCGCCGAGGTCCCTCACATGCTGGCCGCCATGCTCCGCGACACGCCGGATCGGCTGTCCGGGCTGAGCGACATCGTTCACCGCAACACCGGCGGCAATCCGTTCCACATCCAGCAACTGCTGCGTACGCTGATCGACGAGCGGCTGCTCGACTACGACGCGGCGCGGCAGACATGGCAATGGTCTTCGGTCGATATCGACGCGCGCTCCCTGAGCGAGAACGTCGTCAGCCTGCTCGAGATCCGGATGCGGCGGCTGCCGCACGAATCGAGAATGCTGCTGTCGCTGCTGGCCTGCATCGGCATCGACGCCGACGATGCGCTGCTGTGCGCCGCCGCCGGCAAGACGCGCGCGGAACTCAGTTTCTGGATGGACCCGGCGCGTCAGGCCGGCCTCGTGTCGCATGCCGGCAACCGCTGGCGTTTCGTTCACGACCGCATCCTCGAGGCCGTGTACGCGCTCACCGACCGCGCGGAGCGCGCGCTGCGCCATACCCGGATCGCCGCCGCGATGCTCGCCCGCCTGGACCGTTCGTCGACCGACTGCCTGCTCGCCCTGGCCACCCAGATCGAGCAGGCGAAAGCCGCGCCGCTCGAGCACACGCTCGCGCTCGCGTTCGCGGAGGTGCTGGTCGCGGCCGCGCAGGCGGCAGCGCCGGCCGCCGCGCGCGATCGCGCGCTGTCGTTTCTCGCGTCCGCGCAATCGCTGCTCGGCCCGCAGGCGTGGCCGCAGCATTATGGTCTCGCGAGCCGGATCGGCATCCTTCGCTGCGGCCTGCTCCTCGCCACCGGCGAAACCGCGCAGGCGGCCACCGCGATCGACGAGCTCATGGCGCGTACGCGCACGCCGGCCGACCGTGCCGAGGCCCACCGGCTGAAAGCCGCGCAACTCACGGTGGAGTCGCGCTACCGGCAGGCCGTCGACGTCGCGCTGGCCGGGCTGGCGCTGCTCGGCGTGGAACTGCCCGCCGAACCGGTCGAGGCCGATCTCGCGGCGGCCTGCGACGCGGTGCAGGAGGCGCTCGACGGCCGCGCCATCCGCACCCTCGTCGACTTGCCCGTGATGACCGACACGCGCGTGGAAGCCACGATGGCGCTGTTGACCGCGCTCGAAGCCGCGATGTTCTATCCGAGCGGCGGGCTGATGCTGCTGCATTTCGCGACCATGGTCCGGCTGACCCTGCGCCACGGCGTCACCGCCGCGTCGGTGCAGGGCCTCGCGTGGTACGGCGTCAGCATCGCCCAGCATCGCGATGCGTACGAAGAGGGTTTCGAATTCGCGCAGGTCGCGCTCGCGCTGGTCGACCGCCACGGGTTCGAGCGCTATCGCTCCGCGACGTTGATCGCGCTCGACCAGGTCAGCGTCTGGACCCGGCCGCTGTCGTATGCACTCGAATGCGCGCGCGATGCGAAGGCGGCGGGCAACGCGAGTGCCGAGCTGCGCTGGATGTGCTACAGCTGCAACCACATCGTCAGCGACCTGCTGTCGATGGGCGAAGCGCTGCCCGCGATCCGCGACGAGATCGATCCGCTGCTGAAGATCGCGCGCGGCGCGCGTTACGACGACATCGTCGACCTCGTTTCCACGCAGTCGGAATTCGTCGACGCGCTGCAGCTCGGCTTCGACCGGCCGATCGGCACCTGGCGCACCCGTGCGTCGACCAGGACGCCGATGTCGGTGCTGCAGTTCTGGACCGACGTGCTCGCCGGCCAGGCGGCGTTCATCTTCGGCGACGCGGACGCCGCGCGCGCCTCGCTCGATGCGGCCGCACCTTTCGCGTGGTCGACGCCCGCCCACATCATGCAGTCCGACTTCCAGCTGTTCGGCGTGCTGGCGGGCATCGCGAGCGACGGCGGCACCACGCCGCCCGACCGGCTGCTCGAACGCTTCGCGCCGCAGCGCGCGCGCTTCGCCGCGTGGAGCGAACGGAATCCGGCGACGTTCCGCAACAAGCTCGCGCTGATCGACGCCGAGTTCGCGCGCGTGCGCGGCGAGCATGTCGTCGCGATGCAGCAGTACGAAGCCTCCGCCAGCCTCGCGGCGGAGCGCGGTTTCGTGCATGAACAGGCGCTCGCGCATGAGCTGGCCGCGCGCCACGCCGCGTCGCTCGGGCTGAGCGGTCCGGGCCGCCATCACCTGCGGCTCGCGCATGCGTGCTACCGGCGCTGGGGCGCGACCGGCAAGACGCAGGCGCTGGAGTCGCAGCACCCGTTCCTCGTGATGGATCCGTTGCCGGGCGAGCCGGCCGTGCCCGCGCGCGAGGATCTCGATCTAGCGCTCGCGATGCGCGCCGCGCACTCGCTGTCCGAGGAAATCGTGCTGGAGCGCCTGATCCAGACGCTGATGCGCAACATGATCGTCTATGCGGGCGCGCGCTACGGCCTGCTGCTGCTCGCACGGCACGACCGGCTGACGATCGAGGCAACCGCGCGCATCGCCGGCAGCGATGTCAACGTCGACATTGCGCGCCGCGAACCCACCGACGACGACGTGCCGCTGTCGATCCTGAACACCGCCGTGCGAACCCGCAAGCCGGTCGTGCTCGCGAACGCGCAACGCGAAGGCTCACCCGATCACGTCGACAGCCTGCGCGCGCATCCGACGCGCTCGCTGGTCTGCCTGCCGCTGCTGAAACAGGGCGCGCTGATCGGCGTGCTCTATCTCGAGAATGCGTTGACCAACGGCGTGTTTTCCCCGCGGCGCATCGCGATGCTGGAAGTACTGGCGCCGCAGGCGGCCAACGCGCTCGAATCCGCACGGCTCTATGCGGAACTGATCGACGAGAACGCGCGCCGGCTCGAGACGGAGGCCGCGCTGCGGCACGCGCGGACCGAGCTCGCACGCACCGCGCACGTGACCGTGATGGGTGAACTGGCCGCGTCGATCGCGCACGAGATCAACCAGCCGCTCACCAGCATCGTGACGAGCGTGGGTGCCTGCATGCGCTGGCTGCGCGGCACGCAGCCCGACCTCGGCGAAGCGCTCGCGAGCCTCGAGGACATTCGCGCGTCCGGCGTGCGGGCCGCCGACATCGTCCGCGCGTTGCGATCGCTCGCCCGCCAGGCGCCGCTCGCGCTGGCCCCGCTCGCGATCGACGCGCTGATTCGCGACATGCTGCATCTCACGGCGCCCGAAATCGACGCCAAGCAGGTCGCACTGCGCGTCGACCTGCACTGCGACGACATCCGCGTGATGGCCGATCGCACGCAGATCCAGCAGGTGATCCTGAACCTGGTCACCAACGCGCTCGACGCGATGGACGGCCCGGCCGCGTCGCGCGAACTCGACGTCGCGTCGCACGCCGGAGACGGCCACGTGATCATCCGCATCGCCGATCGCGGTGCCGGCATCGACGCCGGCATCGCCGGCCAGATCTTCGATCCCTTCTTCACGACGAAGTCGCACGGCATGGGGATGGGCCTCGCGATCTGCCGCTCGATCATCGAGGCGCACGGCGGCACGCTCGAGGCCGCGCCGCGCACCGGCGGCGGTACCACACTGACGTTCCGGCTGCCGGTAACCACGACGCGCTAACTTCAGAACGTTTCAGCGCAGCTTCAGGAAATGGTGCCAGCGCACGCGTAGACTGCTTTCACGAGCCGTCGCGCGGGCGTTTGCCTGCGCCTGGCGCCCATCCTGGAGTGACGCATGATTTCAGCCGCACATCGTCCCGCACGTCGAATCAGGCACGAGCAGCCGATTCGCGCGGAGCGCGCATGAAGCACAAACGACTCTGGTCCGGCTTGGCTGGCGTCGCGGTCGCCGGCCTGGCGATCGCGGCAGCCGTCATGATCCGACCGTCGATCGCGCCGATCGATCCGCCCGCCCGTGCGTCGTTCGATCCGCAACTCGTGCGGGCCGGCGCGCGCGTGGTCGCACTCGGCGATTGCGTCGTCTGCCATACGGCGAAGGACGGCAAGCCGTTCGCCGGCGGGCTGCCGCTCGCGACGCCGTTCGGCACGATCTACGCGACCAACATCACGCCGGACGCCGATACCGGCATCGGCCGCTGGTCGCGCGACGCCTTCGCGCGTGCGCTGCGCACCGGGATCGCCCGCGACGGTCATCCGCTCTACCCGGCCTTCCCGTACATTCATTTCACGCGCATGTCCGACGACGACATCACGGCCGCCTACGCGTACCTGATGACGCGCGAGCCGGTTCAGGCAAGGACACCGAAGAACGCGCTGATCTTCCCGCTCAACTTCCGTCCGCTGGTCGCGTTCTGGAACGTCCTGTTCCTGCGCGAAGGTGCGTACGCGCCGGACCCGTCGCAATCCGCGCAGTGGAATCGCGGCAAGATGCTTGTCGACGGTCTCGGCCACTGCGCATCCTGTCATTCGCCGCTGAATGCGATCGGCGGCGAACAGGCGGGCAAGGCGTTCGACGGCGGCATCGTCGACGGCTGGGAAGCGCCGCCGCTCAATACGCTCGCCAATGCGGCACGACCGTGGACGCAGGCGCAACTGGTGACGTACCTGCGCACCGGCCGCGCGAGCGAGCACGGCGCGGCCGCCGGACCGATGCTGCCCGTCACGCGCGATCTCGCGACCGTGCCCGTGGACGACGTCGAGGCGATCGCCGCGTACATCCTGTCGATCCAGAAGCCGGCCAGCCCGCGAGCCAGCGCAGTCGAAGCCGCGCGCCCGCCCGCGACGCCCGCCGGACAACGCGGTGCGGTCCTGTTCCAGGCATCGTGCGCGCAGTGCCACGGGCCGGCGGCGCCGATGCAGTCGATCGGCGAGCGGCCGACGCTCGCGTTCAGCACGGCGGTCGCCGCGGACACGCCGCGCAACGCGATCCAGATGATGTTCAACGGCATCGGCTGGCATGGCGAGGACACGCTCAACTACATGCCGTCGTTCATCGACCAGTACGACGACCGCCAGATCGCGGACCTCGCCGCCTATATCCGCGAAGCGTACTCGGATCGCCCCGCGTGGAACGGCATCGAAGCCATGGCGGCGAAGCTCAGAAAGGAGGACAGCACGCGATGATCACCCTCACCGTCAACGGTGCGCGGCACACGCTCGACATCGATCCGTCCACGCCGCTTCTCTATGCGCTGCGCAACGACCTGCACCTGCACGGCGCAAAGTTCGGCTGCGGCCTCGGACAGTGCGGCGCCTGTACCGTGATCGTCGACGACAAGCCGACGTTCTCGTGCCTGCTCCCGGTCTCCGCGGTCGGCGCGCGCAGCGTCAGAACCCTCGAGAGCCTCGGCACCGCCGAGCGGCCGGGCAAGCTTCAGCAGGCGTTCATCGATCACCAGGCGGCGCAGTGCGGCTATTGCATCGCCGGCATGATCATGCGCGCGCAGGCACTGCTCGAACGCAACCCGAAACCGACCGAACGCGAACTGCGTACCCACATGGAACCGAATCTGTGCCGCTGCGGCACCCACCTGCGGATCCTGGCGGCCGTGCGCCAGGTCGCGGGCCTGCCGGATCCGCAACCGGCCGGCGCTCCGGTCACGATCACCAAAGGGCTCTGATGAACGCACCCGACGACATCGACGAAAGCCGCCGGCACTTCATGGTCTCGGGCGCGCTGTTCGTCGCGTTCAGTCTCGCGCCGGCCGCTCGCGCCGCCGCCGAGGTCGTGATCGCGGACGAAGGCGCGGCCGTCCACGTAGCCAAAGCCACCGAAACGCTGGCCGGCAGCCTGAAGACGAACCCGCTGCTCGATGCGTGGATCAAGATCGCGCCCGATGGCAAGGTCACCGTATTCACGGGCAAGGTCGAGCTGGGCACCGGCGTGCGCACCGCGCTGCTGCAGGTGGCGGCCGAGGAGCTGAACATGAAGCCCTCGCTGATCACGTTCCTGACCGCCGACACCGGCGCATCGCCGGACGAAGGCCTGACCGCCGGCAGCCATACGATGGCGGACAGCGGCTCCGCGCTGCTGAACGCCGCCGCGCAGGTGCGCGCGCTGCTGGTCGACGGCGCGGCGAAGCAGTTCGGCGTCGATCCGCGCTCGCTCACGGTCGCCGACGCGCTCATCAAGGCGCCGGACGGCCGCACGATGCGCTATGGCGACGCGGTCCGCATCGTCGACCTGCACCGCAACGCGACGCCGACGTCGCCGCTCAAGCCGCCGTCGACGTTCGCCGTGATCGGCACGTCGCTGCCGCGCGTCGACATCCCGAACAAGGTCACGGGCGGCGTCAGCTATGTGCAGGACATCGAACTGCCCGGCATGCTGCATGCGCGCGTCGTGATGCCGCCGGTGTACGACGCGAAGCTGCAGTCGTTCGACGAAGCCGCGATCCTGAAGATGCCGGGCGTCGTGCGGATCGTGCGCAACGGCAGCATGCTTGCCGTCGTCGCACAGGGCGAATGGCAGGCGGTCGTCGCGCAGCGCGCGCTGGCCGCCGGCAGCCGCTGGTCGGCGGGCCGCGCGTTGCCGGATCGCGCAACCGTCCATGAAGACCTGAAGCGCATCGCCACGCAAAACATCGAGATCGCCAATACGCGTGCGGCCGCCGCGCCCGCGGCGAAGACGCTGAGCGCCACGTTCCGGAAGAACTACCTGCTGCACGGCTCGATCGGGCCGTCCTGTTCGGTCGCGCATCTCGAGAACGGCATGCTGACCGTGTGGACCCACTCGCAAGGCGTCTATCCGCTGCGCGACGCGCTCGCCGAGATGCTGTCGATGCCGAAGGCGGCGATCCGCTGCATTCACACCGAGGGCTCCGGCTGCTACGGGCACAACGGCGCGGACGATGCCGCCGCGCATGCGGCGCTGATCGCGGCCGCGATGCCCGGCAAGCCGATCCGCGTTCAATGGATGCGCGAGCAGGAGCACACGTGGGATCACTTCACGCCGGCCATGGTCACCGAAATCAGCGCGTCGCTCGACGCCGGCGGCCGTATCGTCGACTGGAAGTACGCGCTGTGGAGCAGCTCGCACAACGAACGCATCGTCAATGCCGGCCGGCTGCTGCCCGCGCGGATGCTCGAGCCGCCGTTCGTCCCCGCGCCGTCGACGCCGATGCTGCAGCCCGAGGGCGGCGGCGATCGCAATGCGATCCCGCTGTATGCGCTCCCGAACATGCATATCGTGAATCACTTCTCGCCGACGATGCCGCTGCAGACGTCGGCCATGCGCTCGCTCGGCGCGCATACGAACGTCTGGTCGATCGAAAGCTTCATGGACGAGCTCGCGCACGCGGCCGGCATCGATCCCGTCGAATTCCGGCTGCGCCACATGCAGGACCACCGCGCGCAGCAGGTGATCCGGCTCGTCGCGTCGCACTTCGGATGGCCGCGGCCGCCGCGCGCACGCAACCGCGGCGTCGGGTTCGCGTTCGGCAAGTACAAGAACCTGATGGCCTATGTCGCAATGGCGGTTGAAATCACCGTTGTGCCAGAAACCGGACAGGTTATTCTCGATCGCGCGGAGGTCGCCGTCGATGCCGGTCAGATCGTGTCGCCGGACGGCATCCGCAACCAGATCGAGGGCGGCATCGTGCAGGCCGCCAGCTGGACACTGTACGAGGCGCTGAACTACGACACGCAGCGCATCCGCAGCTTCGACTGGAGCAGCTATCCGATCCTGCGTTTCCAGGCCGCGCCGCAAAGCGTGAAGGTGCACCTGATCAACCGTCCCGGCGCACCGTTTCTCGGCGCGGCCGAAGCGTCGATGGGGCCGACCGCCGGCGCGCTCGCCAACGCGATCTTCGACGCGACCGGCCAGCGCCCGCGCGACATGCCGTTTGCCGGCGAAGGACTCAGGAAGCGTATCGACGCATAGCGGCATCACATAACCGATCGCGCCGGCACGAACCGGCGCCGACTCTCGACAGGCTGGAGATTTCTGAACGATGGATACCTTGCTTTCGATGCGCGTGTTTACGCGCATCGTCGAAACGGGCAGCTTCACGCGCGCGTCGGATACGACCGGGCTCACCACGCCGCGCGTGTCCGCCCTGCTGAGCACGCTCGAACAGCACCTCGGCTGCCGGCTGCTGAACCGCACGACCCGCCGCATCTCGCTGACCGAGGACGGGCAGGCCTACTACGAACGCTGCGTCGGGGTGCTGCGCGAAATCGACGACATGGAAGCGGCGGTATCGCAGGCGCGCAACGTGCCGCGCGGCCGCCTGAAAGTGAACCTGCCGCCCGCCATGGCCAAGCAGATCATGGTGCCGGCGCTGCCCGCGTTTCTCGCCGCCCATCCGAACATCTCGATCGAACTCGGCGTGACCGATCGCCAGATCGACCTCGTCGGCGAGGGCGTTGACTGCGTGGTGCGCATCGGGGCGCTCGACGACTCGGGCATGATCGCGAAGCGGATCGGCAGCCTGACCACCTGCACGTGCGCGGCCCCCGCGTATCTCGATCGATGCGGCGCGCCCGAAACGGTCGACGATCTCGCGCAGCATGTCGCGGTCACCCACATCTCGGCCGACACCGGCCGGCCGCGGCCGTGGGACTACGTCGTCGACGGCGAAACGCGCATCGTGCAGATGTGCGGCACAGTCGCGGTCAACGATGCCGATACCTACATCGAATGCGGCGTCGCGGGCATCGGCCTGATCAAGACGTCGCTGTACCTGGTCGAGCCGTACCTGAAATCGGGACGGTTGCGCGAGGTGCTGACCGATTTCAACGCGCCGCCCCGGCCGATCTCGATCCTGTATCCGCCCAATCGGCATACGCCCGTCAAGCTCAAGATCTTCGTCGACTGGCTGGCGACCCTGTTCGCGCAGATTCCGACGCTGCAGGGCCAGCGCGGCTGAACGCGGCCGCGGCCGCGGCCCGGCGGCCCGGCGCAATGCCCGGCCGGACATGCCGGCTGCGGCCAAAGCCGCCCGCCTCTTCGCAACGGCCCCTTCAGGCGTCGTTCCAGCGCGCGCCCAGCACGCGTCCGCAGAAATTCGGCCGGTGAAAGTCCGGATCGGCCCGCTCGAGCACGTCGGCGCTCCAGGTGCCGAACGTCGATGCCGGCCGGTGCGCGACCCCGCGCGCGACCGCGTCGAGGAACGCGGCGCCGAACCCGTCGCCGCGCGGGTACGCGGCGAGCAGCGCACGGCGCGCGTCGGCGGAATACGCCTCGAAGCCGGTGGCCATCAGGTCCGTCGCGACCGCGGACGACAATGCGCGCGCCAGCGGCGACACGCGGGCGGCCACGCCGGGCGTCGTATGCAGCGCGATTGCGCGCCATACGTCGTCGCACATGGGCTGCGGCGACCCGTGCCGCAGCAGGAACGCGTGCGCGGCATCGGCACTGTCGAGTTCGTAGCGCGCGGTCGAGCGGCAATACGCGGGACTCAAGCCCATGTTCGCGTACATCGCGGCCACGTACAGCGCCTCGGCATCGCACCTTTCGCTCGCATCGCGAGCATCGCGCGCGGCGAGCGATGCGAGCACGAATACCCGGCAAGCGTGATCGGCAATCGCGCGCGGCAGCGACGCGCGCGCGGCTTCCGCGGCCTCGATCGCGACCGTCGTCCTCGGAATGCGGACGCCCGCGACTTCGTCATCTGCCGGCGCGCACGTGTGCGCAGCACTCATCTCGTCTCCTTCTTCTGCCCCGTGCCGGGGCCGGAAAGTTGCTTATTCTTCGCTCGGCACGGGTCGAGCTGGCCGTCGCACGTGCCGGCATCCATCGCCTAAAAGGCCGCGCCGAGGCAACCGAATGCGTCGTACGGCTCGACGCGTTCCGTTGCGGCCGCATGCAGGCGCCGCACGAAACGGCGTCCGTATGCGCGCACGAAACCGGTCTCGCGGCCGGTATCGGCCGCGGCGCGCGGCTGCGCCGACGCGGCCGGACGCCGCCCGCCGGTGCCGCCGAACTCGGCCACGGGCGACCACGCGGGACTCACCGGCAGCGGCGGCGGCGCCAGCGGCGCGAATTCGTCGTCCGCGTGCACGACCTTGCCGTCGACGATCGTCAGGACCGACGACAGATGCTTGATGCGCGGCTCGTCGATCGTGAAGTAGTCGTCCGTCAGCACCGCGAAATCCGCATACCGGCCGGGTACCAGCGCACCCTTGCGATCGTCTTCGTTCGAGAACCACGCGCTGCCGACCGTATAGCGGCGCAGCGCCTCCATCCGGCTCAGCCGGTTCTCTTCCGGGTAAAGCACGGTACCGCCGACCGTGCGCCCGGACACCATCCAGTACAACGACACGAACGGGTTGTAGCTCGCGATGCGCGTCGCATCGGAGCCGGCGCCGACCGGCAGGCCGGCCTGCAGCATCGCGCGGATCGGCGGTGTGCGCGTGGCGGCTTGCGCGCCATAGCGCGCGACGAAGTACTCGCCCTGAAACGCCATCCGGTGCTGGACCGTCACGCCGCCGCCGAGCGCCGCGATGCGCGCGATGTTCGCATCCGAAATCGTCTCGCAATGATCGAAGAACCAGCGCAGGCCGTCGAACGGAACGTCGCGGTTCACGGCTTCGAGCACGTTCAGGAAGCGGCCGATCGACTCGTCGTACGTCGCATGCAGCCTGAACGGCCAGCGGCGCCCGACCAGCAGCCGGACGACCGCGGTCAGTTCCGCCTCGAGCGCGTCGGGCAGCTCCGGACGCGGTTCGAGGAAATTGCCGAAATCGGCCGCGGAATACACCAGCAGTTCGCCGGCGCCGTTCATCCGCAGAAACGCATCGCCGTCGCCGGGCTTCGCCAGCGTCATCCAGCGCGCGTAGTCGTCGGTTTCGTGCCCCGGGTGCTGCGCGAACAGGCTGTATGCGATGCGCACCGTCATCTCCCCGCGCTCGGCGAGCGCCATGATCGCGGCGTAATCGTCCGGATAGGCCTGCAAATCGCCGCCGGCGTCGATCGCGCTGGTCACGCCGAGGCGGTTGAGTTCGCGCATGAAGTGCCGCATCGAATTCATCTGCTCGTCGAAACCGAGCCTGGGGCCCTTCTCGAGCGCCGCGTGCAGGACGGCCATGTCCGGGCGGGCGATCAGCATGCCGGTCGGCCGGCCGGCACGATCGCGCTGGATCTCGCCGCCGGGCGGATCGGACGTGTCGCGGCCATAGCCGATCGCGCGCAGCGCGGCGGCGTTCAGCAGCGCGCTGTCGCCCAGATGCATCACGAAGACCGGCGTATCGGGCGCGATCGCGTTGAGTTCGGCGGCCGTCGGCCCGCGCTTTTCCGCGAACTGGAATTCGGTCCAGCCGCCGACGACGCGCACCCACTGCGGCGCCGGCGTGCGCAGTACCTGGCGACGCAGCATGCAGAGCGCCTCGGCCAGTGTCGGCACGCCGTCCCAGCGCAGTTCCAGGTTGAAATTCAGGCCGCCGCGGATCACGTGCAAGTGCGAGTCGTTCAGCCCCGGGATCACGGTGCGGCCGTTCAGGTCGATGTGAAGCGTGTGCTCGCGTGCATGGCGCATGACCTCGTGTCCGCTGCCGGCTGCGAGAATCCGGCCGTCCTTCACCGCGAGCGCGGTCACGAACGACTGCGTGTCGTCCTGCGTCGCGATCTTGCCGTTGTAGACGATGAGGTCCGCCGATTCCGCGCATTGCGTCGCCCTAAGCACCGTCAGCCTCCCCGCTCGCGCCGCAGGCCGGCATGCGACCGCGCGCGGCATGCCTGCGGTTTGACGTTACACGGACCATCCACCCTCCCTTGAATATTGAACGATCGGCCGGCCGCGGTGCGCGGGCGTGTCCCGTGCGGTCCGCACGCGCCGTCATGCCGCCGATTGCATTGCGTCGGCGGTCTCGTGCCGCATGCGCGCATCGCCCGCCGGCTGCGTCGTCTCCGGGCGGATGAAGCTCTTCACCCGCGCCAGGCGGCGCACGTCGAACGCGCGCGATTGCGGGTCGACGTGCCCGGACAGGTTGGCCACCAGCGACGACGCCTGCGCGATATGCCCGCGCTCGATCAGGTGATCGGCGAGATCGAGCGTGCCGCGCAGCGCCCACATTGCCGCGCCCTGCGCGTTCGCGGCCTGGATCGCCATCCGCAGATGCCGGTGCCCGTCCGCCTCGCACGCGATCGCGCGCTCCGCGTCGGCCGTGCGCGCCTGTTCGAGCATCACCAGCCCCCTGACCCGCAGCAGTTCCGGCACGAACAGATGCTCGCCTCGCGCGCGACAGCACGCGAGCGTCGCGTCGAGCTTCGCGCCGGCCTCGGCGGCGCGACCCGTGCGCGTCAGCCCTTCCGCATACGCGACCACCAGCGGCGCGAGCAGGCGCCGGCATCCGCTCGCCTCGATGCGTCGCAGCGCGGGCTCGAGCCGCGCCAGCCCGGCGCCGGGATGGCCGGCCTGCATGTCGAACTGCCCGGCAAGGCATTCCGCGTGGCTGAGCCAGATGTCGAACCCGTTCGCCTCGGCGGCCGATCGCAGCGCCGCGAGATAGTCGGAGATCACGTCGTGATCGCCGTAACGCAACGCGATCGGCACGGCCGCGGCGCCGAGCACGATGCACGACGCCAGCGCCGACCCGCTGCGCCGCGCGGATTCGACCGCCTGCGCACAGAGCCGCATCGCATATTCCGGCTCGCCCTGCATCCAGACGAGCCGCGCCAGCATCGTCCGGCCGAGCGTCGCAACGTCGACGCCGAGCGCCGCTACCGCGCAAGACGCCTCGCCCGCCTCGGCCAGCTCGGCCGTTGCCGCCTCCAGCCGCTCGCGCGCCTGCGCATGCTCGCCGAAGTAATGCAGCGAAGTCGCGACCATCGCGTTCGCCAGCACCCGTTGCGATCGGTCGCCGCGCCGCTCGGCGGCCCGCTCGAAGCGCATCGCATAGCGCAGCGATTCGGGAATGTCGGCGCGCGCCAGCATCGTGTTCCACAGCCCGACCAGCGCACATGCGTCGAATGCGTCGTCGCCGACCCGCCCGGCGAGACCGAGCGTGCGCTCCCACATCGCGGCGACCGTCTGCGTATCGCCGTCCGTATGCAGCAGCGCCGACGCGTAGGCGGCGCGCAACCGCATCTCGCGCGCCGCATCGACGGCTCCGAGCGCGCCGGCGTCGATTGCATCGAGCGCGCGCCGCGCCGGTATCGACGCGTCGCGCATCCGCGCCGGCTCCCGCAACGCGAGCGCCAATGCGTCGGCTTCCGGGACGGGCGGCTCGAGCGCCGCGGGCGTATCGGCCACGCGCGTGGCTTGCGCGTGAGCCGACGCGCGGGCTTCCGCTTGCGCGTGTTCATGGCGCGCATGACGCTCGGCGATGCGCTCGAACTCGCCCTCGTTGTGCAATTTCTCGAGTGCGTACGCGCGCGTGGATTCGGTCAGGCGATAGCGCGCCTGCGCGCCGTTGAACTCGACGGTCACGAGCGACTTCGCGACCAGTTCGCCGAGCACCGCGGTCATGTCGGCGGGCGACATGTCGGGATCCATCGCGACTTCGCGGGCGGCATCGAACGTGAACGGGCCGACGAAGCACGCCATCCGGCGAAACAGCGCACGCGCGGCAGGATCCAGCAGCACGTAGCTCCAGTCGAACGTCGCGCGCAGCGTCTGATGGCGCGGCAATGCGGAGCGCAGCCCGCCCGTCAGCAGGTTCAGCCGGTCGTCGAGACGCGATGCAACGATCTCGAGCCCGAGCGTCGCCACGCGCGCGGCAGCCAGTTCGATGGCGAGCGGAAGCCCGTCGAGCCGCCGGCAGATATCGCCGACCAGCCTGATGCCGGCTGCGTCGACCACGCAATCGGGCGTGGCCGCGCGAATGCGCGCCAGAAACAACTCGACGGCCGCATGACGCACGATCTCGTCGGCCGTTGCCGCGCCGTCGGGCACCGCCAGCGGACTCACGCGAAACACGGCTTCGATCGAGATATGCAGGGGTTCGCGACTCGTCACGAGCACCCGCAACGGCGCGGCACGCGCCGTCAGCGACTCGACGAGGTCGGCAACCAGGTCGACGACGTGCTCCGCGTTGTCGAGCACGAGCAGGCAGCGCGAGACGGCCAATGCATCGCCGATCCGGCCGACGGCCGGCACGCGGTCCGTTTCGAGCCCCAGTTCCGCGGCAATCGCGAGCAGCACGTCGTCGTGCGTCGCGGCGCGCGCCAGTTCCACGAACAGCACGCGCTCGCCGGCCCGGCTGCGCAGCACGTGCGCCACCCGGTCGGCCAGGCTCGTCTTGCCGATGCCGCCCGCGCCGACGAGCGTGACGACCGGCACGCGGTCGATCATGTCGACGATCTGCTCGATCTCGGCCCGGCGCCCGACGAACGGAGTCGGGTGCGCCGCTTCGGCGTCCGGTGCCGCGTCAGCCGGGCGCGGCGCCACCGCGTGCGCGACGGGCGGATTCGCGATCAGCAGGTACCCGCGGCCCGGGACGGTCTTGATCAGGTCGCGGCTCGCGCCGAGCGCCTTGCGCAACGTCGCGACATGCACCTGCAGCCGGTTTTCCTCGACGATCAGGCCGGGCCAGACGGCATCCATGATGTCGTCCTTCGACACGACGGAACCGTTGGCGCGATGCAGTACTTCAAGTATGTCGAGCGCGCGCGCGCCAATACGCAGCGACGCGCCGTGACGGCGAATGTCCCGCTGCTCGAAATCCACCGATAAAGCGCCGATCTGGATCATGGCCGCCTCCAGGTTCCCCACGATGACCGCCATGTGAACGCAGCAGATCACCGGGGCGGGAGTCCGCACCCGGCCTGCCCTTCAGGGCGGGTTCAAAGTCTCGAAAAAAAGTAGGCCAAGTGTAAACCCGGTATTTTCAGAAATCTTGAAGGAAAATGCGCTGATGCCCCGCGCCGGCGGCGGCGGCCGATCAGGCGCCGCGAAAATGCGGATCGGGCGATATCATTGCGATATCGCGCGTTTGCGTGCCGATCGTGCCCCGGCACCGCGCGCAGCAGTCCGCTGCAAGCATTTCGTCAAGCAGTGGACATTTGTTCAAGTTATCTTCGGCCTATCCGGCCCGCAGTATGTACCGGACGCAAGGACGCTCGCCCGCCGTCCCACTCCGAAGGATTTTCCGACATGCCCAATCCCCTCGTCATGCCACCGGCGGCACCGCCGAAAGACACGCTCGGATGCGTGTCGAACCTGCTGTCCAAGGATATTGAAAGGTCCGCAGGCGGCCTGACGCTTCACCGCAAATGCATGCGCGGCGAACAGTTCGAGCGCATCGAGATGGCGGCCAGCGATCGCGGCTTCCTGGTCGGCGTGTCGCTGAATGGCGGTCACCGGCGAACGATCTATCGCGGCTCCGACAAATCCGAGCGGTGGTTTCAGCACAACTCGATCTACGTTCGCGACTTTTCGCGGAATTTCCGCGCCGACCTGTACGGCAAGTTCGACTTCGTCCTCGTCGAGCTTTCGCATCGCTACCTGGACGACCTCGGCCGCGAGCACGACGGCCTCGAAATCGGCGGCCTGAGTTGCGCGCCCGACGTGCAGGACGCGGTGCTGGGCCACCTCGCGCACGCGGTCGCCGACAGCCTCGATGGGTCCGGCGCGCTGAACGCGTTGTTCGTCGAGCAGATGGGGCTCGCGATGGGCACGCACCTGGCCCGCCGTTACGGCAATGCGCGCGCGCGCGACCTGCAGCGCAAGGGCGTGCTGTCGCCGGCCAAGGTCGCGCTCGCGAAAGAGCTTCTGATGGAGAAAGCGGATCTCGGCGTGTCGATCGAGGAAGTCGCGAACGAATGCGAGCTGTCGCGCGGGTATTTCATTCGCGCGTTCTCGCGAACGACCGGGCGCACACCGCATCAATGGCTGCTCGAACAGCGCGTGGCCCATGCCCGCCAGCTGATCGAGACAACCGACATGACGCTCGCGGAAATCGCGGTGGTCTGCGGCTTCGCGGATCAGAGCCACCTGAACCGCGTCTTCGCGCGCATCGTCGGCCATCCGCCCGGCGCATGGCGGCGCGGCGTGTCGCGCTGAGCCGCCCGTGCCGGAGGCACGCTCACACGCTGTTTCTCTCGCTGTTTCTCTCGCTATTTCTCACGCTATTGCAGCGGCGTCGCATCGTAGTTGAGCGGCACCCGGTCGTACCGTTCGCCGTCCTTGCGCAAGTGCCCGAGCCCGGGAAACGCGATGTGCGCGGCGCCGACCCTATACCGCCTGTTCGCGACGCGCTCGAGCACGTTGCTTAGTCGACGTCATGCCGTGACACCGAGCTTACCCGTCGGGATCCGGAATAATCCTGAGCGACACATGAATCGTTCCGAAGGCGGCCACCCGGCGCGCTCCATGCCGTCGGTCGGCAGATGGAATGCGAGCGGCATGCGGCGCATCGTTGCGATACGCACGAAGACGACGACACGAACGCGCCGCGCCGCGCGCGTTCACGGATGCCGCCGAAGCGCCGGCTCGCGCGCCGCACTGAATCGCACGGCGCGCCGCGTTACCAGCCGAACTTGGCTTCCATGCCCACGTAGTCGGCATTGCGCGCGCCGAGCGCGCGAATCGAGTCGGCAAGCTGGAAGTGCACGGCCTCGACGGCCAGCGCCACGTTCGCGTTCACGAGCCAGTCCACGCGCGCCTGCGCATACATGCCCGTCCATCCGCCGCCCTTTCCAGCCGTGCCGGGCACGGCCGACATCCCCTGTCCGTAGATCGCGTCGGCCGTCGTCGCGCGCCACTGGAAACCGACCGCGGTCAGCACCGTCACGTTGCTGGCCGGCTTGAACGTCAGCGACGGCTTCACGTGAATCAGGTTGCTGTAGCCCGTGTAGCCGGCAAGCGTGAAGTAGTAGCCGTTCGGGAACAGCGGGTTGAAGGTGCCCATGCGCCCGTCGCCGGGATGCCTGTCGCCCGACGCGCCGTCGACCTGAATGCCGATGCGCGGCGTGCCCGGCGTCTGCGTGAACGTGTAGCCGCCCAGCGTACCGAACGCCCATGCGCCGATCGTGTCCGGCCCGATGTGCCCCGTCTGCAGCATCGCCTCGGCGTCCCAGTCCAGTTGCCCCGACTTGCCCGCGTAGCGCACGTCGAACACGTCGCGCCGTTCGGTGCCGGCCCCGGCGAGATAGCGTGCGTTATCGCGCGTATAGCGCGACCAGTAGGCCGACAGGTCGCCGGGCCCCACGCCGGATCGCTCGACGCGAACGCCGTCGAATCTCAGGTGACGGTTCGACACGTCATCGAACACGGCGTCGTTGCGATATTGCACCGGGCGCGTCACATAGCCGATCAGCCGCCATTTGCCGATTTCGTAATCGGCCCACAGTGCGTCGAATGCCTGGCGCACGTTGGGCCCGTCGCGCACCGACACGAACCGCTGCAAGTCGAACGCCATCTCCTGACGGCCGATGCGGGTCTTGAACGTGCCGCCGCCCAGCTGGTCGACGTACGCGACGAACGCCTGTTCGATATCGAGCTGGTTGCGATCGACCGTCCCGACCGTATCCTTGCCGAACGGCCGCGCATCCTCGAACTGCACGAACGCCTGGAAATGCCCGGCAACGCGCAGGTCCGCGTGCACGTTCGCGCGCTGGATCACGTAATTGTCGTCGTGCGCGGCGCCGAGCCCGAACAGCGGCGCGTTGTTCAGCTCGAAGCGCTCGCGCAGGTTCGCGCCGAGCGACAGGTACGTCGACGGGTCGCCGCCCAGCGGAATGTACTTCAGCGCATCGAGCGGCTTGCGCGGCACGCACGGATTCGCGAGTACCGACCAGTCTTCCTGCCAGCGGTTGAACAGCACGGTGGGCCGCTTCGCGGTGCACGACGTGCCGTCGGCCGAGGGCGGCGCCGACGACGCGTCGGCGCCGGCTGCCGTACCGGCATACGTCGCGGCGCCCGCCGCCAGTACGGCGGCCGGCAGCATGCCGCGCCACGCGCCTTTCCTCGACCGGGGTCCCATCACTTCGACCGCGCGTGGATCTCGGCGACATAGCCGCCGGGGAACTGTACGAGCGCCGCGTCGCGACCGTCCGACGTGAACGTCGGCACGAGCACGGTCACGCCGGCCGCCTGCGCCTGCTTCAGCGTCGCGGCGAGATCGGACACTTCGTAGCCCGTCATCTCGCGGCCGAACGGGTAGGGCAGATGGCCATCCGTCGCGAGCACGGTCATCTTGCCGAAGCCCGATTCGATGCGGATACGGCGGTACGTGTCGTTCGGCCGGCCGATCTCGACGCCCGGCGCGTGGCGCACGTCCGACACGACCTTGCCGCGCGAGAACGCGACGAAATCGTGCACCAGCTTGTTCGCGCTTTCCGGCGACACGTACACGCGGTTTTCCGGCACCGTCTGCAGCGCATCGTAGTGCGGCGCTTCGGTATGCCAGTACAGTTGCATGTTCACGCCGCCCGGCCAGCGAACGATCGCGTCGCGGCCGATCGGGTCCGGGAACGTGTCGACGATCACGTCCGCGCCGTGCGCGCGCGCCGACTTCACCGCGACGTCCATGTCGGTGACGAGATAGCCGGTGCGCTCGTCGCAGAACGGATACGGGATCGGCGTCTTGAAGCCGAACACCGAAACCGTGCCGACCGGCGTCAGCACGAGCTGCGACATCGTCTGGCTCGGCGTCGGCGTGACCTGGAACACGCCCTGCTTCGACTTCTTGCCGCCGAACGTCGCGACGAAGCTGTCGGTAAAGCGGTCGAAATCTTCCGGCGCGACGCAGACGTGCGTCGTATCGTATTGCGGGCCGACCGCGACGGCCGGTACACGCCCGGACGTGGACTCGACCAGATGCGTCGTATCGGCATGGGCCGGCACGCTCGCCAGCAATGCGCCGAACACGGCGGTCGTCAGCAATACCTGTCGCAACTTCGGGGCAATCATCGAGTTCTCCTTGAGCTTGCCGACGGGCGCGCGGCCCGTGCGGCGATTCGAAAGCAAGACTAGTGAAGATGCGCCTTAAAGTCATGGCGGCATCCTGAATTTTTCTGAATATGCGGCCCGGGGCATGAGGCGCCGGTGCGAGCGCCGTCCTGCACAGGACCGTCCCGCAACGGATTTCGCGGCGCGACAGGTGCCGCGTCGCGCGCCCTATCCGGGGCGCCGATCGTGCTATTTTTCAATCGATAGCATGGGCATGCGCGCAATCGGGAGCTGTCAAATGACAGCAAGAAAACGCAGCACGCCGGCCCGCGAGCGCGGGACGAACGTCGGCGGCAATGCCGTCGCGTCGGGTCGCCGGCTCACGCCGGAAGCGCGTGAGCGGCAGATCGTCGAGAAGGCGATCGATCACTTCGCGACGCACGGCTTTTCCGGCAGCTCGCGCGGCAGATCGGTATTACCCAGCCACTGCTGTACCGATACTTTCCGAGCAAGGACGCGCTGATCGATCGCGTGTACGACGAAATCTACACGTGGAATGCCAACTGGGAAGAACTGATCGCCGATCGCGCGCGCTCGCTGCACGATCGGCTCGTCGCGTTCTACCGCGCGTACGCGAAAACCGTACTGCGACGCGAAGGGGTCCGCACGTTCATCTTCGCCGGGCTCAGCCGCGAGGGCTGCAACACGCGCTACCTGTCGCGGCTGCGCGACCGCGTATTCCTGCCGGTGCTGCGCGAGCTGCGGCATGAATACGACCTCGCCGAGCCGACGACCGAAGCGCGACGCAATGCGGAAATCGAGCGGGTCCGGAGCCTGCACGCGAGCATCGTCTATTTCGGTATCCGCAAGTGGATCTACGGGCTGCCGGTGCCGGACGATCTCGACACCGAAATCGCACGACTGGTCGACGCGTTCCTGAACTGGTCGACGCGTTCCTGAACGGCGTGCCCGCCACGCTGGCGCAGCTCGCCGCCGGCACGAACGGCCGCCGCCGGCGCGGCCGACGCTGCGGGCGTGCCGCGCCCATCGGGGTCGCGCGGTGCGATCCGTGCCGGAACGTGCCGGTGCCGTCACGCCGGAATCGGCAAGCCGAGCCGCCAGCTCAGATTTCTGCGTGCCGGCGCCTCGCAGCGCGTGTAGAAGAAATCCGTCAGATAAATGCGCGGGCGTTCGAGCAGTCCGCGCAGAATCTTCCGTTCGTGACGATCGTAAGCTTGGTCGTCGAGATCGGGGCGCTCCGCGCGCAGGCGCCGGCCATCCTCGCGGAATCGGCTGCGGGACGCGCCAAGCACGGCCAGGTCGATGTCGCACACGAAACGGGTATCCGGGTCCGCGGCGATGCCCTGGTGGGTCGTCGCGAGAATCATCGCGCAGATCGGGTCGCACGCGCGGATTCGCCCGTCTGCCTGGTATCGGAACCAGTCCGCGCTGCGCTGTTCGTTGTCCTGCGCGCCAGGAACGAAAATCACGTCGTGGAACCAGAGCGCGAGTTCGACGGCGTCCGGTTCGGGAATCGAGCCGCGCGCCAGGTCGAGATGACGCAGGCATCGCCGGACATGCACGAGCGTATGGTAGTGGCGCGCCGGCTCCGTATAGCATCGCGCGAGCATGCGATAGACATCCTCGGCATGTGTCCCGCCGCAGTACGACCACAACGCGACGAACCGCGCCTGCGTCCGGTTCACGTTCGCTCCTTGGCCCGGGGCGCCCGCGCACGCTCGCCCCATGCCGACATTACCGCGATGCACTCAGAGAAATTCCCTGCGAATGTCGATGCTCGACCGCTGCCCGATGTGGCCGTAGTGATGCGCGAGCCACGCATCCGCTTCGCGTCGCCCGTGGTCGCACAGTTCGCTCAGGAATCCCCAGTCGGCGTTGTACTTGCTCGATACGCTCAACGCGCTCAGCGCGTCGTCCGCGCGAATGGAATGGATCAGCATTTCCTTCATCTCGCCGCGCTTGATCGTGCCTTGCTGGATCAGGTCGGTGACGAACGCGATGGCGCGCATCTCGCGCATCAGCGACGAGTTGAAACTGATCTCGCTGATACGGTTGAGAATCTCCGCCGCCGTGATGGGTATACCGCGGCGCACGAGCGGATTGATGTGCACGATCACGACGTCGCGCGTCGCGCAGTTGTAGATCAGCGGATAGATGGCCGGATTGCCCATGTAGCCGCCATCCCAGAAATACTCGCCATCGATCGAGACCGCCTGGAACAGCGTCGGCACGCATGCCGATGCCAGTACCGCGTCGGCACTGACATCCTCGCCCGTGAAGATGCGTATCTTCCCCGTCTCGACGTTGGTCGCGCACAGGTACAACCGGATCGGACAGTGCTTGCGCAGCGCGTCGAAGTCGACCCGGCGCTCGAGCACTTCGCGCAGCGGATTCAGGTTGTTCGGATTGAATTGATACGGCGAAAAGACGCGCAGCATCATGTCGGCGAATGCGTACAGCGGCGAATGATCGAGCCCGAAGCTGTGCGTGCCCTTCAGCCAGGGCATCCAGCGCAGCGGGTTGTAGTGCTCGGCCGATTGCGCGACGGCCTGCCAGAAGTCGTGCAGCGCCTCGCGCGCACCGTCCTCGCCGCCCTTCAGCAGCCCGTAGGCGAGTACGGTGGCGTTCATCGCGCCCGCGCTGGTGGCACTGACGCCATCGATTTCGAGCCTGCCGTCCTCGAGCAGCCGGTCGAGCACGCCCCAGGTGAATGCGCCGTGCATCCCGCCCCCCTGCAAGGCCAGCGCGATCGGTTTGCGCGGGACATCGTTGCGGCGTCTCGTGTGCGTGGTTGTCATGCCCGTCTCCTCAAGCAGCGGCAGGTCGTGGACGGCACGCGGTCACACGACGGGTCGTCGTGCGCCGCAGGTCCACTCATTCTGTTCGCGCGTCCCCCAATGCATCCAGCAGCGTTTTCGCCTCTCGCAGGTCGCTCGTGTCGAAGCCTTCCGTGAAGCAGGCGTACACCTCGGAGAGTGCTTGCCGCGCTTCCACGGTCTTCCCCTGCCGTTGCAGCAGCCGGGCGAGGTCCGACGCCGCCCGCAGTTCCAGCGCCCGGGCACCCTGCCGGCGCGCTCGCTCGATCGCTCCGTGAAAGCAGTCGACAGCCTCGTCGTCGCATTCCTGTGCCGTGCCTTCCTTGCCCGCGCCGCCAGCCAGATAGCGTCCCGCGAGCCGGTACAGCTCGGCCTCGTAGCAATGCTCGCCGGTTTTCTCGACGATCGCCATGGCCTCTTCCAGCAAGCCCCGTGCCGCGCTCTCGTCACCCGCGCGCCAGTAGCTGTCGGCGAGCAGCGCGAGCGAAAAAGGACGCTGGTCTTCGCCGCCGGCTGCCCGCTGCGCGTCGAGGCCCTGCCGCATCTGCGCGATGCCGTCCTGGATGTTGCCTTGCGCGCTCGTCGCCCAGCCTCGCAGAATCGTCCCCCACGCGAGCCAGTACGGCAAGCCGTGCTCGGTCGATACGGCAATGACCGCTTCCGCGCGCTCGGCGGCCAGCACCGGCTCCCGCCGCAGTTGATGCAAGTGCGCCGTATAGGTCAGACTGAACGCCAGAGAGGGTCCATACGCAAGGTTCTGGGCGAGCGCAAGCGCTTCGGCGCTGCGTTTGAGCGCCTGGTCGGGATACCCCTGGATCCACAGGATCAGCACAAGGAAACTGAGTGCCCGGATGCCGGGATCCACTCCGTGCGTGAAGACGTGTGCCTGATGCCGCTCCGGATCGTAGAGCGCCAGGGCCTGTTCCATGTTTGTGCGCGCCGCGCCGAAATCGCCCTGCAGAAACAAGCACGCCCCCAGTGCGCTCTGTGCTTCGATGAGGAGGCCTGAATCGTTCGCATCCTGGGCCGTACGGAGCATCTGCATGCCCAGCTCCATGCCGAGCGCATGGTCGCCGCGCACCCCGTGATGTATCCGCAAGCCCAACTGCGTCGCGAAGCGTTGCGATGCCTCTCCGGTGCGCTCGCACAACTCGAGCGCGCGCCTGTAGGTCGCGCCCACCTCGGTCGCGCCATACCCGCGCACATCCATCAACACCGGCCCGAGGGAAAGCAGCAGCGTCAGCTCCCAATGCGCACGCGCGGGTGTGTCGGGCAAGCCCTTCAGTAACGCCAGCGCCGCGCCGAGGTGATTCATGGCATCGTGATGGGCGGCATGGCGCAACGCCTGCTGGGCCGCACGATGCAGGTATTCGACCGCCTTGGGAATGTTGCCGCTCTGACTGTAGTGGTGCGCAAGCTCGCTGCAGTAATCGGCGATGCGCGTCGGGAACAGCACCTCGATCGCCTGCGCGGTGCGCTCGTGCAGCGTGGTGCGCCGCTCCGTGAGCAACGAGCGCCCGGCCACCTCCTGGGTCAGCGCGTGCTTGAACGAATAATTGACTTCGGGAAACGCGGGACGCTCGTAGATGAATTCCGCCGCTTCCAGATGCGCGAGCAGACGCCGCAGTTCGTCGTCCCGTGCCGTCTCGTTGCCGCAGATTCGCCGGATCAGGCTGAACGGAAACTCGTGGCCGATCACCGCGAGCGCCTGCAGCAGTTCCTTTTCTTCGATCGGAAGCCGGTCGATACGAGCGGCGAGCACGCCCTGCACGGTGGTCGGAATGTGCAGCGTCGCCGGCGTCTCGACGATGCGATAGCGCCCCGCATCGCCGAGCAGCGACTGCTCCTCGACGAGCGTCTGGACCACTTCCTCCATGAAGAACGGGTTGCCCTCCGTCTTCTCCAGAATGAGCTGCTTCAGCGGCACGAGCGAGCGATCCTCGCCGAGCAGCGCCGCGAGCAGCCCCTGCGCGTCGGAGGGGCCCAGCGGTTCGAGCCGCAGCGTGCTCCAATGCGCGGCGTGCGCCCACGCGGGCCGATACTCGGGGCGGTAGTTCACCAGCAGCAGGATGCGCGCGTCCGGCACATGGTCGATCAGGTAGGTGAGAAAGGCTTCCGTTTCACGGTCCAGCCATTGCAGGTCCTCGAACAGCAAATGGACGGGCTGATTCTGGCTCTCTCGCACGAGAAGCTGCCTGATCGCGTCGAAGGTGCGCTCGCGCCGGATCTGCGGATCCATCTCGACGAGTACCGGCCCGCCTTCGCCGATGCCAAGCAGATACAGGATGTACGGCACGAGGTCCTCGAAACTGCGCTCGAGCGCGAGCGCCTTGCCGATGACCTTTTCCCGGCAGCGCCGCTCGTCGTCCTGTGTCGTGATCTGGAAATAATTCTTCAGGAGTTCGATGAGCGGCAAGTTGGGAAACGCCTTGCCGTGCGATACCGAAAACGTCTCCAGCACCAGCACGCCACGCCGCGAACGCTCCTTGAACTCGTGGAACAGGCGAGACTTGCCGACGCCGGCCTCCCCCACCACGCCGACCACGCGCCCCTGCCCGGCCCTCATGGTCTCCAGGGCCCGGTTCAGGTGTTCCATTTCCGTTTCGCGGCCGACAAAGCGCGCGAGACCGCGGTGCGCCGACAGTTGCAAGCGCGTGCGCAACGCGCCCAGGCCGAGCACCTCGTACACGCAGAGCGGCGCGGGAATGCCCTTGAGCTGCGTCGCCCCGAGCGCCTTGAACTCGAAATAGCCTTCGGCCAGCTTGTGGGTGGACTCGCTGACGAGAATCGACGTGGGCGTGGCGATGCCCTCGATCCGCGACGCGATGTGGATCGTATGCCCGAGCGGATCGTACTCGGTGTGCAAGTCGTCGGTACGGATCGAACGGACGACGACCTCGCCCGTGTGGACGCCGACGCGAATCTGCAGAGGAATGCCTTCCTGCAGACGAATGCGATCGCCGTGCTGCCGCATCGCCTGCTGCATGCGCAACGCGGCGAAAAGCGCTCGCTGTGCATGGTCTTCGTGGGCGATCGGCGCGCCGAACAGCGCGAGGATGCCGTCGCCGAGCGATTTTGCCACGTACCCTTCGTAGTAATGAACCGCTTCCATCATCAGCTCGACCACGGGCACGATCAAGCGATGCGCGACTTCGGGATCGAGATCGTGGATCAACGCGGTCGACCCGGCCATGTCGGCAAACAGCGCGGTAACGGTCTTGCGTTCGCCGGCGGGCTCGCCGCGTGCTTCCATGGCCGCGTGTTCGGCACGGATCCGCTCGGCGAGATGATCGGGCGTGTAATGAACGGGGGGCGGTGGCGGCTCCCGCCCCGATGATCGGGCAGGCGGCGGCGCAGCCGCGGGCGTAGCCAGCGACGTCCCGCAATGGCTGCAGAAGCGGGCCGCAGGCTCCGTGTCATGCCCGCAATGCGGACACGTGCGGGCCAGCACGGCCTGGCATTCCTGGCAGAACCTCGCACCGGGAGGATTCTCGGATCCGCATATCGTGCAGCGCATAAAACCCTCTTCCTGCCAAGGGTCGACATCAAAATATTATGCGCCACTCTCTGCCGGGATTCAGGCCGACTCGCGTCATGACGGATGCCGACCGGCGTGGCGTGCGCCGCTTCGGATTCGTGTCGGTGCCGATCGGGTCGCCGACGAGATGACGGTCTCCTTGACTCGAGTCAATCGTAGCGGCGATATGTTCCGTGCTTTGAACAGCGGTCGAATGTGGAAATGGTCCCGCATCGTTGTGCGGTTCTGCTGCACGGTGCTCTCCCGCCCCTTTCGAGACGAAGCGCATGCGGCTCGGACCACCAAAGTACGGAACATGGATCCCGATGCAGCCGCGTGCGCACGTGCAAGCTCGTGCGCGGCGGCTGCGCCGTCGACCATCATTCGACGCGACGCCAGGCCATCGCATCGCGACACGCTGCGCCGCGATGCCGCCCCATCTGCGTGTCAGGCCTCGCCCTTCAGCTCGATCAGCAGATCCTTCGCCGCCACCCGTTCGCCGGGCTTCACGTGCACGGCCGCGATCTCGCAGTCGCGCTCCGCCGCGATGTGCGTTTCCATCTTCATCGCCTCGAGCGCGATCAGCGTCGTGCCGGCCGCCACGCGCTGCCCCGGCTGCACGGCCACCGTCACCACCGAGCCCGGCATCGGCGCCGCGATGTGCAGCGGATTGCCCGGATCGGCGCGCTGCAGGCCATGCCGCTCCTTGCCCGCCTGCACGACCGTCTTCTGCTCGACCAGCGCGGAACGCGACTGGCCGTTCAGCTCGAACAGCACCTTCACGATGCCGTCCTGCGCATCGGCGTGCTGCCCCTGCAGCGACACGAGCAGCGTCTTGCCCGGCTCGATGTCGATCGCCACCTCCTCCTGCGGCTGCAGCCCGTACAGGAACGCCGACGTTGGCACGACTGACGTATCGCTGTATGCGCGAACGTGCGCGTAGTAGTCGACCGTCTGCTTCGGATACATCAGGTAGGACGCGAGCTGCCGATCGTCGAGCGGCTGCTCGCACGCGGCCTCGGCCTGCTTGCGCGCCGCGTCGAGATCGACCGGCGGAATCTGGTCGCCGGGACGATACGGCGCCGGCGGGTCGCTCTTGAGCACCTTGCGCGACAGTTCGGCCGGGAAGCCGTCGGGCGGGAAGCCCAGTTCGCCCTTGAACAGCGATACGACCGACTCGGGGAACGCGAGGTCCTTGTCCGGGCTGCGCACGTCGTCCACGCTCAGGTCGTTCGCGACCATCATCAGCGCCATGTCGCCGACCACCTTCGACGTCGGCGTGACCTTCACGATGTCGCCGAACAGTCGGTTGACGTCCGCATACGCGCGCGATACCTCGGTCCAGCGATGATCGATGCCGAGCGAGCGCGCCTGCTCGCGCAGGTTCGTGTACTGGCCGCCGGGCATCTCGTGACGGTAGACGTCGGCCGTGCCCGCGCGGATCTCCGACTCGAACGGCGCGTAATAGCGGCGCACGCCTTCCCAGTACATCGACGCTTCGTGCAGGCGATCCTGATCCAGCCCCGGATCCCGTTCGCTGCCGGCCAGCGCCGCCGCGATGCTCGACAGGTTCGGCTGCGACGTGAGCCCGCTCATCGCGTCGAGCGCGCCGTCCACCGCGTCGCAGCCCGCACCGACTGCCGCGAGCACCGACGCCGCGGCGATCCCGCTCGTGTCGTGCGTATGGAAATGCACCGGCAGCCCGGTTTCTTCCTTGAGCGCCTTCACGAGCGTCGCGACGGCCTGCGGACGGCAGATGCCGGCCATGTCCTTGATGCCGAGCACGTGCACGCCGGCCTGCTGAAGCTCGCGCGCGATGCCAACGTAATACTTGAGGTCGTACTTCGAGCGCGACGTGTCAAACAGGTCCCCTGTGTAGCAGATCGCGCCTTCGCACAGCATCCCGCTCTCGCCCACCGCATCGATCGCCACGCGCATGTTGCGCACCCAGTTCAACGAGTCGAACACGCGGAACACGTCGACGCCGGCACTGGCGGCCTGCTGCACGAAGAAACGCACGACGTTGTCCGCGTAGTTCGTATAACCGACCGCGTTCGAGCCGCGCAACAGCATCTGGAACAGGATGTTCGGCACACGCTCGCGCAGCAGCGCGAGCCGCTCCCACGGGTCTTCCTTCAGGAAGCGCAGCGCGACGTCGAAGGTCGCGCCGCCCCAGCATTCGAGCGAGAACAGCTGCGACAGCTCGCGCGCATAGAACGGCGCGATCGGCAGCATGTCGGCCGTGCGCATGCGCGTCGCGAACAGCGACTGGTGCGCGTCGCGCATCGTCGTGTCGGTCAGCAGCACCTGCTTCTGGTCGAGCATCCAGCTCGCGAATTTCTCCGGGCCGAGCTCGCGCAGGCGATCGCGTGTGCCGGCCGGGATCGCCACGGCCGTATCGATCTTCGGCAGCACGGGTTTCGACAACGGCAGTGCCGGCAGCGTGCGGCCGCTCATCTCGGCGTTGCCGTTCACGTTCAGCTCGCCGAGATAGCGCAGCAGCTTCGTCGCGCGATCGCCGCGCTTCGCGAATGCGAGCAACTCCGGCGTCTTGTCGATGAAGCGCGTCGTCACGTCGCCCGCGATGAAGGACGGGTGGTTGATCACGTTCTCGAGGAACTGCAGGTTCGACGTGACGCCGCGAATGCGGAACTCGCGCAGCGCGCGATCCATCCGATGAATCGATTCGGCCGCCGTCGGCGCCCAGGTCGTCACCTTCACGAGCAGCGAGTCGTAGTACGGCGTGATCACCGCGCCGCCATAGGCGGTGCCGGCGTCGAGACGCACGCCGAAGCCCGCCGCGCTGCGATAGGCGGTAAGTCGCCCGTAGTCAGGCAGGAAGTCGTTCTCCGGATCCTCGGTGGTGATCCGGCATTGCAGCGCGTTGCCGTTCAGCGGAATCGCCTGCTGTTCCGGCACGCCGGCCGCGCGCGCGACGAGCGCGCCGTCGCCGTCCGTCGCGTCCTCGGCCAACCCGATCCGGCCGCCTTCGGTGATGCGGATCTGCGCCTTCACGATGTCGATCCCGGTGATCATCTCGGTCACCGTGTGCTCGACCTGGATCCGCGGATTCACCTCGATGAAGTAGAACTGGCCGGTGTCGGCATCCATCAGGAATTCGACGGTGCCCGCATGCGTATAGCCAACGGCGCGCATCAGGCGCAGCGCCGCTTCGCACAGCGCGTGACGGCCGTCGCGATCGAGATACGGCGCCGGTGCGCGTTCGACCACCTTCTGGTTGCGCCGCTGCACCGTGCAGTCGCGCTCGTACAAATGCACGACCGTGCCGTGCAGGTCGCCGAGCACCTGCACCTCGACGTGCCGCGCATTGCGCACGAGTTTTTCGACGTACACCTCGTCGTTGCCGAATGCGGCCAGCGCCTCGCGCCGCGCGACGGGCAGCAGGGTCTCGAGATCGCGCTCGTTCTCAAGCACGCGCATCCCGCGTCCGCCGCCGCCCCAGCTCGCCTTCAGCATCAGCGGATAGCCGACTTCCGCGGCCAGCGCGCGGCACGCGTCGAGATCGTCCGGCAGCGGCGCGGTCGCGGGCATCACCGGCACGCCGGCCGCGATCGCCGCATTGCGCGCGGCCACCTTGTTGCCGAGCGTGCGCATCACGTCCGGCGACGGGCCGATCCAGCGGATGCCAGCGTCGATCACGGCCTGCGCGAAATCGGGATTCTCGGACAGGAAGCCGTAGCCCGGATGGATCGCATCGACTTTCGCCAGCCGCGCGACGCGCAGGATGTCGTCGATGTCGAGGTAGGCCGCGAGCGGCTTCTTGCCCTCGCCGATCAGGTAGCTCTCGTCCGCCTTGAAGCGATGCAGTGCGAGCCGGTCTTCCTTCGAATAGATCGCCACCGTACGCATGTTCAGCTCGGCGGCGGCACGCATCACGCGAATCGAGATTTCCGAGCGGTTCGCGATCAGGATGGACTGGATGGGGGTAGGAGTCACGGCTGCCATGGATCGTTGGGGTTGAAGAAAGCTGTCGGCGCGACCTGTCCGCCGCCGGATCGGGTGGCCGGCACGCGGATCGCGTCGTCGCGCACAGCTGCATCGGGCCGGCTGCCGGCCATCAGCATTCTTGCCACACTTTGCGCAAACGGCAATCGACATCGCGACAGCAAATGGTATCCAGCCGACCGGGCGCGAGACTCCGCCTGCGGGCCGTCGGCCGACGCATGTCGGATGAAAGGCCGGCGGCCGATCAGTCGCGAATATCGAAAGGCGGCGCGTGATCCATCCAGTCGTAATGGGGGGCGCCTTTCACCCATGCCCGGTTCGCATCGTCGCGGCGCGCGCCGTTCGAGCCCGGCCGCGCCGGCGCCCGCCGGCCATTCGCCGCGCTGTCGTTCGGCGTGCCGGCTCCATCCCGCCGCGGCACTGCGGCACCTTTTCCGACGCCCGTCATCGCGCATCACGGATCATGATGCGCGCGATCACCAGTTGCTGGATCCGGGTCGTGCCCTCGTAGAGGCGGAACAGGGCGCACGTCGCGATAGAAGCGCGCGATACCGTACTCGGCCATATAGCCCGCGCCGCCGAAAATCTGCACGGCGCGATCGGCCACGCGCCCGCACATCCCGGACGCGAACAGCTTCGCGCACGACGCCTCGGTGCTCACCGGCAGCTTCGCGTCGCGCCGGCGCGCGGCATCCACCACCATGCAGCGCGCCGCATAGATTTCGGCCTTGCTGTCGGCGAGCATCACCTGCACGAGCTGGAAATCGGCGATCGGCTTGCCGAACTGCTTGCGCTCCATCGCATACGTCAACGCCATCGACAGCATGCGCTCGGCCACGGCCACGCAGCATCAGGCGCGCACGAGCGCCGCGCAAGATCGTGACGCCATTGCGGCAGCCGGCTCGGCAATCGAGGCCGAGCATCCCGTGGGGAAGGTACGCAGCGCGGCCGCCGATCTTTCGTCCGCCGCCGGCTGCGGCAGGCGCGTCGAGCAAGTGCCCGACTGCGACATCCCGGGCATCTCGACCCATACGCAAACGGCTGCACGCCGACGGCGCCGATACCCTACATCCTCCCCGCCAGATGAAACCGCGACGCCGGATGCCACAGCCTGACCGACGTGGCGACGTGCTCGCCGACCCATGTGCGGCGGCTCAATAACAGACACGGTTCGCCGATTTCCATGACGAGATGCCGACGCACCTGCGCATTCGGCTTCTCCGCATAGATCCGGAACTCCGCGCGCTGGATCGGCGCCAGCCGCACCATGTAATGGTTCGGCGTCTCGATCGTGAAATCCTGCTCCAGGTAGTCGGGAAACAATGCCGGGTTGACGTAGCGATCCTCGAACTGGATCGGCTCGTCTTCCTCGTAGTGCACGATGCGCGAATGAAACACGGGACCCGACCGCAGCCCCAGCGCATCGATCGCTTCCGGCTCGACGCTGCGCTCGATCAGCAGCACGCGTGCGCTGTGCCGGTGACCGCGCTCCGCGATCTCGTCCGCGATGTTGCGGATTTCCAGCACCGTCGATTCGTAATGCCGGCGCTCGACGAACGTGCCGGCGCCCTGGATGCGCGTCAGCACGCGCTCGGCGGTCAGCTCGCGCAGCGCGCGCGACACCGTCATCCGGGCAACGCCGAACTCCTTGACCAGTTCGGCCTCGGTCGGAATCGCGCCGCCCGGCTTCCAGTCGCCGTTCGCGATCCGCTCGACGACGTAGCGCTTGATCTGCTGGTACGCCGGCAGCGCGCGTGCCGGCACGTCGTCGCCCGATGCGACCGCCCGCCGCGCCGGTATGTATCGTTCCGTTTCGTTCATGCGCCCTCGACCGAATGAAGGTTGGATGCCCCGCCGCGCGTCACGCGTCGCGCGTCGTGCCGCTACAGCACGGACGGCGGCTCGCCCGCGACGATCCCGGCCGCGATCGCGATGTCGTCGGCAAGCGGCCGGTCGTCGTGATACGCGCTCACCCGTTCGCGCACCTGTCGCCACAGCGCATCGGTCGACGCCGCCCGCTCCGTTTCGCTCGCCTGCAGATCGTACGCCTGCGCGGCGGCCAGCAACTCGATCGCGAGCACGCGCGTCGCGTTCTCGATGATGTCGAGCGCCTTCAGCGCGGCCGGCGTCGCATGACACAGGTGATCTTCCTGCAGCCCCGACGTAATGCCGCCGTCGAGGCTCGCCGGCGCCGCCAGTCGCTGATTCTGCGCGACGAGCGCGACCGCCGTGTACTGCGCGATCATGAACCCCGAACACGTGCCGCCGGGCGCCGCGAGAAACGCCGGCAGCCCGCTCACGAGCGGATTGACGAGACGGTCCAGCCGCCGCTCGGCGATGGCCGCCACCTGCGCCATGGCCGCCGCGAGGCTGTCCATCGCCAGCGCGATGCCCGCGCCGACCGCATGCGCCTGCGAATGAACGACCGGCGCGTCGCGCGTACCGGCGACGATCGGATTGTCGGTGACGGACGCGAGCTCGCGGTCGACGACTTCCGCCGTCACCGCGAACACGTCGCGCGCCGCGCCGTGCACGTGCGGGATCGTGCGCAGGCTAAGCGGATCCTGCGTATGCCGCCCGCTTGCCGCGGCGAGCATCGGGCTGCCCGCGAGCATCGCCCGCAGGCGCGCGCCGACGTGCCCGATGCCGGGCGAGATCCGCAGCGCGAGCGACGCCGGGTCGAACGCGGCAAGCTGCCCGCCGAGATTCTCGAAACTCGCCGCCGCGATCCAGTCGGCCCAGTCGAGCAGCCGCTCCGCGCGCGCCAGCGCGAGCGCGGCGAGCCCCGTGACGCAGGGCGTGCCGTTGACCAGGCTCAGGCCTTCCTTCGCACCGAGCGCGAGCGGTTCGCGACCGATGCGGCGCAGCGCCTCGTCGCCGCGCACGCGCTCGCCGCGATGGCGCGCATGACCGTGCCCGATGCATACGAGCCCGACGTGCGCCATGTGGGTCAGGTAGCCGACCGAGCCGTGCGCCGGCACCTCCGGCAGGCAATCGTGTTCGAGCAGCGCGACGAGCTGTTCGACGACATCGGCATGCACGCCCGAATGCCCGTGTGCGAAGTTGTTGATCGCGGCCGCGATGATCGCGCGCGTTTCGGCCGCGCCGAGCGGCATGCCGACGCCGACCGCGTGGCTCATCAGGATGTTGCGCGACAGCGTGCTCTGCTGCGCCGGCGACACGATCACGTCGCACAGCGCACCGACGCCGGTATTGACGCCATAGGCGCGAATCCCGCGCGCGACGATCTCGTCGACGAGCCCGCGCGCCGCGGCGATCCGCTCGCGCGCGGCGTCGGTCAACCCCAGCGGTTCGCCGGCCGCGACGGCCGCAATCTGCCGCCAGTCGAGCGGCCGTGCAGAACGGAATACGGTCATGACGTCCTCAGTTCGCGGCGCGGTCGTGATGGCTCGACACGAACTGGCGGAAGCGCTCGGAACACTGGCCGCCGAACAACGCGTCAGGCGGCCCGTCCGAATCGACCTCGCCCTGATGCAGGAACATCACGCGATTCGACACGTGCCGCGCGAAGCCCATTTCGTGCGTAACGACCAGCATGGTGCGCCCTTCCTCCGCGAGCGAGCGCATCACGCGCAGCACTTCGCCGACCAGCTCCGGGTCGAGCGCCGACGTCGGTTCGTCGAACAGCATTACCTTCGGATGCATCGCGAGCGCCCGCGCGATCGCGACGCGCTGCTGCTGGCCGCCCGACAGGTGTGCCGGATAGTAGCCGCGCTTGTCCGCGAGGCCGACGCGCGCGAGCAGCGCCTCGGCTTCCTCGACCGCTTCCGCGCGGCTGCGCTTCAGCACGCGCAACGGCCCTTCGACGAGATTGTCGAGCACGGTCATGTGCGACCACAGATTGAAGTTCTGGAACACCATCCCGAGCTGCGAGCGGATGCGATCGACCTGCCGCCGGTCGCCCGGCTGCAGCTTGCCGTCGCGCGCGCGCTTCATCTTCAGTTCCTCGCCGGCCAGCGCGACGGAGCCGTCGTCGGGCGTTTCGAGCAGGTTCAGGCAGCGCAGGAAGGTGCTCTTGCCCGAGCCGCTCGCGCCGAGGATCGAGATGACGTCGCCTTCGTGCGCGTCGAGCGAGATGCCCTTCAGCACGTGGTGATCGCCGAACGACTTGTGGATGTTCTTGACCGACAGCGCAACGGGAGCAGCGGTGTTCATCGGATTCTCCTGGAAAGGACGGGGACGCTCAGGACGCCACGCGCCGGGGATTGCGTGTCGTCGCGGCGGGTGCGGCGGACGGCTTCGGCGCGCGCAGGTGACCGGAGAGCCGCCATTCGAGCGCACCGAGCAGGCGCACGACGATGAAGTTCAGGCCCAGATAGATGAACGCCGCGCACACGAACACTTCGGTCGTCCTGTAGGTCTGCTGGATGATCTGCTGCGCGACGCCCGTCACTTCCCACACGGTCACGAGGCTGGCGAGCGCGGTCGACTTGACCAGCAGCACGGCTTCGGTCGAATACGCGGGCAGGCACTGGCGCAACGCGATCGGGCCGATCACGCGGCGCAGCAGCGCGAAGCCCGACAGGCCGATCGAGTAACCGGCCTCGATCTGCCCGACCGGCACGGCCATCAGCCCGCCGCGCACGATCTCGGCCGTGTAGCCGGCCGTGCACAGTGCGAGCGACAGCACCGCGCAGACGTACGGCTCGCGCAGCAGCGGCCACATGAAGCTTTCGCGAATCACGCCGAACTGGCCGAGCCCGTAATACACGAGAAACATCTGGATCAGCAGCGGCGAGCCGCGGAACACGAGGATGTACGCACGCGCGAAGCGGTTCGGCAGCCAGTGCGGCGACACGCGCATCGTGACGATCACGAGCGACAGCAGGCCGCCGAGCACGAGCGACGCGAAGAACAGGCCCAGCGTGGTCGGCACGGCCGCGAGCAGCTGGCGCAGCGTGTCGAGGATGAAGTCGAAATCGATTGACATGCGTGCTCTCCGTCAGTTGCGCGCGAAATTGCGGCGGAACGAGCGACCGACGATCGCTTCGGCCCGGTTGAACACGCGGTTCGACAGGCCCGTCATGACCAGATAGAGCGCGCCGCCCGCGACGAAGAACACGAAGTACTGATGCGTCGAGTTCGCCGCGATCTGGCTCGTGCGCAGCAGCTCGGCGAGCCCGGTGACCGAGATCAGTGCCGAATCCTTCAGGCTCAGCTGCCATACGTTGCCGATGCCGGGCAGCGCGAAGCGCAGCACCTGCGGAATCAGGATGCGGCGCAGGACCATGCTGCGCGGCATGCCGATCGAGCGCGCCGCTTCGAGCTCGCCCTTCGACACCGCGAGCACGGCCGCGCGATACACCTCGGCCTGGTACGCGCCGGAAATCATCCCTACCGCGAGCGCACCGATCACGAACGGCGGCACGCCGATGAAGCCTTCCGCGCCGAACCACTGGCCGACGGTCGTGACAAGCGTCGAACCGCCGAAATAGAACAGGTAGATGACGAGCAGTTCGGGCACGCCGCGAAACACCGTCGTGTACAGGTCGCCGAGCAGGCGTGCGCTGCGGTGGCGTGACAGCTTCGCCGCCGCGATCGCCGCGCCGATCACGGCACCGACCGCGAGCGCGGCGAGCGTCAGCGCGACCGTCATCAGCGCGGCGAGCAACAGCACGCCGCCCCAGCCCTCGGTTCCGAAGCCGAGCATTTCAAGAATCGCCATGCGTGCCTCCCGGCAAGCGTTGAATGAATCCGCAGGATGCGTGCCGCCGCGCGTCGTTCGAGCCGCTCACGCGGCGGCAACCGGATACGCGCTTACGGCGTGACGTCGGTCTTGAACCACTTGTCGGCAAGTTTCTTCACGGTGCCGTCCGCGAGCGCGGCACCGATCGCCGTATCGAACTTCGTCTTCAGGTCGGCATCCTGCTTGCGGAACGCGAGCCCTTCACCCGGGCCCCAGATCGGCCCGCCGAGCTTCGGGCCCGCGAGCACGATCGATGCGTTGTCCTTCTTCGCGTTGTTCGCCGCGTAGTACGTGACGTCGTCGAACGATGCGTCGATGCGGCCCGCGACGAGGTCGAGATCACGCTCGGGCGAGGTCTTGTACACGCGGATCGACGCGATGTCCTTGAAGCTTTCGTTGATGAACTTCGTATAGACGGTGCCCGACTGGATGCCGATCGTCTTGCCCTTGAGCTGCTTGCGCAGCGCGTCGACGGTCGGCTTGTCGGCATTCGCGTCGCCGGTCAGCTTGACGATCGGCGCGCCGGGCGCGGCCTTCGGCAGGATCTTGGTATCGGTGACGGCGAAGGTCGCAGGTGTAGCCGCATACGGGCGCGAGAACAGCAGGATCTTCTCGCGCTCCGGCGTGATCGAGATCGCATCCATCAGGATGTCGAACTTGCCGGCCTGCAGGCCCGGAATCATGCCGTCCCAGTCCTGCGCGACCATGTTGCATTGCACCTTGATGCGTTCGCACACGTTGGCGAGCAGCTCCGGCTCGAAACCGCCGAGCTTGCCGCCCGGCAGCGTGAGGTTCCACGGCGCATAGCCGCCTTCGAGCGCGACCGTCACCGTCTTCCATTCCTTTGCCTGCACCGGTGCGGCGAGCGTTGCCGCCGCAGCCGCGATGACGCCGATTGCCCTGACTGCCCAGTTGATGCGCTTGCCGTTCACGAGATTTCTCCTTGCGTTGAAGTTCGCCATCCCTTCGGTGCCAGCAAGCCGCCTCAGGAATTTGTCTATACAAGCATGCAAGAAGAAAAACGGCGAGACAAGCAGCGATCAAAAAAAACCGCGTAAACGCGGGAAATCCCCTAATTTCAGGCCTCTGACGTGCCTCATCGAGGGGAATCCGGGCACGGATTTGGTGCAACCCGGGCAATCCAATCGCAAGGATGACTAGACAAATTCCGGATTCGATCGCGACGGCCGGCTGCCCGGCGTGTGAAGACGGGAAGGTCGAGCTGGCTTGCACGAAGACCGGCCGCCGCCTCGCCGCACAGCGGCGCCGCCATGCAGGCCGCTCATGCCGCGCATGAAAACTAATCGATTGTTGGCACCCCGGATCGACGCCGACAATCCGCGTCATGCCCCTCGTTCGCGGTACGGGCCACTCACCCTCCCAATCGGCACACCACGATCCATGAACCATCCAGCCACCGTCTCCTCCATCGCCGCGGCCCGCAAGGCCACGACGGCACCCTGCCAGGCCCGCCCCCGCACCTGCGGCGAAGCGCTCGTCGACCTCCTCGAACGCCACGGTGTCGAATGCGTGTTCGGCATTCCCGGCGTGCATACCGTCGAGCTCTATCGCGGCCTGGCCGCATCGTCGATCCGCCATGTGACGCCGCGCCACGAACAGGGGGCCGGCTTCATGGCCGACGGCTATGCGCGCGTCACGGGCCGGCCGGGCGTCTGCTTCATCATCACCGGGCCGGGGATGACCAACATCGCGACCGCGATGGCCCAGGCCTACGCGGATTCGATCCCGATGCTGGTGATCTCCAGCGTCAACGCACGACGCGAGCTCGGCAACGGCGACGGCCGCCTGCACGAGCTGCCGTCGCAGCGCGACGTGTTCGCGGGACTCACCGCGTTCTCGCACACGCTGCTCGACGCGGCCGACCTGCCGCAAGTCCTCGCGCGCGCATTCGCGGTCTTCGCCAGCGCGCGGCCGCGGCCCGTGCATATCGAGATTCCGCTCGACGTGATCGTGATGCCGGCGCCCGCGCTGTCCGACGCCCCGCCCGCGCCGCCCGCGCGCCCGGCACCGGACGCGAACGCGCTGGCGGCGGCCGCCGACCTGCTCGCGCACGCGCGCCGGCCGCTGATCCTGGCAGGCGGCGGCGCCATCCACGCGGCCGCGGAATTGCGCGAACTCGCCGAACGCCTGCAGGCACCCGTCGCGCTGACCATCAACGCGAAGGGCCTGCTGCCGGCCGGCCATCCGTTGCTGATCGGCTCGACACAGTCGCTGCCGGCCACCCGCGCGGCGATCCGCGACGCCGACGTGGTCCTCGCCGTCGGCACCGAGCTTGGCGAAACCGATTACGACGTCGTGTTCGACGGCGGCTTCGCGATCGACGGCCGGCTGATCCGCATCGACATCGACACGCAACAGCTGATGCGCAACGCCCGCGCCGAAATCGCCATCGCCGGCGATTCGCGGCTCGCGCTCGGCGCGCTGTCGACCCGCCTGCATGAACGGCCGGCACCGACACCCGAGGCCGACTGGGGCGCGCCGCGGGTCGCCGCCGTGCGCGCCGCGATCGCATCCAGCCACGACGGCGCCGCACAAGCGCAGGCGCTGCTGATCGACACGATCGTCGCCACGCTGCCCGGCGCGATCATCGCCGGCGATTCGACCAGCCCCGTCTACGTCGGCAATTTCACCCACGATGCGCCGGCACCGCGCAGCTGGTTCAACTCGTCGACCGGCTACGGCACGCTCGGCTACGGGCTGCCCGCCGCGATCGGCGCAAAGCTCGCCGCACCCGCGCGCCCGGTCGTGTGCCTGATCGGCGACGGTGGCCTGCAGTTCACGCTGCCGGAGCTCGCGAGCGCGGTCGAGGCGCGGCTCCCGGTGATCGTGATCGTCTGGAACAACCGCGGCTATGGCGAGATTCGCAAATACATGGTTGCGCGCGACATCACGCCGGTCGGCGTCGATCCGTATGCGCCCGATTTCCAGGCGCTCGCACGCGGCTTCGGCTGCGCGGCGCACACGGCCGCCACACCCGGCGCGCTGGCCGCCGCGCTGCGCGACGCCACCGCGCGCGCAATCCCGACCGTGATCGAAATCGACGAGGCAACCTGGTTCGGACAGGTGCAGCGATGAGCACGACACCCGATCTCGCATTCGATCCGCCGCTGCACACGCGCCACTTCATCGACGGTACGTGGCGCACGAGCGTCGACGGCGCGACGTTGCCCGTCGTCGATCCGTCGACGGAAGCCGTCCTCGCCGACGTCAGCGCAGGCGCTGAAGCAGACGTCGAGCACGCGGTGCAAGCCGCGTCGCGCGCGTTTCCCGGCTGGAAGCGCACGACGGGCGCCACGCGCGCGGCCCTGCTGCGCGCAATCGCGCGCGGCGTCGACGCGCGTCGCACGCGGCTCGCCACACTGCAGTCGCTCAACAATGGCAAGCCGTTCGCCGAAGCCGAAATCGACGTCGCGGACGTGATCGCCACCTTCGACTACTACGCGAGCCTCGCGGAGCGCCTCGACACGGACGGCGAAATCGAGATCGCGCTGCCCGGCGACGACCATCGCGCGTGGATCCGGCGCGAACCGGCCGGCGTCGCCGCGCTGATCGTGCCGTGGAACTTCCCGATGGTCACGACCGCGTGGAAGCTCGCGCCCGCCCTCGCGGCCGGCTGCACCGTCGTGCTGAAGCCGTCCGAGATCACGCCGCTGCCCGAGCTCGAACTCGCCGCGATCGCCGCCGAAGCGGGCTTGCCGCCCGGCGTGCTGAACGTGGTGACCGGCACCGGCCACGACGTCGGCGCCCGGCTGTGCGCGCATCCGCTCGTCGCGAAGGTGTCGTTTACCGGCAGCACCGCGGTCGGCGCGCAGGTCATGAAGACGGCCGCGGACACGATCAAGGGCGTCGGCCTCGAGCTCGGCGGCAAGTCGTCGATCATCGTGTTCGACGACGCCGACCTCGATCACGCGGTCGAGCTCATCGCGGGCGGCGGGCTGTTCAACGCCGGGCAAATGTGTTCGGCGACTTCGCGCGTGCTCGTCGCTGCGCCGCTTGCCGACGACCTGATCGCGCGCGTCGCGCGGCGAATCGACGCGACCGTCGTCGGCCCGCCGTTCGCCCCCGGCGTGCAGATGGGGCCGCTGACGAATCGCGCGCAATACGAACGCGTGAAGCGTCACATCGCGCAAGGCCAGGCCGACGGCGCGCGGCTCGTGACGGGCGGCGGCACGCTCGACGGCCCCGGCTTCTTCATCCGGCCCGCGCTGTTCGCCGACGTGCCGGCCGACAGCGCGCTATGGTGTGAAGAAATCTTCGGGCCGGTGCTGTGCATCCGCCGATTCGACACCGAAGACGACGCGATCGCGGCCGCCAACGATACCGAATACGGGCTCGTCGCGACCGTCGTCACGCGCGACGCGGCACGCGGCAAGCGGGTTGCCGACGCGCTCGAGGCGGGCGTCGTGTGGATCAACACGCCCCAACTGATCTATCCGCAAACCTCATGGGGCGGCTACAAGCGCAGCAGCATCGGACGCGAGCTCGGTCCTTTCGGGCTGGCCGCGTTCCAGGAGATCAAGCAGGTCATGATGCCGGCCCGCTGAGGCCGCCGGCCCATGCGTTTATGTCATGCCGCGCATGCGGATATTTCGTTTGTTGCGGAAATTTGACCTCCCTACAGTTCATCCACACCCCACGCCGCAGTTCGGCGACCGGCATCGAACCACACGGCATCGTTCATCAGGAGACGGCCATGCAACACTTCAAGGCGGGAAGAAGGCAGGTGATCAAAACCCTCGGCACGGCACTCGCCGCATCCGCCCTTCCGATGCCGTTCATCAGTACTGCGAAGGCACAATCGAAGAGCTTCGCGGGCAAGACGCTGCGCCTGCTCACGTGGTCCGACGATACCGGCGCGGCCGCGCTGCGCAACATCGCGGAAAGCTTCAGCAAGCAGACCGGCGCACGCGTGATCGCCGATCGCGCGGACGGCACGTCGGGGATGGTCGCGAAGGTCAAGGCCGCGGGCGAGCGGCCGACCTACGACGTCATCACGCTCGCCGGCGTCGGCGCGGCAGGGCTCGCGGATGCGGGCCTGCTCGCGAAGCCGGACCTGAACCGGCTGCCGAACCTGAAGGACGTCGCGCCGCAATACCGCACGGGCGCGAACGGCTTCGGCATCGGCTACCTGCTGTGGTCGGACGGACTGATCTACAACACGGCGACCGTGAAGAGCGCACCGTCGAGCTACGAGGCACTGTGGGATCCGAAGTATGCGGGCCGCCTGTTCCTGCCGCCGCCCGAGTGGGCCGAAGCGGTCGACCTCGCGATCATCGCGGCGAAGCTGGCCGGCGGTTCGCAGCAGAACATCGATCCGGGTTTCAGGAAGCTCGCGCAACTGAAGGACCGCGTGATGACCCTCGGCGAAAACCCGAACCAGGTTGCCGACCTGTTCCGCACCGGCTCGCTCGACATCGGCGGCATCTATTCGCCCGCGTTCTTCCCGGACCAGATCCGCAAGCCGGACTACAAGATGGGCGTGACGTACGGGATGAAGGAAGGCTTCGCGACGCAGCTGATGTTCACCGTGATCCCGAAGGCACACCCGGGCGACCTCGACCTGATCCACGCGTTCATCAACCATTCGCTCGACGCGGACGTGCAGGGCCGAATGGCGGCCGACGTCCTGAATGGCCCGGTGAACGGCAAGGCCGTGATTCCCGCGGCAAGCCGCGCGTTCGTGCCGTCACCGCAGCAGATCGCGGAGAAGGCCGTGCTGCATGACGACAAGGCGCTCGCGGCCGTCCAGCCGGCATGGATCAAGCGCTACACCGGCCTCTTCGCGGCGTAACGCCATGACTTCCCTGTCCTCCTCCCACGACGCCGCGCCGGCCGTTACTGGCGCGGCCGGCGCGGGCGCCGACGCCGGGCCCGCGCTGCCCGGCGTGCCGCCCTGGCTGCTGCTCGCGCCGATCCTCGCGTTCCTCGCGGTGCTCGCCGCCGCGACGCTCACGGTGTTGCGGATGAGCGTGGGCGTGTCCGGCGACGAATGGCGGACCTTCACGCTGCAGAACTACCTCGACCTCGCGGACCCGTACTTCACGACCTCGTTGTGGCTCACGCTGCGCCTCGCGTTCCAGAGCATGGTGTGCGCGGTGCTGCTTGCGATCCCGGTGGCGCTCGCGATGGCACGGACCGAATCGCGGCTCGCGCGCCGGTTGCTGCTCGCCGGCGTCCTGTTGCCGCTGCTCGTGAACCTGCTGCTGCAAGGCTATGGCTGGCTCGTGATGCTCGGCCCGGCCGGCTTGCTCAACCGCGGGCTGCTGGCCACCGGCGTGATCGGGCGGCCGCTGCAGTTGCTGTACCGCGAGCACGGCGTGCTGCTCGGACTGATCCAGACCGCCTTCCCGCTCGCCGTGCTGCCGCTGTCGAGCGCGCTGCGCGCGGTGTCCCGCGCGTACGACGAAGCCGCCGCGACGCTCGGCGCGAGCCGGTGGCAGACGCTGCGGCATGTGACGCTGCCGCTCGCGATGCCCGGCCTCGTCTCCGGCGCGCTGCTCGTGTTCGCGTACAACGCCAGCGCGTTTGCGGTGCCGCTGCTGCTCGGCGGTCGACGCGTGCCGATGCTCGCCGTGCTCGTGCACGACCAGGTCGCGCCGCTGCTCAACTGGCCCGCCGCCTCGGCATCCGGCATCGTGCTGATGGGCGCGACGCTCGTCGTGATGGCGGTTTCGCAGCGCCTCGTGCGCACCCTGCAACGTACCGACGAGGTGCCCCGATGAATGCCCTGCTCCTGCGCGCGCCCATGCCCGGCCGCCTCGGACGCGTGACCGGCGCGCTCGCGACGCTCGTGCTGTTTCTCGCCGCGCTGCCCATCCTGACGATGATCACGATGTCGTTCGGCGCGGCGGGCACGCTCGAATTCCCGCCGCGCGAGTTCAGCCTGCACTGGTATCGCGCCGCCTGGCAGACGTTCGTGTCGTCCGATGCGGGCAGCGCGCAATCGATGGGCGCCGCGTTGACGACGAGCCTCGTCGTCGCGGTCGCGACGATGCTGATCGCGACCGCCGTGTCGGTGCCCGCAGCCTACGCGCTGTCTCGCTACCGCTTCCGCGGCAAGACGCTCGTCGAGCAGTTCGTCGCGTTGCCGATCGTCTATCCGCTCGTGATGCTCGGCCTCGCGCTGCTGATCGTGTTCAACGCGCTGCCGGTCGAACTCGGCATCGTGCGGCTCGTCGTCGCGCACGTGATCCTGACGCTGCCGTTCACGGTGAAGAACTGCGCGGCATCGGTCGCATCGATCGGCCCCGATTTCGAGGAAGCCGCGTGCGTGATGGGCGCAAGCCCGCGCCGCGCGCTCATCGACGTCGTGCTGCCGCTGATGCGGCCCGGCATCCTCGCCGGGATGCTGTTCGCGTTCATTGTGTCATTCAACGAATTCACGGTGACGTTCTTCCTGTACAGCATCGACACGATGACCCTGCCGGTCTGGCTCTACAGCCGCACCGTTTCGTCGCTCGACCCGACCGTGTTCTGCTTCGCCGTGTTCACGGTCGCGATCGACTTCGCGCTGATCTGGATGCTCGAAAAACTCGTCGGCGACAAGGGCGTCGCGCTCTGACGCGCGCACCGTCACCGTCTCGCCCTCGCCCGTGCAAGGAACCCTCATGACCCAGCTCATTCTCCAGAACGTGACGAAGCGCTTCCATCAGGCGTATGCGGTCGATCACGTCGATCTGTCGGTACCGGACGGCAAGCTCGTCTGCTTTCTCGGCCCGTCCGGCTGCGGCAAGACCACGCTGATGCGGATCATCGCCGGCCTCGAAACGCCGACCTCCGGCACCCTGACGTTCGCCGGCCGCGACCTCACGCACGTGAGCGCCAACCGGCGCGACTTCGGCATGGTGTTCCAGTCGCTCGCGCTGTTTCCGCACATGACGGTCGCGCAGAACATCGCGTATCCGCTGCGGCTGCGCAAGACGGACAAGGCCGCGCAGGCACGGCGCGTCACCGAGCTGCTCGAGCTGATCCAGCTGCCGCACATGGCCGACCGGCTCGTCACGCAACTGTCGGGCGGGCAGCGCCAGCGCGTCGCAATCGCGCGCGCCATCGCGTCGTCGCCGCGCCTGCTGCTGCTCGACGAGCCGCTGTCGGCGCTCGACGCGAAGCTGCGCGAGGCAATGCAGGTCGAGATCCGGTTGCTCCAGCAACGGCTCGGCATCACGACGATCATGGTCACGCACGACCAGCGCGAAGCGATGACGATGGCCGACGAGATCGTCGTGATGGAGAAAGGCCGGATCCAGCAGGTCGGCCGGCCGCTCGACATCTATCGCGATCCGGTCAACGAATTCGTCGCCGACTTCATCGGCCTCGGCAACATCCTGCCGGTCGCGTGCGACGGCGACGACGCGATCGTCCTGCCGGGCGGACAGCGGCTCGCGATCCGGCGCGCGCCGGACACGCCGCGCGCAACCGACGCCGTGCGCCTGCTGATTCGCCCCGAGGACGTCTGCGTGCGCCCTGGCCACGCGGCGGCGGCCGCGCCGAATACGCTGGCCGGCACGATCTCGTTCGTGCGCGACGTCGGCGCGTCGATCGAAGCGACGATCGACTGCCGCGGCTTCACGCTGACGGCCGCGACGACGCCGCGCGAGACGCCCGACCTGCACGTCGGCATGCCGGTGCTCGCGGAACTGCCCGCCCATGCATGCAAGCTCATCGCCGCCCGCGGCGCCTGATCCCTTTTTCTTTCTCCCGCGCAGTCCAGTCCAGCAACGAGGATCTCACCATGAACACAACGACCCAAGCCACCCGTCACGTGCAGCGCCTGCTCGCCCGTACCGTCCTCCTCTGCGCCTGTGCCGGCACGGCGGGCCTTGCCGCCTTCGCGCCGCTCGCGCATGCCGACGCGCTCGATACGATCGCGAAAGCGGGCGTCGTGCGCATCGGCGTGTTCGAGGACTACCCGCCGTTCGGCTCGATCGGTCCCGACATGAAACCGCAAGGCTATGACATCGACATGGCGAACCTGATCGGCAAGGCCCTCAACGCGAAAGTCGAACTCGTGCAGGTCACCGGCGACAACCGCATGGCCTATCTCGCCGACCGCAAGGCCGACATGCTGCTGTCGGTCGGACAGACGCCGGAGCGCGCGAAGGTGATCGACTTCTCGAACGCGTATGCACCGTACTACCTCGCGGTGTTCGGCCCGAAGTCGCTGGCCGTGAAGGGCAACGCCGATCTCGCCGGCAAATCGATCGCGGTCGCGCGCGGCACACTCGAGGATCTGAGCGTCAGCAAGGTCGCGCCGCCGAGCGCGACGATCAAGCGCTTCGACGACCCGAACGGCGCGATCGCGGCGTTCCTGTCGGGACAGGCGCAACTGCTCGTGGTCGGCAACGACGTCGGCGCGACGATCATCGCGCGCCATCCGTCGATCGATCCGGAGCAGAAGTTCTCGCTGTTCAGTTCACCCGATCACGTCGGCCTGAACAAGAACGAGCCGCGCCTGATGCAGAAGGTCAACGACGCGATCGCCGGCGCGAGGAAGAGCGGCACGCTGAATGCGTTGTCGCAGAAGTGGCTGCACGCGGCATTGCCGGCCGACCTGTGATGCGCACCGCCCACGCCCCGCACTCACGACGAAAGGCATCGCGATGACCTACGTGTTCGACTTCAGCGATTTCGGCCTCTACGCCGGCATGCTCGCGCGCGGCATCGGCGTGACGCTCGGCCTCACCGCGGCCTCCACCGTGCTGGGCGGCCTGATCGGCACAGCCGGTGCGTGGATCGCGCTCGCCGGCCCGCGCTGGGCGCGCGCGCTCGTCGCGGCCTACGTCGAGTTGATCCGCAATACGCCGTTCCTGGTCCAGCTGTTCTTCATCTTCTTCGGGCTGCCCGGGATCGGCGTGCATATCGACGAGGCGCAGGCGGCCGTGCTGGCCATGACGGTCAACCTCGGTGCGTATGCGGTCGAGATCCTGCGCGCCGGCATCGAATCGGTGCCGCACGGGCAGGTGCAGGCCGCGCGCGCGCTCGGGCTGCACGGCCGGCAGGTGTTCGGTCACGTCGTGCTGCCGCAAGCGCTCGCGAACGTGTACCCCGCGCTGCTCGGGCAGGTGCTGATCGTGATGCTCAGCTCCGCGGTCGTCTCGCAGATCTCGGTGCCCGACCTCACCTATGCGGCGAACTTCATCCAGTCGCGCAATTTCCGGGCGTTCGAGATCTACATCGTCGTGACCGCGATCTACCTGCTGCTGTCGATCGCGCTGCGCATGCTGCTCAATCGCGTCGGCCGGCGGCTGTTCTCGGGCCGCGCGGCGCGCGGCGCGGCTGCCGCGCCGCGGCGCACCCGGGTTGCCCGCTTCACGTGGCGCGCCCGCTCCCCTGAAACCCGCCTTCCCACGGAGCGTGCACGATGATCGAATTCACCTTCCAGGATATTGCATGGAACCTGCTGCTCGCCGCGCGCTGGACCGTGCTGCTGTCGCTGATCACGTTCGTCGGCGGCAGCGTCGCCGGGTTCGCGCTGCTGGCGATGCGCATCTCGGCGTCGGCGGCGCTGCGCCGCTTCGTGATCCTCTACGTCGAGGTGTTTCAGGGCACGCCGTTGCTGATGCAGCTGTTCCTCGGCTTCTTCGGACTGCCGCTCGTCGGTATCGACGTGACGCCGTGGGTCGCCGCGTCGGTCGTGCTGACGCTGAACGCCAGCGCCTATCTGGCCGACATCTGGCGCGGCTGCGTCGACGCGGTACCGCGCGGCCAGTGGAACGCGGCGGCCAGCCTCGGCATGACGTGGACCCAGCAATTGCGCTACGTGGTGTGGCCGCAGGCATGGAAGATCGCGCTGCCGCCGACCGTCGGCTTCCTCGTGCAGGCGGTGAAGAGCACCGCGCTCACGTCGATCATCGGGCTGACCGAACTGACCAAGACGGGCAACATCATCACCAACGCGGTGTTCAAGCCGTTTCCGATCTACGCGATGGTCGCGCTGCTCTACTTCGCGATGTGCTTCCCGCTGACGTGGTACGCCCGCGCGCTCGAACGCCGCTACCGCGTCGCGAAGGCACGCTGAACCGGCGCCGCGAGCGCCTCATTACGATCCAGGTATCTCCATGATTTCCATCAGCAACGTTTCGAAGTGGTACGGCCAGTTTCAGGTCCTCGCCGATTGCACGACCGAGGTCAGGAAAGGCGAAGTGGTCGTCGTGTGCGGCCCGTCGGGTTCGGGCAAGTCGACGCTGATCAAGACCGTCAACGGCCTCGAGCCGTTCCAGCAGGGCGAGATCCTCGTGAACAACCA
>NZ_QTPW01000039.1:0-57133 GCF_003857965.1 Burkholderia sp. Bp9031
GTGCAGCGGCCGACGTATCGAGCGTGAAGCTGAACGACGTAGCCGACGAGGTGTTGCCTGCGATATCGGTTTGCCGAACCTGTACGTCGTTCACACCTTCAACGGCGTTGAAGCTGGTGTTCCAGGTATGACCGCCATCGATCGAATATTCGACCGTGGCGCCGGTTTCGACACCGGTGAGATTCAACGTGCCGACATTGGTGATGTGGTCGGTCGCGTTGCTACCGGAGTCGGTCGTGAGCGCGACACCGGGCGCAGCGGCCGACGTATCGAGTGTGAAACTGATCGACGTAGCCGACGACGTATTGCCTGCGACATCGACCTGTCGAACCTGCACGTCGTTCACGCCTTCAACGGCGCTGAAACTGGTGTTCCAGGTATGACCGCCATCGATCGAATATTCGACCGTGGCGCCGGTTTCGACACCGGTGAGATTCAACGTACCGACATTGGTGACGTGATCGGTCGCGTTGCTACCGGAGTCGGTCGTCAGCCCAACACCGGGCGCAGCGGCCGACGTATCGAGCGTGAAGCTGAACGACGTAGCCGACGACGTATTACCTGCAACATCGACCTGGCGAACCTGCACGTTGTTCAGTCCTTCGACGGCGCTGAAGCTCGTGTTCCAATGCGAACCTCCGTCGATGCTGTACTGCACGGTCGCACCTGCCTCGACACCGGTCACATTGAGCGTCCCGACATTGGTGACATGATCGGTAGCGCTACTACCGGAGTCGGTCACGAGCGCAACACCGGGCGCCGCAGCCGACGTATCGAGTGTGAAACCGAACGACGTAGCCGACGACGTATTGCCCGCGACATCGATCTGGCGGACTTGCACGTTGTTCAGTCCTTCGACCGCGCTGAAGCTCGTGTTCCAATGCGATCCGCCATCGACGCTGTACTGCACCGTGGCACCCGTTTCGACGCCAGTGACATTGAGCGTCCCGACATTGCTGACGTGATCGGTAGCGCTACTACCGGAGTCGGTCACGAGCGCAACACCGGGCGCCGCAGCCGACGTATCGAGCGTGAAACTGATCGACGTAGCCGACGACGTATTGCCTGCGACATCGACCTGCCGGACCTGCACGTTGTTCAACCCTTCGACCGCGCTGAAGCTCGTGTTCCAATGCGAACCGCCATCGACGCTGTACTGCACCGTGGCACCCGTTTCGACGCCAGTGACATTCAAGGTGCCGACGTTGGTGATGTGATCGCTGACACTGCTGCCCGAATCGACCGCCAGCGCCACCCCAGGTGCTGTCCCGGCCGTCGTATCCAGCGTGAACGAGCACGAACACACGCACGACGCGTTGCCGGTCACATCGATCTGCCGCACCAGCACGGTATTCGTTCCTTCGACCGCGCTGAAACTCGTGTTCCAGTGCGCGCCGTTGTCGGTGCTGTACTGAACGGTCGCGCCGTGCGCCACCCCGCCGACCGACAGCGTACCGTCCGATGTGATGCCGTCGGTGGCCGAGATCCCCATGTCGTGCGCCAGCGCGACGACAGGGGCGGGCGGCGCAATATCGACATAGGCCGTTGCCCAACTCAGCGTACCGTTGCCCAGCCGGATCGCGTACGTGAAGCTGTCCTGCGCGTAACCGAGCGTATTGAAGCTGTTCGACAGCCACGATGCGTCGAGGTGGCTCGCGTCATACCCGACCTTGCCGTCCGACGTGATCCAGATGTGCGCGCCGTGCGCGCTGAAATCCGCGCTCACCGATTCCGCGCGGCTCGTATCCTGCGTCAGCAACGCGGTTTGTTCGAGCGCGACGGTGGTTTCGGTGCCGGAGTCGAGCGAGTAGAGCGTCTTGGCCGCCCCGCCGAGGTCGTTCGCCATCACGTTCAGGTAAACGGTGGTGAGCGTATTGTCCGTGAGCCCCGTCTGAGCCGACGTAAACACGTCGTTCGTTGCCTGCGGCGTATTGCTCATGGAAACCGCGGTTCCGCTTGAAGTCGTCGCCATGTCGTGCTCCCCGTCCTGTCATGTTTTGATGCGGGCGCTGCGCCACCCGATGCGGCGCATGCCCGATGAACTGCAAATCGGTTCTCGTGTCAGCGCTCGCGCAATGCCATTTCCTTGGTCTTGATGACGGGCTTGAGCAGGTAATGCAGTACGGTCCGGCGTCCGGTGCGGATGTCGACGGTCGCGATCATGCCCGGCACGATCGCGACCGGCTGGCTCCGTCCGCTCGGCTTGCTTTGCCGGGTACGCACCAGTACGCGGTAATAGCTGTCCGGCTTCTCGCCGGGACGGTCCGGCACGATCGTGTCGGCGCTGATGTCCTCGACGACGGCGGGAAAGCCGCCGTAGATCGAGAAGTCATACGCGGACAGCTTGACGGTCGCGTCCTGCCCCGGGTGCAGGAATGCGATGTCCGACGGTCGCACGCGTGCCTCGATCAAAAGCGTGTCGTCGAGTGGCACGATTTCCAGCAGGTCCATCCCCGGCTGGATCACGCCGCCGACGGTATTGATCTTGATCTGCTTGACCATGCCCTTCAGCGGCGCGCGCACCAGCGTGCGCGTGACGCGGTCCTCGAGCGCGACATTGGCCGCACTCAGCGCCGACTGATCGGCACGCGCGAGGTTCAGTTCCTTCATTGCATCGGCGCGAAAATGCGCGGTCGTTTCGTCGATTTTCTGGCGTGCCTCGCGATAGGCGGCTTCCAGCCGCGGCATCGCGAGGCGCGTCGCATCGAGGTCGCCCTTCATGTCGGTCGCCTGCCGCTCGAGCCGCAGCACCTCGACGTCGGATACCGCGCCTTTGGCCACGAGCGGGCTCGTCAACGCCAGCTCCTTCGCGACGAGCCCGTAGCTGCGCTGCAGCTGCGCCTCGCGCGAGCGCTTCTCCGCGAGTTCCTGACGGTGCTGTTCGGCCTGTTGCCGGAGCACGTCGAGATTGGCCTGCAATTCGCGCTGACGGGACTCGAACAGCGAGCGTTCCTCGTCCAGCAGGCCCTGGTTCGTCGGTGCCAGGCGATCGGGCACGACGAAGGCGGTGCCGTTCGCTTCGGCGCTCAGGCGCGCGATACGGGCAAGCAGCGCGGCATCCTTCGCCTGTCCTTCCTTGTATGACGACGTGAACCGCGTATCGTCGATGCGCATCAACGGCTGGCCTTTCTGCACGACCTGGCCGACGCGCACCATGATCTCGGAGACGATCCCGCCCTCGAGGTTCTGCACCACCTGTACGCGACTGGACGGGATCACCTTGCCTTCCCCGACGGTGACTTCATCGACTTCGGCGAACGCGGCCCACAGGAGGGCGACGACGAAGAACGCGAGCGTCGCCCACAGGATCCAATGGGTGAAGTAGCGCGGCCCCTCCAGCGCGGCCGCGCAGCGTTCGCGCATGAACGCGGTATCGTCGGCGCGCGGCTTCAGCGCGGCGCTGATTCGCCCGCGCAGCACGTTGAGCGCGGCGATGCGCGTCGTCGGCGCCGCGCCGGCGCCGTCGGGTTCAGCCAGCAGCGACATGGAGCGTTCTCCCTGCAAGCGCCGCGAGGACCTGGTCCTTCGGGCCGTCGGCGACGACGCGGCCCTGATCCATCACGATCAGGCGGTCGACGAGCGTGAGCAGCGACGGACGGTGCGTGACGAGCAGCAGCGTGCGGCCGGCCAACTGGACCGACAGACGTGCCTTGAACAGCTCTTCGGAGCGGTTGTCCATCGCGCTGCTGGGCTCGTCGAGCAACAGCACCGGCGGCGACAGCAGCATCGCGCGGGCGATCGCGACGGCCTGGCGCTGTCCGCCGGACAGCGCTTCGCCGCGCTCGCCCACCGCGAGATCGAAGCCGTTCGGCAAACGGTTGACGAAGTCCGCGACGCCGGCGACCTGCGCGGCGCGCAGCACGGCGTCGTCGTCCGTGCCCGGTGCGCCCAGCACGATGTTGTCGCGCACGGTGCCGTTGAACAGCATCACGTCCTGCGGCACGTGACCGATCCCGCGTCGCAGCGCGGCAGGGTCGTACTGACGCAGCTCGACGCCGTCGATCAGGACATTGCCGGAAGCCGGCGGGTAGAGGCCGAGGACGAGTTTTTCGATCGTGGTCTTGCCCGAGCCGACGCGCCCGATGATGCCGACGCGCTCGCCCGCGGCGATGCGGAACGACACGCCGTCCAGCGAAACGCCGCTCTGGCCCGGGTAAGCGAAGCTGACGTTGCGGAATTCGATCTCGCCGCGCAGCGCCGGCCGATGGACGAAGCGCTGCTCGGCCGGACGCTCGCCGGGCAGGTTCATCACGCCGTCGATCGACGCCAGCGCGCTGCGCGACTGGTGGTAGCGGGTCAGCAGCGACGCCACCTGGCCCATCGGCGCGAGCGCGCGGCCGGTGAAGATCGTGCAGGCGATCAGTCCACCGGTCGTGAGCCGGTCGTCGCCGATCATGTACACGCCGCACAGGACCACCGCGAGATAGGCCGCCTGCTGCGCGAACATCGCGAAATTGACCGCGCAGCCCGACAGCAGGCGCGACTTGAGCCCGAGCCGGGCGATCTCGCCAAGCTGCTGCTCCCAGCGCGCCTGCATCGGTCCTTCCGCGCCGTTGACCTTGATCGTCTCGAGCCCGACCAGCGTCTCGATCAGCAGGGCCTGGCGCTGGCTCGCGTGGCGCTGGCTGGCCTGCACGGCACGCGCGAGCGGCCCCTGCACGGCGATGCCCGCGCCGATCACGAGCGGCAACGCCAGCAGCGGCAGCCAGCCGAGCCCGCCGCCGACCCAGAACATCGCCGCGACGAACACGATCGAAAACGGCAGGTCGATCAGCGCCGCCGCCGTCGCCGACGTGAGGAACTCCCGCACCGCTTCGAATTCCTGGATCTGCGACGCGAACCCGCCAACGGACGGCGGCCGCGCCGCCATCCGGATGCCGAGCACCTTCTCGTACAGGTTCGCCGACAGGATCACGTCGATCTTCTTGCCCGCCACGTCGATGAAATAGCCGCGCAACGTGCGCATCACCACGTCGAACACGATCACCAGCGCGATGCCGGCCGCCAGCGCCCACAGCGTCTCGAGCGACCGGTTCGGCACGACACGGTCGTAGACGTTCATCGTGAACAGCGGCATCGCCAGCGCGAACAGGTTGATCAGCGTCGACGCGAGCATGACTTCGGCATAGATCGGCCACGATTGCGCGACCACGCCCCAGAACCAGTGGCGCGGGCGCGGCACGACGCTTTCCGTGTCGCGCGCATCGAACCGGTGGGCCGGGCGCGCGAACAGCACATGGCCGGCATGGCGTTGCGCGAGTTCAGTCGCGTCGACGGCTTCTTCGCCGATGCCGGTTTCAGGGAGGATCACCTGCAAGGTGCCGCACGCGTTGCGGCGAACCAGCACGCAGGCTTGGCCGTCGTCGAGCAGCAGCACCGCGGGCAGGACCGCATCCGGGATGTCGCGCAGCGCGCGCCGGGCCAGTTTGGCCGAGAGGCCGGCGCGCGCCGCGGCCCGCACGAACAGTGCCGGCGTCAGGCGCCGGCCGGCGAGCGGCAGCCCGGCCACGAGCGTGTCGATGCCCACCGGCCGGTCGAACAGCCGCGTCAGCACGAGCAGGCAGCCGAGCAGCGGATCGTCTTCGATACCCGATCCGTGTGGCAGATTCCAGCCGTGATCGGCGCACGGCTCCCCGGCCGCGGCAGCGGCTTGCGTGGCGGCGGCCTGCATTACAGCGCGCCGCCAGCCTGATGACGGTCCGACCGCCGCGGCAACTCGCCGCGCGCGCACATGCCGGCCGCCAAGCGCTCCGTCTTGTTCATCGCTCACCCCGATATTATTTTGTGCTGTTGGTCGCTTGGTGCGACTGCTTGTGTTTGCATCGGAGCAACAGCAAGGAGCGGGCCAGATGCGGCGGCGGGTGCGTCTGACGGCGGAAGGAGGCATGCCGTCGGCGGCAGCGGGGCTCGAATGCCGATTTGGTTTCAGGTCTGATACGTTTCGTCTGCGCGAACGCCGCGCGCTTTCGTACCGACGCACCGGCAACGGCGCACTGGAGAAGGCTGCATGCGGCGGCACACGCGGAAAACGCGGCCGGCGCGGTGCCGGATCCGCATGGGAAATGTTTCAGTCGTGAAACGTTCGGGTTTTAGGGGCGTATCGCTCGTGAATACTATCGGTCGACGCGTTGGGTCGCGACGCCGAGTGCAATCTTTGCTCGGAACAATGATGGGTCGAAAGACCGCGTCGATGCCTGGCAGTCGATCGTAGCCGCAGTCAATCCACAATCTTGAACACGCGATTCTTCTCGATCACGCCGGCTTTCGGCAATTTGCCGTCGTCATCGGCCTCGGCGCGCAGATGCCGTTCGTCGAGCGCCGGCCCCGTATACCGGCTGCGCGGCCGGATCACCTTGCCCACGCGCAGCTGCTCGATGCAGTGGGCCAGCAGCCCGACGCTGCGCGCGATCGAGAACAGCCCGAAAGCCGCGTCGCGCGGCAACCGAAGCTGCACCGACAGCATCGCGAGCGCGACGTCGATGGTCGGCCGCTGGCCGGTGAGTGTCGTCACCTTGTCGATGAAGTGCGCCAGTTCCGCCGGCGGATCGAGCCGCGCGAGCAATGCGGCCGCGCGCGGATCGCCATCCGGATAAAGATGATGGCCGAAACCGGGAATCGGGATCGCGGACTTCAGGTGATGATCGACCACGTGCTCGGCGCCGAGCCGCTCCACGTCGTCGAACACCGCGCGCACGCGTCCCGATGCGTCGCCGTGCAGCGGGCCCGAGAGTGTCGCGAGTCCGGTCAGCAGGCAGCCCGCGAGCGACGCGCCGGTCGATGCGGTGATGCGCGCGGCGAACGCCGAGCTCGTGATCTCGTGATCGGCGACCAGCACCATCGCGCGGCGCAGCAGATCCGCGCCATGGTCGTCGAGGCCCCAGCCGGCTGCGAGCCGCTGATGGGTCCAGCGCGGGCCCGCATCGGCGTCGTCATGCGCGCCGAACGCGCGCGAGACGATCGCGACGAGCTGCCCGGCCTCGGCGTGCAGCGCGCTGTCGAGCCGGCCGAGCGTCGAGTGCCCGTGCGCGGCCAGCGTCGCGAGCATCGTGAACGCGCATTGCCGATCGCGCTCGCCGGGCGGCAGCGTAACCGCGGGCGTATCGAACGACACCGGCGTGGTGGCCTGCCACAGCAGCGCGGCCGTTTCCTCGAGCGTGGCGGTGTCCGACAGTTGAATGCTGTCGCGGCCGCGATACCACGCGCGGCCCTTGGCGAACGTGGTGATGCCGCTGTAGATGCAGGGCTCGGCACCGAAGATCGTGCTCGCCGCCAGCGCCGCATGCTTGCGGCCGACCTGTTTCTTGCGGCACAGCGCGACCACGTCCTCGACGCGATACAGGCTCTTGCGCGGATCGTCCGGATCCTGCATCACGGCGATGCTGCCGCGGCTCGCATACGCATAGACGGTTTGCGCTCGCACGCCGAGCCGCCGTGCGGCTTCGGTCAGGGTGATCCAGTTGTGCATGGGGAGTCGTGATGAGGACGCGGCCGGTGCGCGGCCGCTTGCGCCGACTATAGACCGGGTTCAACTGAATGTCATCTCGGCCGGGCGCCGCTCGAGCACCTCGACGAGGATCTCGCCCGGCGCGCGCACGAAACAGCCGCGCACGCCGGCACGGATCTGTGTGACGGGCTGGACGATGTCGGCGCCATGCTCGAGCAGGTGTGCATACGCGGCATCGAGATCGTCGACCAGCACGCCGAAGTGATCGATGCCTTGCACGCGCGCGCCGTCGGGCACGGCGGCCGGTCGTGCGTCGGGCAGGGCCGTGATGAACAGGTTGATGGTGCCGATCCGCAGGTCGACGCGGCCGGGGCGCCGCACGATGTCGGCGTTCAGGCAGCGCGCGAACCACGCGGCGGTGGCCTCGGCGTCAGCCGAGCAGAGTTGCAGGTGATCCCATTTGAATTCGATCATGAGCGCAGACTGGATTGGGTGAAGCCGCAAGAGCGGCAGGTAAGGAGATTCGAACGGGGTCAGAGCTCGATGCGCGACAACTTGCCGAGCAGCACGGAGTACGACAGCGTGCCGACGAGGCAGATCGCGCCCATCAGGTTCAGTGCCCAGAAGAAGCTGCCGGTGTGCTGCGTCACGTAGCCGATCATCAGTGGCGTGGTGACGGCCGCGATATTGGCCGCGAGGCTCGTGATGCTGCTGGTGAGCCCGACATAGCGTTTCGGCGCGATCTCGGATACCGCGGCCCAGGACATCGAGCCGATCCCCTGCGCGAAGAACGCGACGGTCAGGATCGCGATCACCAGCGCGTTCGAGTGCACGAAATTGACGAGCACGATCGACGCGCCGAGGAAGGTGCCGATCACGAGCGGGGCCTTGCGGGACGACGACATCGACACGCCGCGCCGGATGCAGAGATCGGACAGGTAGCCGGCGATCAGGATCCCGAGCGTCGCGCCGATGAACGGCATCGCCTGGAAGAAGCCGACCTTGATCATCGACATGTGCCGTTCCTCGACCAGGTAGGTCATGAACCAGGTCGTGAAGAACACCAGCAGCGTGTTGTTGCAGAACTTGCCGAGACAGATCGCGAGGATCTGCCGGTAACCGAGCAGGCGCAGCGCCATGCGCCAGTCGAAACGCTCGCGCGCGGTCACGACCGGGCGCCCTTCGGTGATGTACTGCAGCTCGGCCGCATTGACGCTGCGATGCCGCGACGGATCGCGATAGAGCCGGTACCAGACGATGCTGAACAGGATGCCGAAGCCGCCGGTCGCAAAGAACACGGCGCGCCAGCCGAATGCCGACGAGATCCACAGCAGCAGCCCGGTGAAGAGCGGCGTGCCGATGTATTGCCCCATCACGTAGACGCTGGTCGCGAAGCCGCGCTCCTGCACCGGGAACCACATCGTCACCGCGCGGGCATTCGACGGAAAGGCCGGCGCTTCCAGCGCGCCCATCGCGGCCCGCGAGCCGAGCAGCATGTGGTAGCCGTGCGCGAGCCCTTGTGTCAGCGTCGCCAGCGACCAGCCGACCAGCGACAGCGCATAGGCGACGCGCGAGCCGAGCATGTCGGCAAGCACGCCCGCCGGCAGCAGCGCGAGCGAGTATGCAAGGCCGAACACGGCGAACAGCTCGCCCATCTGGACGCGGGTGAGTGCGAGGTCCTTCGACAGCGCCGGTGCGACGATGCCGAGTGCCGAGCGGTCGACGTAGTTGAGGATGGTCGCCACCAGCAGCATCGACAGCACGCCGTAGCGCACGCGCGATCTTCTGGTGACGCCCGCGTGCGAGTCGAACTCGCGCATGACCGAAACCTGTTCTTCTGCGGTTTTCAATATCATCTCCTGTCTCCTGATGGGTGGGCCGGCGCGTGGTTGTCGTGTGCGCCGGCGAGCGTCCGGTCAGCCGCGCCCGACGAAGGGCATCGCGGTCGCCATGATCGTCATGTTCAGAATGTTGGCCTCGAGCGGCAGGCTCGCCATCTGCACGATGGCGTGCGCAACGTGCGCGACGTCGACGCGCGGCTCGGGCGCGACGCGACCGTCGGCCTGCGGCACGCCGCTGTTCATGCGCTCGGTGAGCGACGTGGCGGCATTGCCGATGTCGATCTGGCCGCACGCGATGTTGAACGGCCGGCCGTCGAGCGCGAGCGAGCGCGTGATGCCGAGGACGGCATGCTTGGTGGCCGTGTACGCGATCGTGTTCGGGCGCGGCGTATGCGCGGAGATCGAACCGTTGTTGATGATGCGGCCGCCTTGCGGCGTCTGGCGCTTCATCTGGCGCCACGCGGCGCGTGCGCACAGGAAGACGCCCGTCAGGTTGGTCGCGACCACGTCGTTCCAGAATTCGAGCGAGTAGTCGTCGAGCGGCACGGCGCCCGCGTTGCGGCCGGCGTTGTTGAACAGCACGTCGAGGTGTCCGAACTCGCGCTCGATTCGTGCGAAGCCCGCGTCCACCGATGCCTCGTCGGCGACGTCGGTCGGGATTGCCGCGGCCACGCCGCCGGCCTGCTCGATGATCTCCTTTGTCGCGAGCAGCGGCTCGATGCGCCTGCCGAGCAACGCCACGCCGAATCCGGCTTGCGCCAGCGCGACGGCCGCGGCCTGGCCGATTCCGGTGCCGGCGCCCGTCACTGCCGCGATTTTTTTTCGTTCCTGCATTTTCACGACCTCGTCTTCAGTCCGTTGAACATGCAAAAAGCATTGCGCGGTGACGATTCCCCAGCAATCTTGATTCTTTCAATCAATATCAACTGTCCCGTCGCGACGGGGCAGCGTCAGGGTTTTCCTGAGTTCGCGGGCACGTCGTTCACCGGGCCTTCATGGCGTGGTACGCATCGGGCGGCGCAATCGAACCGGCCCTGCAGGCGCGCGGCCAATGCCGCGCCGACACGTTGATTGAATCAATCAATATTGACCCGCGCCGAGTGCGCTTCGTAGGCTGTGCTCCGTTTTCCGACCCAAGGACGAGACCATGCCTGATAACAATCGCCCCCGCCTGCTGGTAGCGCGACGGGTTCCCGCGGCCGTGGCCGCACGTGCCGAAGCCGAATTCCATGCGTACGTGACGGACGCCGACATGGATGCGCGGTCCGTCGTCGAGTTCTGCAACCGTTACGAAACACCGGCGGTGCTGATCGGCAAGAAATCGGGGCTGCAGGCCGAGCACATCGCGGCATTGCCGCCGAGCGTGAAGATCATCGCGAACGCGAGCGCCGGCTACGACCACATGGATGTGGGCGCCGCGCGCGCACGCGGGATCGTGGTCAGCAATGCGCCCGACGCGCTGACCGATTGCACGGCCGATTTCACGATGCTGCTCATTCTGGCCGCGTGCCGGCGTGCATCGGAATACGAGCGCATCGTGCGCGCGGGGTGGGGCAAGTCGTTCGGCATGACCGACATGCTCGGCACGCGCGTGAACGGCAAGACGCTCGGGATCGTCGGCTTCGGCCGGATCGGCCGCGCGGTTGCGCAGCGTGCGCGTGGGTTCGGGATGCGGATCGTCTATACCGACCGGCGGCCGGCTCCGCCCGAGATCGAGGCGGGCGCGCGCTATTGCGCGGATCTCGACACGCTGCTGCCGCAGTGCGACATCCTCACGCTGCACGTGCCGGGCGGCGGCACGCCGTTGATGACGCGGCGCGAGTTCGGTTTGATGCGCGATAGTGCGGTGTTCGTCAACGCGGCGCGTGGAAGTCTCGTCGACGAGGATGCGCTGTACGATGCGTTGGCGTCGCGGCGGCTGTTTGGCGCGGGGCTCGACGTCTATCGCAACGAGCCCAACATCGATCCGCGCTTCGCCACGCTCGACAATGTGTTTCTGTCGCCGCACATGGCCAGCGCGACGATCGAGACGCGCGACCAGATGGGGTTTACCGCGCTCGATAACGTCGCGGCGGTGCTGGACGGGAGGGCGGCGCCGAACGCGCTGTGACGGGCAACGCAAGGGCGTGTTCGGCCGAGACGATCCGCCGCCGCGCGTGATGAACGCGTGTCATCCGCCGAGCGGCGGCGTCGATGCCAAAGCCGCTCGGCGACCGTATGAGGGGCGCGAATGAACGCGTGTTCTCGACGACGATCGGCATCGTCGGGGCAAGCGCACCTGCATGCGATTACTGATGCAACCGGGATTTCGAAAAACGCTCGGCGAAGCACGGACGGCTTCGCGTCTATCATGTGTATGGCGGCTCACGGCGTGCATAGGGTATGTCCTATTCCGCGGGCCGCCTGAATCTGTAGCCCTCGAATTTTGAATGCAGTACAGTCTTCGGCGAGGCTTTCGAGCCCGGTTGTCACAAAGCACGCGCCCCCTGGAGACTTCAAGTTGTCTACGCCCCGCAAGCGGTTGCCGCCGCTCAATACCATTTCAGCTTTCGAGGCATCGGCGCGGTTGATGAGCTTCACGAAGGCGGCGGAGGAGCTCCATCTTTCGCAGGGGGCGGTGAGCCGGCAGATTCAGGTGCTCGAGGAACGGATGGGCGTGCCGCTCTTCACTCGGCGGCACAAGGAGATCCAGCTCACGCGTGCGGGCCTCATTTTCCAGCAGGCCATCGCGCAGAGCCTTAATACGATTCGCCGGGCCGTGACGATGATCGAAGCGCTCGATACCAGTACGGTCACCATCGCCGCGAGCAATGCGATGGCCAACTTCTGGTTGATGCCCGCCATATTCGAGTTCCGCACGCAGCACCCGAACATCGACATCCGGGTGCTCGCCAGCAATTCGCCGGTCGACCCGTGGCACGAACCGGTCGACCTCGCCATCCGATATGGCGATGGACACTGGCCAAACCTTGCCAAGGTCAAGCTGTTCGAGGAAGAGATCTTTCCGGTCTGCGCGCCGTCGTATCAGAAAGAGCACGAGCTCAAGACCGTGCAGGATCTGATGGACTGCGAATTGATCGAATACGACTCGGACAGCGCGGATTCCAATTCATGGGACACGTGGCTGGCGCGCGCCGGCGTCCAGCATGGCGCGGTGAGAAAGAACCTGACGCTCTCGAACTATGACCTGGTCTATCGCGCGGCCTGCAGCGGCAAGGGTGTCGCGCTGGCCTGGGCATACGGCGTTCCGGAAGAAGACCGGGGCGCGCTGCTTGTCCGGCCGCTCGATGTATCCGTCAAGACGGGATTGTGCGAATACATCGTTTATGCGGACACCGAGGAACTCAGCGCACCCGCGAAAATCTTCCTGGGCTGGTTGATCGACTTCGCGAACCAGAGCCTTTGGGCGTAGCCGCTTGCGTGCCTAGAACTCGATGGTGACGTCCGATAGCGGCACGGAGCAGCACGGCAGGATGCAGCCTTCGTCGATCTCTTCATCGGTGATGCCGCCGTTGTGATTCATCTCGACCCGTCCGTCCAGCTTGCGGAGTTTGCACGTTCCGCACACACCCGAACGACATGCATTGGGGATCCTGGGGCCGTTCGGCAGCGCGTGGAGCGCATCGAGAATGGTCGTTCCGGGCGCGCAGTCCAGCTCGACGAGCGACTGCGACAACCGGAGCCGCGATACGCGGACCGTGCTTGGCACGTGCGCGGGTGCCTGCTCCGGCAGTTGAAACCGCTCCTGGTGGAAGCGGGATTCGGTGCCGCCGTTCTCCAGAAACAGCGTGCGCATGACCGACATGAACGGATCCGGTCCGCAGCACAGCACCTGTCGCGCGGTCCAGTCGGGCGTCGAGCGGTCAAGCACCGCTTTCGACAGCACCCCGGACGGAAAGTCCTCGCTCGCTTCGTCGGACGTGTAGAAGTGCGGGGTGATGCCGCAGGCCGCGTGCCCCATTTGCAACAGCTCGTCACGAAAGAGCATGTCGGCGGGCGTCCGAACGAACTGCAGGAACTGGATGTCCGCGCGTTCGCCGCGGGCGTACACGGCGCGCGCCATCGCCATCAGCGGGGTGATGCCAACGCCGCCCGCAACGAACAGCAACGGCTCCGCAGGGTTGGCCGGCAAGACGAAGTCTCCGGCGGGCCGGGACACCTGGAGGCGATCGCCGACAGCGAGCCGATCGTGAAGCCAGGTCGACACGGCGCCGGAAGGCGAGCGCTTGACCGTGATCTCGAACGTCGCGCTGCCGTGCGCCTCCGGTGCCGACGAGACGGTGTAGCACCGGTAGAGGGTGTCGCTCCCGGTATCCACGCTCAACGTCACGTACTGCCCGGGCTCGAACGCAGTCCGCGCCTGAGGTTGCGCAAGCGAAAACCGGAAGGTCTTGACGTTCCAGTTCTCGCGCGCAATAGCCACGCAGACTACCTCGGTGAAAGCGCCGCCGTTCATCATGCAATACACTCCACGGGAATGGTCTTCGGTACGCCGGCCAGCTCCGACTTCAGCGTGGCCAGATACCAGTCGATGAACTCCGTGACGCCGCGCTCGACGAGCGGAGAGTAGGGGCCTGGTTGATATCCCTTCGAGTTGATGCCTTGCTGATTGGCTTCGACGAGTCGCTGGTCCTGGGCGTTCGTGGCATTCCAGACGGCAGTGAGATTGTCGAGGTCGTAGTCTTCGCCTTCGACGGCAGCCTCGTTCACGAGCCACCACGTCGTCACCTGGGTCTCCGTGGCACTCAGCGGCAGCAGCCGGAACGCGATGGCGTGATCGGACAGCACGTGGTTCCACGTATTCGGGAAGCGCAGCAGGCGCAATGAGCCGACGTCCGCATCCTGGTTGGTGCCCAGCAGCTTCCTGCACGCAAGCTCGCCATTCATCGTGAAGGAGAGGCCGCGCTCCATCGCCGCGCGCACCATCCGGTAGCCGTCGGACGTCTCGATGGGCTTGAACGGCAATCCGGCGGCGGTCCAGCGTGCTTCGTCCTTCTCGCACTTTTCCGCATAGTCGCCGCCGAATCGCGGGTCCGTCGGGCCGTCGAATTCCGAAATCGTGCGCAACAGCTCGGGGTGGCTTCCGGAGCAGTGATAGCACTCGCGATTGTTCTCGAGGACGAGCTTCCAGTTGCCCTTCTCGACGATGGTCGATTCGAACGCGACCTTGGCATTGTCGAGCCCGTGCGGCCGGATATATGGCGACACCTGGTTGCGGAATTCGTCGAACGGGCTCGGCGTGACGGCAAGCGAGATGAAGATGTAGCCCTCGACCGATTCGCAGTGCACCGGCTTGAGCGCGTATTGCGACGCGTCGAATTCCGCGCCCATTTCCCTGGCGAACATCAGTTTGCCGTCCAGACCGTAGGTCCATTGGTGGTACGGGCACACGAGCGTGCCGGACGAGCCCTTGTCACCGGCACAGATTCGCGAACCGCGGTGACGGCACGTGTTGTAGAACGCGCGGATCGCTTTGCTCCGGTCCCGGATCACGACGATCGAACTGGCGCCCACCTCGAGCGTGAACCAGTTGCCCGGCTGCGGAATCTGGGCCGACACGCCGGCGAAGATCCATTGGCGTTCCCAGATCAGTTCGAGGTCGCGTTCGTACACCGCCGGGTCGGTGTAGAACGGCTGCGGCAGTGACCGGCCGGCCACGCGAGACTCGATGAGCGAGTGGAGTTGACTGTTCGACAGCATGGTGGTGTTCGGTTCGGGTTCGAATGCGGGAAGGAATGAATGCATGGTCCGATTTGACCTGCTTGGTAACGTGCCTGCAAGCCATGAAAACTGATGCCATGCATGAATTTTTAATGGCTATGCGCAGAACGGAGAACCGGGATCGGATTCGGTTGTTCATTGACAGACGGTTACAGGGAGGAAGATTGACGTGCTAGATCGAAATCGGCGTCATTCAAAATTTCATCCATCTCACGGGCAGCAATGCGCCAGGGTTCGCAATGCAAGGCGCCACCCGATGAATGCAAATCTGCATGCGATAGATCAGAAAAACTGCTTTGACGGTTGATTTTGCGGCTCCGATGATGCGGGACATCGCTCGTATCGCATTGCTTTCGCAACGCTGGAAATCGGGACTGCCGTCACGAAGCCGGCGCCCGATTTCCAGCGACAACTAAAAACCGGAGACGTCATGTCAGGAAATCGTGGAGTGGTTTATGTCGGGCCCGGGAAGGTCGAGGTGCGCAATATCGCCTTCCCCGAGCTTTCCGATCCGTCGGGTCGCAAGGCCAGTCACGGCGTCATCCTTCGGGTCATCGCGACCAACATCTGCGGTTCCGACCAGCATATGGTGCGCGGCAGGACCACGGCACCGGCGGGGCTCGTGCTGGGCCACGAAATCACGGGTGAAGTGATCGAAGTCGGCTCGGACGTGCTGACGCTCAGGAAGGGCGATCTCGTGTCGGTACCCTTCAACGTTGCGTGCGGACGCTGTCCGATGTGCAAGGCGCAGAACACCGGCGTATGCCTGAGCGTGAATCCGGCGCGCGCCGGCGGTGCGTATGGCTACGTGGACATGGGCGGCTGGATCGGCGGGCAGGCGGAGTTCGTGATGGTGCCGTATGCCGACTTCAACCTGCTCAAGTTTCCCGACCGCGATCGGGCCATGACCAAGATTCGCGATCTCACCTGCCTATCCGACATTCTGCCGACCGGATACCACGGTGCCGTGACCGCCAGCGTCGGGCCGGGCACCACGGTCTACATCGCGGGTGCCGGCCCGGTCGGCCTGGCCGCGGCAGCCTCGGCACGCCTCCTGGGTGCGGCGGTCACGATCGTCGGCGACGTGAATCCGAAGCGGCTGGAGCACGCCCGCCGCGTCGGTTTCGAGACGGTCGATCTGTCCCAGGACGCGTCGCTCGCCGACCAGATCGCCAACTTGCTCGGCGAGCCGGAAGTCGATTGTGCGATCGATTGCGTCGGCTTCGAAGCGCGGGGCCACGGGCACGCCGGTTCACGGACCGAAGCGCCGGCGACCGTGCTGAACTCGCTGATGGAAGTCACGCGCGTCGCCGGCAAGATCGGCATTCCCGGTTTGTACGTGACCGACGATCCGGGGGCGGACGATGCGGCGGCACAGAAGGGCAGTCTGTCGGTCCGGTTCGGGCTCGGCTGGGCGAAGTCCCATTCGTTCTTCACCGGACAGACGCCGGTGATGAAGTACAACCGAAGCCTGATGCAGGCGATTCTCTGGGACCGCCTGGATATCGCGAATGTCGTGAACGTCAACGTGATCGATCTGGACCAGGCGCCGGCCGGTTATGCGGAATTCGACGCCGGCGTGCCCAAGAAATTCGTGATCGATCCGCACGGCACGTTCAAGTCGGCTGCGTGATCCGTTCGATCCGGAGCAGATAAAGGCAGGGACGGCGGCGCCGATCACGTCACGAACCGGGCCGACGGCATTTCAAGCAATCAGGAGTACACAATGGGATGTCCATTCTCGGGACATGAGCCGGCAACGGAATCCGCTGCCGACGGAGGCTGGCACGACGCGCAGCTGGACTTCGCCAGGTCGATGAGTTACGGCGACTACCTTCACCTCGACGCCATCCTCGGCGCGCAGCATCCGCTGTCACCCGACCACAACGAGATGCTGTTCGTCGTTCAACATCAGACATCCGAGTTGTGGATGCAACTCATGTTGCACGAACTGCGCGCGTCCAGAACCGGCGTTCGCAACGATGAACTCCAGCCGGTGTTCAAGATGCTCGCACGCGTGTCGCGCATCATGGACCAGCTCGTTCAGGCGTGGAGCGTGCTCGCGACGATGACGCCGCCGGAGTACACGGCGATGCGGCCTTACCTTGGCCTGTCGTCGGGCTTCCAGTCCAGCCAGTACCGGGAGATCGAATTCATCCTGGGCAACAAGAACGCGACGATGCTGCGACCGCACGAGCATCGGCCGGAAAGCGAGGCGCTGTTGCGCGATGCGCTTGAGACGCCGTCCCTGTATGACGAAAGCGTCAGGCTGCTGGCCCGCACCGGCTTGCCCGTCGACGCAGACCGCCTCGACGCGGACTGGACGCAGCCGACCCGGTACAACGCGTCCGTTGCCGCCGCTTGGCTGCAGGTGTACCGCGATCCGCAGACATTCTGGAGCCTCTACCAGCTGGCCGAAAAGCTCGTGGATATCGAGGATTCGTTCCGGCAATGGCGTTTTCGCCATCTGACGACGGTCGAGCGCGTGATCGGGTTCAAGCGCGGTACGGGCGGGACGGAAGGTGTCGGCTACCTCCGGAAGATGCTCGACGTCGTGTTGTTCCCCGAACTTTGGCAGATCCGGACGGAACTCTGATTCGGGTTCATCTAGCGGCTTCGGCAGATTCAAGAAACTCATTCAGGATGACTGTAAATGTTTAGAAACGTAGAAGCCTTTCCCGGCGACCCGATTCTCTCGCTGATGGAAGCGTTCCTGTCCGACCCGCGCCCCGAGAAGACCAACCTCGGTATCGGGCTCTACTACGACGAAGCCGGGAAGATCCCGGTTCTGGAGTCCGTCAGGCGGGCGGCGACGCTGATCCGCGACGCGGCCCGGCCGCACACCTACCTGCCGATGGAAGGCGACGTGGCATATCGTACGGCGGTCCAGCACATCGTCTTCGGCAGCGATTCCGAAGCCGTGGCGTCCGGACGGATCGCCACGATCCAGTCGATCGGCGGCTCGGGGGCGATTCACATCGCGGCGCGCTTGCTGAAAGCCAGCCTGCCCGACAGCGGTATCTGGATCAGCAACCCCACGTGGGACAACCACCGCGTGCTGCTCGAGTCGGCCGGTCTGGCGGTCAATACCTACCCGTACTTCGATGCCCGGACGAACGGCGTCGACTTCGACGGGATGATCTCGACGCTCGACACGTTGGCCGAGCGCAGCATCGTGCTGTTGCAGCCGTCATGTCACAACCCGACCGGGGCGGATTTGTCGGCGGAACAGTTCGCGCAGGTCATCGACGTGCTGAAGCAGCGCAACCTGTTGCCGTTCGTCGATATGGCGTACCAGGGCTTCGGCGACGGACTCGACGAAGACGCGGCCCCGATCCGCCGCATGGTCGACGCTGGGCTGCAGGTCGTCGTGACGAACTCGTTCTCGAAGAACTTCTCGCTGTATGGCGAACGGGTCGGTGCGCTGTCGATCGTCTGTCCCGACGCGGAAACGGCGGCGCGCGTGCAGGGGCAGTTGAAAGCGGCAGTCAGGAAGGTGTATTCGAGCCCGCCGGCGTTCGGTTCGCAACTGGTCAGCGCGATCTTGACTGATCAGACGCTGTCGCAGCAGTGGCAGCGCGAAGTCGGAAAGATGCAGCAACGCATGAAGGCGATGCGGCACACGCTGCGTTCGGCGCTCGAAGCCATGGCGCCGGAGGTCGACGCGCGCTATCTGACGGATCAGCGCGGCATGTTCAGCTATACGGGATTGACCGCGGCCGAAGTCGACGCGCTGCGTGAGCACAAGTCGATCTACCTCGTTCAGTCCGGCCGGATGTGTGTTGCCGGGCTGAACGACGGCAACGTTGCCTACGTCGGGGAAGCGATTGCCGACGTGATCAGGCAGCGAACGGCCGTATTGAGCTGATTGCAGCGGGCCGGGGCAGTCCGGTCCGTCCTTCAAGACCTTCATTCACTTGCCATGATTCGCGAAACAATCGATACCGGCCTTCCCGCGCTGAACCAACCATTCTCCTGGGCCACCCGGGCCGGCGGGCTGCTTTTCACCGCGCACGGGCCGGTGACGATGGACGGGAAGATCTGCAGCGAACCGATCGAGGCGCAGGCGCGCCTGACCTTCTCGAATCTGCAGCGGGCAGTGGCCGCGGCAGGGGGCGTCATGCCGGATGTGGCGCAAGTGCTGATTTATATGAAGGATGCCGGCCATATGGTGACGATCGACCGCGTATACCGGGAATTCTTCGATGAACCTTACCCGAATCGATCGAGCGTGGTCGTCAGCGGCTTCGTCCATCCGGAGATGCTGATCGAGATCGTCGCTTACGTCGCGCTCGATTCGCATGCCGGATCCCGGTAACGCGGCCGGCACCGACTCAGCGGCGGACCGCCGTGTCGAAGCGTGTTCGTGGACGTCCCGTTCCACCCGTTTCCGCATGCTTTGCATGTGATATTTCGGCTTTCGACATGCGGTACCGCCTTCCTAGAATTGTGATTCAAACGGCTCTCTCCACGATTTGCATATGACCGATTCTGCAACGACGGCGCTGACGCGTGCCGAGGATGCTGTGTGGGAAATCCGTAGCGGCGCGGAAGACGGCGGTGGCGGCATCGCCTGGGCCGTGCGCTCAACCGGTAACTCGCTTGCGTCCGGTTTCGGCCGGTTGATGGCGGGCGAGACGCCCGCCAAGACGCTCGACTACGACGAGGTGATTCACGTGCTCGCCGGGACGCTCGGCGTGACCTGCGACGGCAGACAGCGGGTTGCCCGGGCCGGCGACGTGCTGTCGCTCAGCCGCGGCTCGGTCGTCACGTATTCCGGCCGCGACGCCGAATTCTTCTTTGTCGTCACGGCCGCCTGATGCCCTCGCGCGTACCCTCGAAACGGATTGCAGCATGAACGCTTCAGCATCTTCAGAGAAATGGCTTCCCGCCGACGACAACACGAACGGCTGGTCGGCGATCCTGCCGCCGCGCGTTCCCCGTGAACCGGCGCGGCAGTCGGCGAGCTTCGACTGGCTGGTGGTCGGTGCCGGCTATGCGGGCCTGTCGGCCGCCCGACGGCTGGCGATCCTGAACCCGTCCCACACCATCGCACTCGTCGACGCACAGGCAGTCGGGGAGGGCGCGCATGGCCGGAACGCCGGGTTCGCGATCGACCTTCCGCACAACAATGACCACGATCCCGGCAACACGGAGAAGGGGCATCGACACATGCGGTTGAGCCGCTACGGGATCGATACGCTCGACGAGCTGGTCCGTGTGCACGGGATCGATTGCCAGTGGAGCAAACGAGGACGATACGACTGCGCGGTGTCCCCCGACATCTCCCGCACGCTGCTGGGCGCAACGGCCGCCGAGCTCGATGCGCTGGGCGAGCCCTACGAAATCCTGCGCGGGGACGCACTTCACGCGCGGCTGGGAACGCGCTACTACGATTCCGCGATCTACACCCCGGGCACCCGTCTGCTGAATCCGGCCGCGCTGTCGCGCGGGCTGGCCGATTCGCTGCCGGCGAACGTGCAGCTGTTCGAGCATTCGCCGGTGCTCGACATCGAGTCCGGGTCGTCCGTCGTGGCGACCTTGCGCAATGGCAAACGGCTGACCGCACGAACCGTGGTGCTCACCAACAACGCGTTCATCAATCGCTTCGGGTATTTCGACAGGCAGCTGTTGCCGTTCGTCCTGTTTGCGAGCCTGTCGCGGCCGCTGACGCCGGAAGAACGAGCCCGGCTCGGCGGCACGCTCGACTGGGGCATTACGCCGGCGCACGGGATCGCGGGCGCCACGTTGAGGTATACGCAGGACTTCCGCATCCTGTTCCGGTACGGGTTCCAGTTTGCGCCAACCTTGCGCTGCCCGGCATCGCTGCGCGAGCGCATGCAGCGCACGCACCAGGTCCTGTTCAAGACCCGTTTTCCGATGCTGGAGCACGTGTCGCTCGAGCATTTTTGGGCAGGTTACCTTTCGTTGAGCCAGAACGGCGCGCCCGGCTGGGGGCAACTGTCGAACAACGTGTATGCAGCGGTCAACTGCAACGGCGTGGGCATCGCCAAGCAAACGACGGCCGGGGCGCTCGTCGCTGAGCTGGCCTGCGATACGGGGCATCCGCTGATTGGCGACATGCTGGCCCTGGGTTCGCCGGACCTGCTGCCGCGGCGGCCGTTCCTGGACGTCGGCGTGAGGAGTTACCTCGCGGCCCAGAAATGGATGGGCCGCAGCGAGAAGTAGCAGACCCGAGAACGAGACAATCAGACAGACATGAAGAGCGAGACACAGTATCAAGCAGCACCGACCACAAGCGAAGCGAGCGCCACGAAATGGTGGGTGCTGTTTCTGCTTACGCTGGTCTATACGGTCAACATTGCGGACCGTTATGTGGTGTCGACCCTGATCGAACCCATCAAGCATGAATTCGGGCTGAGCGACAGCGAAGTCGGTTTCATGACCGGCACGGCCATCGCGCTGTTCTACGTGACGCTGAGCCTGCCGCTCGGCTTGCTCGCGGACCGCGTCAATCGCAAGCGGATGATCAGCGTTGCGCTGGCGGTCTGGTCGGGCTTCACGGTCTTGTGCGGCGCGAGCAGCACAGCGCTCACGTTCTTCCTGTCGCGGATCGGCGTCGGGATTGGCGAGGCCGGCTGCATGCCCTGCGCGGTCTCGCTGCTGGCGGACAAGTTCTCTCCGTCGATGCGCGGGACGGCCATGAGCCTCTTTTCCGTCGGGGCGGCAGTGGGCGCGCTGATGGGGTCCGCGGGCGGCGGCTGGATCGCCGAGCAGCACGGGTGGCGCGCCGTCCTGCTGGTCTTCGGGTGCCTCGGGCTCCCGCTGGCCGCGGTCCTGATGCTCGGCTTCCGCGAGCCGCGGCGCGGCGTGTTCGACAAGCCGGAAAGCGCGGCGAACCGCGCGGGTCTCCGGGAAACCTTGCGTCATATCCGCGACTGCAAGGCGCTGTTCCACGCCATCGCCGGGACGACCGTTCTGACCTTCTGGGGCTGGGGGCTCGTCTGGTGGACGCCGTCGTTCCTCGTCCGCAGTTTTCATCTCGGTGTCGGCGATGCCGGCGAGATCCTCGGCGCGATCCACGGTATCGGCGGTGGTCTCGCAATGCTCGGCACCGCGCTGGTGTTGAGCCGGCCGCGCGCGGCGTCGAGCTTTGCGCAGGCGCGGCTCGTCGCGCTCGTGACCGCGCTGGCAACCGTACCTTCGTTCATCGCGTACGCGTCGTCGTCGCTTCATCTGACCCATCTGATGCTGTGGGTGTTCGTCCCGACGATCTACGTGTATATCGGCCCGTCCGCGTCGATGGCCCAGAATCTCACGCCAGCGGCGATGCGCGGCCAGGTCGTCGGGATCATCGTGTTCGTCACGAACGTCGCGAATCTCGTCATTGCGCCGCAAGCGGTCGGGTTTCTTTCGGATGCGATTGCGCCGCATGTCTCGAACCCCGCCGAGTCGCTTCGGTATGTCCTCGTGCTGGTATCGCTGACCGGCCTCTGGGCGGCGTGGCACTTCTATCTGGCGGCGCGCCACATGCGCGCCGGCGAGGCCGACCGGTCTGCCGAGACGGTCCAGGGCGCGTCCGTGCGCGGTTCCTGATTCCTGATTCGTCGAGTCCGACATACCTCGGGCTCGCACCCGGCACCTGGCCGGGTTCCCGCGGGGCATGCGCACGGGCTTGCTCGTTCGCCCGCTACGACGCCTTGCGCGGCGCATGTTCCACGGGCGCTTCCATTTCCCGCCACGCGACGCGATTCCATTTGGAGTCCCGTCGCGTTTTGCTTCGTGCGCAGCGAATGGCGCGCGATTTCGCATCCGGCGCAGACCGGTGTGCAGGCCATTCCCTTCGTGATCGTGCATCGACCCGCAAGCATCCTGTTCCCGCGATGCATTCAACGACATGCGTGGTCGTCTGACTCCGCGCGGCCGACTCCCTGTAACACACCTCCGTCACGCAGCATTTCGCCATTGATGTCGCAGCGCATGCATCGCTCGCGACGCGCCGGTTCGCCGATATCCGATCGAGAAATGCGTCGCCAGCCGCTGGCGATCGATGAACGTGCGGGTTAAAAAGCGGCATCGCAGTTTAAGGACTAACACCTACGCGGTGTCATCGTCCGCCATCGACAGGTGCAGCGCTGTTCAAGCGTTTTCCTTGATGCAAAAGGCTCTGCGTGGTCTGACGATATTTGCATGTGAATTGTCATGCATCGAACCAGAAATAGTGATTTGTCGAGTCGTTTATGTCGTCATGAAATCACCTCGACGACACACCGGTGTCGCCGTGTCGCCGGCAACGGCGACACGCAACGACTGAAGCACGGGACGTTCAATGTTCGATTCAATGAAGCTCAAATCGCAGCTGGCGGCATGTGTGCCCGGTCGCCCGCTACCGCAGGCATTTTACAAGGATGACGAACTGTTCGCCGCCGACATGGCGTTGATCTGGGAGCGCCACTGGTTGTTCGCCGGCTTGTCGTGCGAGATCAAGCGCCCGGGCGACTGGTTCACGCTGATGGTCGGCGAAACGTCGATCGTCGTCGTGCGTGACCGCGACGGTGCGATCCGCGCGTTCTACAACACTTGCCGGCATCGCGGCTCGCGCATCTGCGCGGGAGAGCGCGGATCCTCGCGGATGCTCACCTGCTCGTATCACCAGTGGACCTACGGACTCGACGGCCGGCTTGCGTTCGCCGGCAACATGGGCGAATCGTTCGACGCGTCCCGGCATGCGTTGAAGCCCGTCGCGTGCGAGCTCGTGGCCGGCTACATCTTCATCAGCCTCGCCGAGCAGCCGCACGACTTTTCGTCGTTCAGCCGGCGCGTCACGCCGTATCTTGCGCCGCACGGCCTCGATCATGCCAAGGTCGCGTTCGAATCGACCATCGTCGAGAAGGGCAACTGGAAACTCGTGATCGAGAACAACCGAGAGTGCTATCACTGCGCCGCGAACCACCCGGAGCTGCTGCGGACGATTTCCGAGTACGACGGGCCGACCGATCCGCGCTACGGAAGCGACGGCGTCGTGTTTGCCGAGAAGACCGCACGCGACGAAGCGCGCTGGGCGGCGGCCGGATTGCCCTATGCGCCCGTCGAGGAGGCGCCCGAATACCGGTTGATCCGGGCGGCAATGGAGCGCGGCCTGTCGTTCACGATGTCGGGCGAACCGGCGAGCGCCCGGGTGATGGGCACGCTCCCCGAGCAGGACGTCGGCTCGCTGCGTTTGCTGCGGTTCCCGAATACGTGGAATCACGCGCTCGGCGATCACGCGATCGCATTCCGGCTGTTGCCGCTGGGGCCGCGCGAGACGCAGGTCACGACGAAATGGCTCGTGCACGAAGACGCGGTCGAAGGCGTCGACTACGACCTCGACACGCTGACGAAAGTATGGAAAGCGACCAACGCCCAGGATCAGCGACTGGTCGAGACGAACCAGCTCGGCATCAATTCCCGCGGTTACGAGCCGGGCCAGTATTCGCCGCTCGTCGAGAGTGGCGTGGTGGCCTTCATCGACTGGTATCTCGATGCGATGCGCGACGGTCTCGCACGGTCGCGCCCGACGTTTCCGGTCCAGGCCGCGTGAGGTCGACGGTGAATTTGTCGATCCGCCTCGAGCGGCGCTAGACAACCAGCAGTGAGCGTTTCCCGGCCGCGCCGCTGGCGGTATCGCGAAGCCGGTCATCCAGATCAATCATCGTGCGGAGTGAGACATGTTCAAACGAATTTTCCAGATCAACGCGGTACGTACGCTTGCCGCATGCAGCGTCAGTGCAGCAGCATGGCTGTGCGCGCCCGCGCATGCAGCCGACACGACGCAGTCGTCATGGTGCTCGGCAGCCAAACCGGTCAAGTTCGCGGAAATGGGATGGGACAGCGCGAAATTCATGACCGAAGTGGTTCGCTATGTGCTCGAGAAGGGCTACGGCTGCAAGACGGAGCTGATGACGGCCACGAACGCGATCGCGTTGCAGGCCATCACGACGGGCGACCTGAACGTGATGGTCGAGTACTGGGCCGGACGTACGCCGGCGTACGAGAAGGCAGTACAGGACGGGCGGGTCAGGATCGTGGGCTCGCTCGTCAACGGCGGCAGCGTCGAGGGCTACTACGTGCCGGAGTATGTGATCAAGGGCGACCCCGCGCGAGGAATCAAGCCGCTTGCGCCCGACCTGAAGAGCGTCGCGGATTTGCCGCGGTACAAATCGGTATTCGCCGATCCGGAAGATCCGTCGCGCGGCCGCTTGTACAACTGCCCGATCGGCTGGCAGTGCGAGTCCGATACCGAACAGAAAATGAAGGCCTACAAGATCGGTGCCGCCTACACGGATTTCCATCCCGGCTCCGGTCCGGCGCTCGACGCCGCGGTCGAATCGGCCTTTACGCGCGGCAAGCCGATCCTGTTCTACTACTGGGAACCGTCGACCATCCTCGGCCGTTTCCGTGCGGTCAAGCTCGACGAGCCTGCCTACAACGCTGCCTGCTGGAAGACCATCAACGGCAGCAAGGATCCGAATCCGTGCGGCTCCGCGTCGCCGCCGACCTCGCTGCGCGTCGTCGTGTCGAATTCGGTGGCCGATTCCGACCCGGCGTTGATGTCGCTCTTCGAGAAGGTGCAGTTTTCGACCGGCGCGTTGAACACCACCATTGCCCGCATGGCGACCGAGAAGGTGCAGCCGCGCCAGGCCGCGGTGGACTTCCTGAAGGCCAACCCGTCGCTTGTCGCCCAATGGGTGCCGGCCGCGGCCGCGCAGAAGGTCGCAGCCAGCCTGAAGTGAAGCACAGCGCCGCTGCGATGTGCGATACGGCGTAGTTGAACTCCGCCCGGGGACAGTCGTGGCGACGCGTGCACGACGCCCCGACCGCTGCCCGTCCGTGGGCCAAGTCTGAAACGTAAAGGAACTGCAGTGAACGGCATCTTTTATTCGCTCGACCTGGGCGATGCGATCAACCAGTTTTTTACCGGGGTCGTCGCGCGTTACGGCGACGTGTTTCATCACGTCAGTGCGGTATTGCTGCTGTACGCACTGAATCCGGTGGAAGCGCTTCTCAAGGCGACGCCGCCGCTCGCGGTCATCGCCGCCATCGGCGTGATTGCCTGGATCGGCGCCCGCCGGATCGGTCTGGCGGTGCTGCTGATGGCAATGACCTACGTGATCGGCTGTCTCGGGCTGTGGGACAAGCTGATGGCAACCTGCGCGGTCATGTTGACGGCGCTGATCCTGACGACGATCGTCGGCATTCCGTCGGGCATCGCGATTTCGCGCAGCCCGTTCCTCGCACGGGTGTTCAATCCCGTGCTCGACATGATGCAGACGCTTCCGTCGTTCGTGTACCTGATTCCGGTCGTGATGCTGTTCGGGCTCGGTCGCGTGCCGGCGATCTTCGCCACGATGATCTACGCGCTCCCGCCGCTGATCCGGCTGACCGACCTGGGCCTGCGTCAGGTTCCGGAGGATGTCGTCGAAGCGGCGCGTTCCTTCGGCGCGACCTCGTGGCAGCAGCTCGTCGCGGTCGAATTGCCGCTCGCGATGCCGTCGATCATGGCGGGCGTCAACCAGGCCGTGATGATGTCGCTCGCGATGGTCGTGATCGCGTCGATGATCGGCGCCCGCGGGCTCGGCGAGGACGTGCTTTCCGGTATCAACAATCTCGACATGGGGCAGGGCATCCTGGCCGGCGCCGCCATCGTCATTCTCGCGATCGTGTTCGACCGCATTACCCAGTCTTTCGGCGTGGGCAAGCGCGCCCGCCGCCATGCACGGACCTGATCAAATGAAACCTTCCACGCTTTGCAATACGGGTACGTCGCTCGACGCGGAATCGGGTGGTGTCTCCACCGGGCTCCGGTCGAAGCGGCACGAACCTGAAACCTCCCCGGTTACTGTCGGCGGGGCAGCCGATGTGCCGATTCTCGAGTTGCGTCACCTGTACAAGGTGTTCAGCCCTCACCGGCGCCGCGTCGACGAGGCGCTTGCCATGGCCCGGACCGGCATGCCGAAGGACGACATCCTGCACCAGACCGGTTGCAACGTTGCCGTGCGCGACGTGTCGCTGTCGATTCGCGAAGGCGAGATCTTCGTAATCATGGGCTTGTCGGGATCCGGGAAATCGACGCTCGTGCGTCACTTCAACCGCCTGATCGAGCCGAATTCCGGCGAACTGCTGTTTCGCGGCACCGACGTCCTGCGGCTCGGATCACGCGCGCTGCGCGAGATGCGGCGCCATCACATCGGCATGGTGTTCCAGAGCTTCGCATTGCTGCCGCACAAGACCGTGCTCGAGAACGTGGTGTTCGGCCGCTGGATCCGCGGCGACGCGAAAGCGGAGTCCGACAACGTGGCGCGGGACTGGATCAACGGTCGGCTCGGGCTCAAGGGATACGAGCGCAAATACCCGGACGAGCTTTCTGGCGGGATGCGACAACGCGTCGGGCTGGCGAGGGCGCTCGTGTCCGAGCCCGACGTGCTGCTGATGGACGAGGCATTCAGCGCACTCGACCCACTGATTCGCAGCGAAATGCAGGACATCCTGCTGGAGATGCAGGCCGAGCTGAAACGCACGATCGTGTTCATCACGCACGATCTCGACGAAGCGATGAAGATCGGCTCGCGGATCGCGATCATGAAGGACGGTGTGGTCATCCAGGTCGGAACGCCGGACGAGATCCGCAGCGCGCCGGCGAACGACTACGTGCGACGTTTCGTGGAAGCAAGTTGATGTTGCTGCGGTCAAGCGATGCGCAGTCGTTGGCGTATGCGCGGAGGCCTTGAAGACGGTCAAGGCTGAAATCGTATCGGAGGCGGGGTGGCGCTGACGCGTGGCGACAGTGCAGGTGTTCAGCAGGGCGGCGGCCGCGATTGTCGCGACCGCCAGCCGCATTCCGGTGAGTCGACGAGCGTTCTGAAAGTTCGGTTTTATCACTCGACAATAGAGGAGTCCATAATGAAAAAGACGATGCTTGCGGTATCTTCCACTTTGATCTGCGGGGCGGCATGCGCGCAATCGTCCGTCACGCTGTACGGCCTGATCGACGCCGGCGTGACCTACACCAATCACGTCAACGATTCATCCGGAAAAGGGACATCGCTTCAGTTCCAGTCCGGGGTGGCCCAATCGAGCCGATGGGGGATGCGCGGCACCGAAGACCTGGGCGGCGGGACGAAGGCGATCTTTACCCTCGAAAGTTCGTTCGACGTTGGCACCGGCAAGTTGCTGGGCGGAGGCGCGGAGTTCGGCCTGCAATCGTTCGTCGGCTTGACCGGGAACTGGGGCACGGTGACGCTCGGTCGCCAGTACGACTTCATCGGCTACTATTTTCCCGCCTATGCGATCGCCGCCAATACGCCGGCCGGGCTGCTGGGCTGGAGCCTGCCGACGTATGCGTCCAGTGGTTACGCGCTCGATAACCACGTGTGGGGCGATCTGGTCAACAACGCGGTCAAGTACGAGTCGCCCGTTATCGGCGGCTTCACGTTCGGCGCCATGTACGGCTTCGGCAATGTGGCAGGGTCGCTGGGGCAGAACAGCTCCAGCAACTTCTACGTGAGCTATGCCAACGGTCCGCTCAGTGCGGCACTCGCGTACATGTCGATCCACAACGTGACGCCTTCCGCCAATTCCGTCGAATACGCGGCGGGTGCCGCGTACAACATTGGCAAGGCGCGCGTGTTCGGCTATGTCACCGACGTGCGGCTGTCGAGCGGGACCAAGGCCCGTGCGACAACGGTCGAAGGCGGCGCCAGCTATCAGCTGACCCCTGCGTTGTCGCTTGCAGGCGGGTTGCAGTATCAGGCGCGCAACAACGATGTCGGGAGCGCGAACCAGCTCATACTGAGCGCCGATTACTTCCTGTCGAAGCGCACCGACGTTTATCTCGTCGGGACGTTGGCGCACGACCATGGATTCGGTACGCAGGCCGAGGCGGCATTGGGGGCGTCGTCGAACACGAACGTGCAGACCGCGGTACGTGTCGCGATTCGACACAAGTTCTGAGTACGGGAGACCGGGCGCGATCAGACAGCCGATCGCGCCGCTGGATAGCCCGCTGGCGGAGCGCGTTGGCGCGTGTCGAGCGACGCGTGCCCGAGCGCAGCCTCCGTTGCGCCGGTTCGCCGCGCTGCCAGATCGCGTATTTCCGTTACTTCAACGCCCCCTCGGCCACCAGCACCTCATGCGCGGCCTTGAACGCGCTGAGCCCATGCGGGATGCCCGAATAAGCGGTTGCATGCAGCAGCGTCGCCTTGATCTCGTCGACGCTCACGCCGTTGTTCAGCGCACCCTTCACGTGCAGCTTGAGTTCGTTGGTATGGCCGCCGGCGGTCAGCATCGCGAGGTTGAGCAGGCTGCGCGTCTTGCGGTCGAGCGTGTCGTCGCCCCATGCCCAGCCCCACGCCCAGGCCGTGGTCGCGCGCTGGAACGCCATCATGAAGGCGTCGGCTTTCTCCATCGATGCATCGACGTACTCCGGGCCGAGCACTTCCCGGCGGATCGGCAAGCCTTTCTGAAACAGCGCGTCGTCTTCATTCATGATTGATCTCCTTTGTTAATCCAAAGCCCCGGCGCCCGCCGGACACCGGCCGCGCGAGCGCGCACCGTCCTTCGATGCGAACAGGTAGCACGCCAGCGCGGTGGCGACGAGGCCCACCATCCACGACACGTCCGCGCCACCGAGAATCGACGCCCACGGGCCGTGGAAGAAGCTTTCTTCCATGAACGGCACCTGGACCGCGATGCCGAACACGTAGATCGCGATCGCCTTGACGTTGAACGACCCGTAAGCGCCGCCATTGTTGCTGATGATTTCCGCGACGCGGTAGTGCCGGTTGTTGATGAGGTAGAAGTCGATCAGGTTGATCGCGATCCACGGCGCCAGCACGATGCGCAACGCGAAGATCGCGCCGAGGAAGATCGAGATGAAGTTGCTCGACGCCCATAACGCGGTCGCGGTCGACGCCACCAGCAGCACCGCCGACACGACGACGCGCACGTTGCGCCCGGGCACCCAGCGCGGGCGGAACGTCTGCGCGGCGGTGATGAACGACAGCACCGCGCCATACAGGTTCATCCCGTTGTGGCCGATGATGTTGACGAGGAACAGGAAGATCAGCACGTAGCCGAACGCGCCGGTCTGCTCGCGGATCGCCTGCATCGCGTCGGTCGAATGCCCGGTGCTGACGGCGAGCACGCCGAACAGGAACGCGAAGATCGTGCCGAGCGACGTGCCGAAATACGTGTACGCGAAGGTCTTGCCGAATCCGGTGGAGGCCGGCAGGTAGCGCGAATAATCGGACGTATAGGGCGCGAAGCTGATCTGCCACACCGCGCACAGCCCGAACATCGCGAACCAGTTCGCGAGATCGAAATGACCCTGCTGGAAGATCCGTGCATCGAGGCCCGGCGCCATCAGCGCGATGCCGATCAGCAGCGCGCCGCCCATGAACCACGCGCCGACCTTGTTGAAGCGATGAATGAAGTGGCAGCCGATCACGCCGACCAGCGTCGCGAGCACCGCGCCGATGACGGTCGCGACCGGCACGGGCACCGCGGGCGCTGCCGTGTGCAGCGTCTTGCCCGCGAGAATGATGTTCGACACGAAGAAGCCGAGGTAGATCAGCGTGGTGAACCCCACCACCAGCAGCGACCCGTACCGGCCGAACTGCGCGCGGCTCTGGATCATCTGCGGCACGCCGACGAGCGGCCCCTGCGCGGAGGTGAGCGCGTGGAAGATCGCGCCGAAGCATTGCCCGGCCGCGATCGCGAGAATCGCGCTCACCAGGTCGAGGTGGAACACCAGCACCGACGTGGCGCCCGAGATCACGGCAAGCGGTGCGACGTTGGTGCAGAACCACAGGGTGAAGAGGTCGGCCGGCTTGCCGTGCCGCGCCTCCGGGGCAACATACTCGATCGAGTTGCTTTCGATGGCGAGAACGCTGCCGTCGCTTTCCTGCTTTGTCATGCTGTCTCCATTTTTATTGCCGGGGCCATGCCGCGCCGCACGGGCTCGCTGGCGCGGCGCGGCATGGCACGACATGGCTTCTGCGGCTTTGAATCGATACTGCAGGCGAATGCGTTTTCGCTCAACGCATCACGAACGGGTCGCTGATCGGCTCGTCCGACGTACGCAGCCACACGGACTTGGTCGTCGTGTATTCGAGCGCGGCGCTCAGGCCGCCTTCACGGCCGTGCCCGGACAGGCCGAAGCCGCCGAACGGCACGAGCGGCGACACGGCCCGATAGGTGTTGATCCACACGATGCCCGAGCGCACGCGCTTCGACACGCGGTGGGCGCGCGTGAGGTTGGTCGTGAAGATGCCGGCGGCGAGACCGTAGGCCGTGCTGTTGGCTTTTTCGATCGCTTCCTGCTCGGATTCGAACGTGTCGACCGACAGCACCGGGCCGAACAGTTCCGTCGTGATGCTGTCGGCATGCTCGACGCCGGTGCAGTCGAGGATCGTCGGCGCGTAGTAATAGCCGTCGCGCGCCAGCTGCTTTCCGCCCGTGAGTACCTTTGCGCCCTGGCGCACCGAGCGCTCGACGACCGCCTCGATGTTGCGAAGCTGGCGCTCGGTGCACAGCGGGCCGTACTCCGTTTCCCGCTCGTTGGGCAACCCCACGCGAATGCGCGACACGCGCTCGACCAGCAGGGAAAGGAATTGCTCCTTGACGGAAGCCTCGATCAGCAAGCGCGAACCCGCGACGCAGCTCTGGCCGCTCGCCGCGAAGATCGCGGCGACCTGTGCATTCACCGCGCTCTGGATGTCGGTATCGGCGAACACGATGAACGGCGACTTTCCGCCGAGCTCCAGCGACACCTTCGCGAGATTGCCGGCCGTGTTCCGCACGATGTGGCGCGCGGTCTCGGGGCCGCCGGTGAACGCGACCTTGTCCACGCCCGGATGGCCGCTCAGCACCGCGCCGCATTCCGGGCCGAAGCCGGTGATGACGTTGACGACGCCCGGCGGGAATCCCGCCTCGTGCACGAGCCGCGCGAACGCCAGCAACGGCCCCGGCGCTTCCTCGGACGCCTTGAGCACCACCGTGCAGCCGGCCGCGAGGGCCGGGCCGACCTTGACCGCGGACAGGAACAGCTGGCTGTTCCAGGGTACGATCGCGGCGACCACGCCGACGGGCTGACGCTCGAGCCACACCTGCATGTCGGGCTTGTCGACGGGGATGCTGCTGCCTTCGAGCTTGTCGGCGATGCCGGCGTAGTACCGGTAGTACTCCGCGACATAGGCGATCTGGCTCGACGTTTCCCGGATGATCTTGCCGGTGTCGCTGGTTTCGATTTCAGCGAGTCGCGGCGCGGCTCGTTCGACGAGATCGGCGAGCCTGTACAGCAGCTTGCCGCGCGCTGATGCAGACAGTCCCGCCCAGGCCGGATCGGTCAATGCGCGGCCGGCCGCCGCCACCGCGCGGTTGACCTCGTCGGTGCGCGCTTCCGGCATCTGCGCCCATACGGCGCCGGTTGCCGGATTGATGCTGCCGAAAGTCGCGGCACCGGGTTCGAACTGCCCGTCGATATACAGCTGAAAAGGCACGGTCATGGCATCAGCACCTCATTGAAACGCGGGCATCACGTCGTGGATCATCCGCTCGAGCGAAGCTTTCTTGCGCTCGAAGCTCATGCCGGTATCGATCCAGAACGAGTATTCGTCGAAGCCGAGCGCCTCGTACGTCTTCAGGCGCGCAATGACTTCCGCGGGCGTGCCGATGACGTTGTTCCTGCGCATGGCTTCCGGCGTGTAGAACGGGTGCGCGGCGATTTCGTCGCGGCTCAGCGGCTTGATCATCCCGCGGCTGACCGGGCGCTCGTTCTTGAACCACGCGCCGAAGTAGTTGTAGAACACGTTGACTTCGTCGGCGGCTACTTGCGCGTCGTCCTCGCTGCTCGCCACGTAGGTGTGACGCAGCAGCATGATCTTCGGGCGCGGCAAGTCGCTGAATTTCTCGCACGCGGCGTTGAAGTGGCCGACCAGCTTTTCGACTTCCTCGTCGCCGAGGTGCAGCGGCGTGACCTGCACGTTGCAGCCGTTCGCGACCGCGAACTCGTGGCTGTTCGGATCGCGCGCGGCCACCCAGATCGGCGGATGCGGTTGCTGCAGCGGCAGCGGCGACGACGTCGTTGCCGGGAATTGCCAGAACTCGCCGTCGTGCGCGTAATCGCCTTCCCACAGCTTCTTCACCGCGGGAATGAGTTCGCGCATGCGCTGGCCCGCACCCCATGCGTCGAGGCCCGGCATCAGGCGCTCGTATTCGAACGAGTATGCGCCGCGCGCGATCCCGAGTTCCAGGCGGCCGCCCGAGATGATGTCGGTCATCGCGGCTTCGCCGGCCAGCTTGATCGGGTGCCAGAACGGCGCGACGACCGTGCCGGTGCCCAGCCGCACGCGCTTCGTCTTGTTGGCCAGATCGGCGAGGTTGATGAACGGGTTCGGCGCGATCGTGAAGTCCATGCCGTGGTGCTCGCCGGTCCAGACGGCGTGCATGCCGCCGCGATCGGCGATCTGGCAGAGCTCGACCATCTCGTCGTACAGCTGCTTTTGGCTGGTCTGGTCGGAGACGCGCTCCATGTGGACGAAAAGCGAAAAACGCATGATGTGACCTTTCAGGAAAGAAGCGGGCGGACGGTGCCGGTGCTGTGATCGCCGAAGTACAGGCCGTAACTCTTCAACTGGCTCTCCCTGCGATAGCGTTCGAGCATGCTGGCGAGTGCGCTGTCCTGGAACGCGCCGGCCTCGATGTGCTCGAGGCTCACGAATTCGCCGGCGACCGCCGCTTCGTCCGGTGCGCTGCAGAGGAACGAGATGTACTGGTAGTGCGTCTCGGTATTGTTGTAGACCGAATAGATGAAGCTTGCCGATGCGTCCGGCTGGTACTGCCGGAAGAGTTCGGCGAGCGCCTTGTCGGCGCCTTCGTTGCCGATCTCCTTCGTCGGCAGCGCCCACTTGCCGTCGGCCGTCTTCACCAGGAGCACCTTGTCGTCGCGCGTGATGATCGCGCTCACGATCACCTTCGGGCCGGCGATCACTTCGGCCGACAGCTTCGCCGGCGTGAAATAGCCGCCGCGGTAATAGCCGAGCCCCGCGTAGCCGGCGGAATGGAACGCCTCGACCTTGCCGATGATGAGCGCGTGATCGCCCGCATCGATCACCGCGTGCGTCGTGCAGTCGAACCACGCGCTGACGTCGTCGATCAGCGGGTTGCGATGCGCGCTCAGGTGCCAGCCGACCTGCGCGAAGCGATCGTCGCTCGGCCGCGCGAAGGTGTTCGACAGGTCCTTTTGCCCTTCCGCGAGGATGTTGATCGCGAAGTGGCCCGTGGTGGAAAACGTCTGGAAATTGCTCGACGTCTTCGCGATGCTGACGAGCAGCAGCGCGGGGTCGAGCGACACGGACGAGAACGAGTTCGCGGTGAAGCCGAGCGGCTGGCCGTCGTCGCGCGCGGTGGTGACGATCGTCACGCCGGTCATGAACGCGCCGAACGCATCGCGCAGCTCGCGGGTGTTGATCGTCGGGACTTCCTGGCGGGTTGCTTGGCTCATGTCACACTTCCGATTTCAGGGTTTCCGCCTGCGGCACGGCTTGCAACCAGGCACGCAGCGCGCGATTGACTTGCTCGGGCGCGGTCAGGTTCACCATGTGGCGCTCGTTCTCGATCACGACGGCCCGGCCGTCATGCGCGGCCTGCGCCATCTGCCGGGCCATCTCGGGCGTCGAATTCGGGTCGTCCGATCCGGTCAGCACGAGCGCCGGGCAGGCGATCCGGTGCCAGCCGTCGGCATACACGTCGTCGCCCTTCGCGAACGCGGTGTACGCGGTGGCGTAGCCGGCCAGGTCGACGGATTGCAGCCATGCTTGCACCTTCCGCGCGGCGGCCTGCTGCGCTTCCTCCGCGTTGAACCAGCGCCGCAGCGGCGTATCGACGTCGATGGTGCCCGAGCGCAGTTCGGCGGCGCGTTGCAGGACGGCTTCACGCGCCTCTTCGGTGCGGCGGTACACCCCGTTCAGGACTGCCACGCGCTTGACCAGATCGGGCCGCGTCACCGCGACGCCGGCGGCGATCAGCGAGCCCATCGAGTGGCCGGCCAGGTTGACCGGGCCGACCTGCAGCGCCTCGATGAATTCGATCGCCCATTGCACGAACTGCTGCAGGTCGGCGCCGGTGTCGAGCGCATCGCTCATGCCGTGGCCCGGCATGTCGACGGAGATCACGCGGAAATCGCGCGACAGGTCGTCGATCTGCGGATACCACGCGCTCGCCTGCATGCCGACGCCGTGAATCAGCACCAGCGGTTCGCCGGCGCCCTGGTCGAGATAGTGGGCGACGCGCTTATTTGACAGCGGCAGGGTTCTTGACGTCATTTCCGAGCTCTGCGAGATCTTTGTAGCGGTCGCCGATGCGGTGATGCGGACGGCCGGCGGTGGCGGCGCCGATGGCGATGACCAGTTCGTCGGCGGCCGGTGCGTCCGGAATCGCGAACTGGAGCGTCAGGTAGTGCGAGCGGCGGCCTTCGTCGTTCTTGTCCATCATCGGAATGAGGAGCGGCGCATTGGCCGGGCCGCGCGTGTTGTTGAACGCGAGGTACGACTTGGCGCCCACCGCCGTGCGATAGGTGTTGCCGAAGTGCAGCGTGTGGATCAGCGCGGATGCATGCTCGATTTCACCGTCGAGGCCGACGATCGCGCTCTTGCCGAACGCCTCGACCGCGTCGCCGGAGCCGGCTTCGTCGAGGATCATCTTCGTCAGGTGTTCGCTGAGCTGCGGCGCCAGCGCGCGGATCTCCGGCGACAGATCCTCCACGTACCCGCGGCCTGCCCACGGGTTCTTGATCACGGCGACCGCCCCGATCATCTTCAGCGGTTTGGCAGCGACCTTGTCACCATCCACATAGAGCGTCTCGACATGGAGGACGGATTTCCGAATCAGGCTCATGGCACCTTCCTTTCGTGCGTTGATTGTGGGATTCATTGTGGTATACCATGTTACGGCATGCCATGAGTGTTAACCCGTGTCCGGGAATTTCCCGAATCTGGAGGCGAAAAATGAGTGCGTACTGGATTGCCCACGTGCAGGTGCTGGACCCTGTGAGATACAAGGACTACACGGACCTCGCGCCGCAGGCGTTCAAGAAGTTCGGCGCGGTGTTCCTGGCGCGCGGTGGCGCATCGGAGGTGCTGGAGGGGGAATCGTTCGAGCGCCACGTCGTGATCCGCTTCCCGGATATGCGGACGGCGCTCGCGTGCTATCACTCGCCCGAATACCAGGCGGCGAAGGCGAAACGCGATGGACATTGCCGCGCGCAGATATCGATCGTCGAGGGCCTGGAGGGCTGAACGCGCGGTTGACGGCGGGTGTGCGGCGGGCGGGATGGAAAGCCCGCTGACAGTTCGGTCATAATATGGCATTCCATGTCTGTGCCCGGCGCATCGCCGGGTGCAGGCCGCCCACCCGTTTTCAGAGTGCCACCCATGCAAGACCTCAAAATCGACCGCAATGCCAAGACTTTGCGCGAACTGACGCTGGACAAACTGCGCGGTGCGATCGTGCAGGGCTATTTCCGTCCCGGCGCGCGGCTCGTCGAGCGCACGCTGTGCGATGAACTCGGCGTCAGCCGCACGGTGGTGCGCGAGGTGCTCCGACATCTGGAGACCGAAGGGCTGGTCGAGACCGTGTCGCGGCAAGGGCCGGTGGTCGCGCGGCTCGATCCGGCGCAAGTCGGCGAGATCTACGAATTGCGCGGCCTGCTCGAAGCCAATGCCGCGCGTGCCTGCGCCGAGGGCGCGACACCCGAAGTCGTGCAGCAGCTGCGCGAGATCCGCGCGACGATCGAAGATGCGTTCGAGAAGCAGGAACTGCCGCGTGTGCTCGAGTACACCGAGCGCTTCTATGAAGCGCTGTTCGAAGCCGCCGGGAAGCAGGTGTCGCTGACGGTCGTCAAGACGCTCAACGCGCGCATCAACCGGTTGCGCGCGTTGACCATCGCGATGCCGGGCCGCGGCGGCGACTCGAACACCGAGATGAACCGCCTGCTCGACGCGATCGAGCGGCGTGACGGCGATGCGGCTTCGGCGGCGTCCGCCGCGCACATCAAGCGGGTTTCCGAGCTGGCGCTGTCGGCGCTCGCGCAGCAACAGGACGAGGCGGTCACCGACAACTGACGGAATTCCGGGCGCGGGATCGAAACGCACGATTGAACAGCAAAGGCCGCCGGCATCACACCGGCGGCCTTTTGTTTTGTCTGTCGATTCGACGGGTTCAACTCATGGTATTCCATAATACGATGTTCATTGTTGTAGTCCATAAGATGGCATACCATAATCTCATCGAGTAACGCAGTGACCACGGGAGCACGCCATGACTGAGTCGATGACCGGACCAACCGCGCGGCAACAGGTATTCGACACGCTCGGATTCCGCCGCGCGCAGGTGGGCGCGATTCTCGAACATCGCGACGGGCTCGTGCTCGTCGATACGCCGCAAGGCCTGCGCTTGCCGACCGGCATCCGGCTCGATCCGGCGAGCGACGCGGCGAGCCTGCGCGGCGTGCTCGCGAAGCTCGGCCTCAACGCGCATCTCGACTTCCTGTTCGCCGTATTCGAATCGGCCGGCGAGCGCGAGCCGGGCGTCCATATCTATTACCGCGGCCGCGTGATTCCCACCGGTTCGCCATGGTTCGACAGCAGCATCCGCATCGTGCCGCTCTGGCAGGTGCCGTGGGACGAGATCGCCGACACCGCCGTGCGCGCGATGCTCGAACGCTACGTGCGCGAACGCCGGCAGGACGCGTACGGCATCTATGTCGGCGATACGGAAGCCGGCACGGTGCAGCCGCTCGCGCTCGCGCACTGACGGCGCCGGACAAAACCGACGTGCCGCGCGGGTTGCCCCCGTGCCATCGCGATCGCGGCACAGCGACGAACAACAAGATCGAGAAGCCGGCGCGGCGGGCGCTGCCGGCCTGAACACGCGTATTCGAATGGCTGCCGCCCCGGTGGCCGCGAGCCGCAACCGTTTCCCCCTGGAGAGAGACCATGAGCAGCAGAAGCATCCCGCGTTTCGCAGCATCGCGCCTCGCCTGTATCGCCCCGTTGGTCGCGCTGTGCGCCGCGCCCGCGCTGGCCGCGGACCCGATCGTGTTCACGAGCTGGGGCGGCACGACCCAGTCGTCGCAACAGAAGGACTGGGCGCAGCCGTTCACGCAGGCGAGCGGCATCAACGTGCTGATGGACGGGCCGACCGATTACGGCAAGCTCAAGGCGATGGTCGACAGCGGCAACGTGAGCTGGGACGTGGTCGACGTCGAAGGCGACTTTGCCTACGCCGCGGAAAAGGCCGGGCTGATCGAGCCGATCGACTATTCGGTGGTGAAGAAGGCCGAGCTCGACCCGCGCTTCGCGACGCCTTCCGCGGTCGGCAGCTTCTATTACTCGTTCGTGCTCGGCTACAACAAGGCGAAGTACACGGGCGCGCAGCCGCAAAACTGGGCGGACCTGTTCGATACCAAGCGCTTCCCGGGCAAGCGCACGTTCTACAAGTGGTCGGCGCCTGGCGTGCTCGAGATCGCGCTGCTCGCCGACGGCGTCGCGCCCAACAAGCTGTATCCGCTCGACCTCGACCGCGCGTTCAGGAAGCTCGACTCGATCAAGGGCGACATCGTCTGGTGGAGCGGCGGCGCGCAGTCGCAGCAGCTGCTCGCGTCGGGCGAAGCGCCGGTCGGCATGTTCTGGAACGGCCGCCTGCATGCGCTCGCGCAGACCGGCGTGCCGGTCGGCATGTCGTGGAACCAGAACCTGACCGCCGCCGACATGCTCGTGATCCCGAAGGGCGCGAAGCATCGCGACGCGGCGATGAAGTTCCTGGCCGCCGCGACGAGCGCGCAGGCCCAGGCGAAATTCGCGGCCGACACCGGCTATGCGCCGATCAACGTGAAGTCTGCCGCGCTGATGCCGCCGGCGATCGCCAAGACGCTGCCCGACCAGTACAAGACCTCGCAGATCAATCTCGACATGAAGTACTGGGCCGAGAACCGCGACGCGATCGCGAAGCGCTGGTACGCGTGGCAGTCGAAGTAAGCAGGCCTGGAAACTGGGTATCGGCACGCGTTCCGTTCAGGATCCCGAACCGGATCCAAACGGTCCGGTTGAGCAACGCATCTGCATGGGGCCAGGGGTAACGGACGCTGAAGCACCGACCCTGGCCGATAAAGGAGACACCATGCCAAACGTATTGAGTACCGTCGCGCATCCGCCCGCGGCGAAAGCGCGCAAGCGGCGCGACTGGCGCAGCATGCGGCTGCTGACGCCCGCGATGCTGCTGCTCGTGATTTTCTTCCTGCTGCCGGTGCTGTCGCTGCTGTTGCGCAGCGTGCTCGAGCCGACGCCCGGGCTGCACAACTACGCGCAGCTGCTCGGCTCGACGACGTATGTGCGCGTGTTCGGCAATACGTTTCTCGTGGCCACGGTCGTGACGCTCGTCACGCTGCTGGTCGGCTTTCCGATGGCGTGGCTGCTCGCCATCGCGCCGCGCAAGCTCAGTGCCGTGCTGTTCGCGATCCTGCTGCTGTCGATGTGGACCAACCTGCTCGCGCGGACGTTCGCATGGATGGTGCTGCTGCAGGGGACCGGGCCGATCAACCGCGCGCTGATGGCGATCGGCGTGATTCACGAGCCGCTGTCGCTCGTGAACAACCTGACCGGCGTGACGATCGGCATGACCTACATCATGCTGCCGTTCCTCGTGATGCCGCTGCACGCCACGCTACGCGGCATCGACCCGTCGACGCTGCGTGCCGCCGCGGTGTGCGGCGCGAGCCGCTGGCAGGCGTTCTGGCGCATCCTCGTGCCGCTCGCGATGCCGGGTGTGGCCTCCGGTGCGCTGATGGTGTTCGTGATGGCGCTCGGCTACTTCGTCACGCCCGCGCTGCTGGGCGGCCCGTCCTACATGATGCTCGCGGAACTGATCGCGCAGCTCGTGCAGGAACTGCTGAACTGGGGCCTCGCCGGCGCCGCGGCCTTCGTGCTGCTCGCCGTGACGCTCGCGCTCTATGCGTTGCAGTTGCGCTTCACCGGCAGCGCGCGCGCCACCACCGGAGGCCGCTGACATGTTGCTCGATTTCGATCGCCTGGGCGCGCTGCGCTGGATCCTCGTGGCCGTGGGCGCGGCCGTTGCACTGTTCCTGCTGTTGCCGATCTTCTTCATCGTCGCGCTGTCGTTCGGCGATTCGCAGTGGCTCATCTTTCCGCCGCCGGGCTGGACGCTCGAATGGTACCGGCAGCTGTTCACCGATGCGGGCTGGATCGACTCGCTGCTGACCAGCGCGAAGCTGGCGGTGATCGTCACGGCGCTGTCCGTCGCGATCGGGTTCCTCGCGTCACTGGCGCTCGTGCGCGGCAGGTTTCGCGGCCGCGAGGCCGTGCGGGGCTTCTTCCTCACGCCGATGGTGCTGCCCGTCGTCGTGCTCGCCGTCGCGCTCTATGCATTCTTTTTGCGCATCGGCCTGAACGGCACGATGACCGGCTTCGTGATCGGCCACCTGATCATCGCGTTGCCGTTCTCGATCATTTCGATCAGCAACTCGCTCGTGAGCTTCGACACGGCGCTGGAAGATGCGGCGCTGATCTGCGGCGCGTCGCCGCTCACGGTGAAGCTGCGCGTCACGCTTCCCGCGATCCGGCTCGGCCTGTTCGCCGCGGCGATCTTCGCGTTCCTCGCGTCGTGGGACGAAGTCGTGGTGTCGATCTTCATGTCGAGCCCGACGCTGCAAACGCTGCCGGTGCGGATCTGGGCGACGCTGCGGCAGGACCTGACACCCGTCGTCGCGGCCGCGTCGTCGCTGCTCGTCGGACTGACGACCGTATTGATGCTGGCGGGCGCCGTCGTGCGCCGCGCACGCGCTAACTGAGGTAACACGCCATGACTGCATTCCTGCAAATCCAGCGCCTGCGCAAGACCTACGACGATGTCGTCGCGATCGACCAGGTGTCGCTCGACGTACGCAAGGGCGAATTCATGACCTTCCTCGGACCGTCGGGTTCGGGCAAGAGCACCACGCTCTATATCGTCGCGGGCTTTCAGGAGCCGACCGACGGCCGCGTGCTGCTCGACGGCAAGTCGCTGCTGTCGGTCGCGCCGAACCAGCGCAACATCGGGATGGTGTTTCAGCGCTATACGCTGTTCCCGCATCTCACCGTGGGCGAGAACGTCGCGTTCCCGCTGCGGGTGCGCCGCCGGCCAGAAGCCGAAATCCGCGCGAAGGTGGAGCAGATGCTGAAACTCGTGCATCTGTCCGAGTGCCGCGACCGAATGCCCGCGCAGCTCTCCGGCGGGCAGCAGCAGCGCGTCGCCATCGCGCGTGCGCTCGCCTACGATCCGCCGGTGCTGCTGATGGACGAGCCGCTCTCCGCGCTCGACAAGAAGCTGCGCGAGGAAATCCAGCTGGAGCTGCGCCGCATTCACCAGGAAACGGGTGTGACGATCCTGTACGTCACGCACGACCAGGAGGAGGCGCTGCGCCTGTCGGACCGCATCGCCGTGTTCAACCAGGGCCGCATCGAGCAGGTCGGCACCGGCGAGGAGCTCTATGCGAACCCGGCGTCGCGCTTCGTCGCGAGCTTCATCGGCAATTCGAATTTTCTGCCGGTCAAGGTGACGAAGCACGGCGATGGCCGCATGGGCGGCGTGTTTCCCAACGGCCTCGAGACGACGTCCGACATGTTCCATCCGACGCTTGCCGCCGGCGACGAAGGCGCGCTGATGATCCGCCCGGAACAGATGCGCATCAGCTCGCTGCAGCGCGCCAGCGGTTCGCATGGATCGAGCGGCACGGCAGGCCTGCCGGTGACCGTGCGCGACGTCACCTATCTCGGCGATGCGATGCACTACGCGGTGGCGACGCCGTGGCAGCAGGAAATCTCGATCCGCATGCCGGCCGCACACCGGCACGACAACGGCATCGTGATCGGTGCGCAGGCGCTCGTCGACTGGGACGCGCGCGACGTGCGCCTGTTCGCGCAAGCCTGACGGCGGCCGCCATGCGTCCCGCACTGCCGTCCCTGAAAGTCCAGCGGCCCACCGCCACGCTGCGCGAGCTCGCGCTCGAGAAAATGCGCAACGCGATCTTGGATGCGCACTTCCAGCCGGGCGAGCGGCTGGTCGAGCGCTCGCTATGCGAGATCCTGGGCGTGAGCCGAACCGTCGTGCGCGAGGTCCTGCGGCATCTGGAAACGGAAGGGCTGGTCGCGTCGATCCCGAACCAGGGGCCGATCGTCGCGATCCTTGATTTCGACACGGCGGCCGAGATCTACGAAATACGTGCGCTGCTGGAAGGCGAGGCGGCGATGGCCTGCGCGCAGCATGCCGACGAGCCGCTCGTCGCCGCTCTGGCCGCGTGCATCGACCAGATCCAGCAAGCGTTCGACGTACAGGATCATGCGGCGGTGAAGGCGCTCACGTCGGCATTCTATGAACGCATGTTCAGCGCCGGGGAAAAGCACGTCGCGTGGGAGATCGTGCAGACGCTGATCGCGCGGATCAATCGATTGCGTGCGCTGACGATCGCTTCCGACGATCGCGGCCACCAGGCGGTCGAGGAAATGCGCGAGATTCTCGCGGGCATCGCGACGGGCAACGGCGCGGCGGCGCGCGAGGCCGCCATCGCACACGTGCACCGGGTGGCGGAGATCGCGCGCAAGCTGCTGGCTCATGGCCACGAAAGTGCGTCGTGGCGTCAGGCGGGGTAGTGCGTCTTGCTTCGCGGCGGCGTTCTTGTCGACGCTGCTTGGCATTGCGAAATGAGAAGCAGGACGGCGAAGAGCGAGACGTGGACGCCTGCGCATTGCGGCTTCGCTGCCGGCCGCCATTTGAAATTTTCGGTATTCGCGGCCCGGGTTGTCACCGGGCCGCCTGATGCATTTTTATCCCGGAAGGAACGAACGTGGAATTGAAAACGCTGTTGAAGGATCCGGCGCTCCTGCGTCATCAGGCTTATATCGACGGGCAATGGTGCGAGGCCGACTCGGGCGGGCAATTGGACGTGCTCGACCCGGCGACGGGCGCAACGCTTGGCAGCGTTCCGCTGATGGGCGCGGCAGAGACGTCGCGCGCGATCGACGCCGCGAATGCGGCATGGCCGGCGTGGCGGGCAACGACGGCGAAGGAGCGCGCGCGTATCCTGCGCCGCTGGTACGCGCTCATGATCGAGCATGCCGACGATCTCGCGCTGATCCTCACGGCCGAGCAGGGCAAGCCGCTTGCCGAGGCGAAGGGAGAAATCGTCTACGGGGCCTCGTTCATCGAATGGTTCGCCGCAGAGGGCAAGCGCGTGGCCGGCGACACGCTCGCGACGCCCGCGTCGGACAAACGGCTCGTGGTCGTCAAGGAGCCCGTGGGCGTGTGCGCGGCGATCACGCCGTGGAATTTCCCGAACGCAATGATCACGCGCAAGGTCGGGCCGGCGCTCGCGGCCGGCTGCCCGATCGTCGTGAAGCCGGCCGAGGCGACGCCGTTCTCGGCGCTCGCGCTGGCGGTGCTTGCCGAGCGCGCCGGGGTGCCGAACGGCGTGCTCAACATCGTCACCGGCGACCCGAAGGCGATCGGCGGCGCGATGACGGGTAGCCCGATCGTGCGCAAGCTGTCGTTTACCGGTTCGACCGGCGTGGGGCGGCTGCTGATGGCGCAAAGCGCGCCCACCGTGAAGAAGGTGACGCTCGAACTCGGCGGGAACGCACCGTTCATCGTGTTCGACGATGCCGATCTCGATGCCGCCGTCGAAGGTGCGATTGCTTCGAAGTATCGCAACAACGGCCAGACCTGCGTGTGCACCAATCGTTTCTACGTGCACGACCGGGTGTACGACGCGTTCGCCGAGAAGCTGGTGGCGGCGGTGCAAGGCCTGAAGGTGGGACACGGCACCGAAGGCGGCGTGACGCTCGGGCCGCTGATCAACGATGCGGCGGTCGGCAAGGTCGAAGCGCATATCGCGGACGCCGTCGGCAAGGGTGCGACGCTCGCCACGGGCGGCAAGCGGCATGCGCTCGGGCACGGCTTCTTCGAGCCTACGGTGCTGCTGAATGCCACCGCGCAGATGGATGTGGCGAGAGAGGAGACGTTCGGGCCGCTCGCGCCGCTATTCCGCTTCTCGAGCGACGACGAGGTGGTGACACTCGCCAACGACACCGAGTTCGGGCTCGCCGCGTACTTCTACAGCCGCGACATCGGGCGTGTCTGGCGGGTGGCCGAGCAGCTCGAATACGGGATGGTCGGCATCAATACGGGCCTCATTTCGAACGAGGTCGCGCCGTTCGGCGGCGTGAAGCAGTCGGGGCTCGGCCGCGAAGGGTCGCACTACGGCATCGATGATTACCTCGTCATCAAGTACCTGTGCATGGCGGTTTGATCGTCGGTTCGTTCGCCTGAGAGGGGCCACGCCGGCATGATGGTCAAGCTGGCGCCGGGGCGCGGGCCGTACGGCGCGGGTACGGCGGTGCTGGTGGGCTACCGGCAGTCACGGAACGAAATCCGGGAGGCGCTGCGCGGGCACGATCCATCAGGTAGGAAGCGGAAGGATCGATCGTTGCAAGGACCATCGTTCTCCGAAGAATCGGGTGAGAGGACGGGGGCGCATGCCGACACTGCGACACTGCCCCCGCGGCCTGGAGAGGCGGTGTCGAGGGCCGTGATTTCCGTGCAATTTCCCGGCCGGATCGATATCGATCTACTTCACGTCCCGGGCCACGCGAAACCCGTTTGCCGAAAAACGGACGCTGCTGTCGTACTTGAAGCGTGTCGAGACCGGCATGTAGGCCGCACCATCCCGCCACGAGCCGCCGCGGATGACGCGCACCTGGCAGTTCGGCTCGTCCCACGAGCGGCCGTCGGCGGGCGCATTCTTGTACGAGCTGTGCCAGCAATCGCTGACCCATTCCCACACGCCGCCAGCCATGTCGTAGAAGCCGAGGGGATTGGCCGCGAACGAGCCGACGTTATCCGGCGCATCGGCATGCCAAGGTGAACCGCAGTCCTTGCAGTTTGCGTTGCCCGGCCGCATCTCGTTGCCCCACCAGTAGCGCGTTGCGGTGCCGCCACGCGCCGCGAATTCCCATTCAGCCTCGGTCGGCAGCCGGTAAGACTTGCCGCTTACTTTCGACAGCCACTTCACGTACAGCTGCGCATCGTCCCAACTCAGGTCGCGCGCAGGCGCGTTCGCGACCGTATTGCTGTCGCTGGGCAGGCGCGGACAGGCGCCCGCGTCGCGGCACGCGTTCCATTGCGCGACAGTCACCACATACTTCGCAAGCGCGAAAGAATGATCGAGCGTCACGCGATGCGACGGTTTTTCCGACGGATCGCCCGAATTGCTGCCCATTGCGAATGTCCCTGGACTCACCGTCAGCATGGCCGGGCATGCAGCGCAATCCCGGATTTCATTGGCGGCCGTCGCGCCACCTTTCTGCGGGGGGGCCGGCGGGGCCGCCACTGCAGCGGGAGGCGGTGCTTTCGGCGGTGAGCCAGGCGCGTGCGCAGGCTGCGCTGAGGTCGATGCGCGCGGCGCAGGAGCCGGCGCCGGAACGGGAGCCGGCGTGGGGCTCGCCGTCTGTGCGGGCGCGGACGCGGCAGGGGCCTTGGGCGCGGCCGCGCGCAATCGTGCGAGACGGGCCTGCGCCAATTGCGCGAAGCGCCCGTTCGGGTAGGTCTTCAGATAGGCCTCGTAATCGCCCGCCTCCTTGCTGTCCTTGATCGATTCCCAGAACGTAATTTCGTACTGTTCGGTGCTGTCCTTCGGCATCACGCCCCGGCTATCGAGCGCTACGACGCCGATGTCGGCCAACACCTCGGATCGTTGCTCCATGCCGCCGGCATGCACCGCGCCGGTTCCCGCACGACGCGCCCCGGTGAGCGCAAACGTCGCTGCCGCATCGGAAAGGGAAGACGCGACCCAGGGAATCTGCCGATGCCCGGTGGCGCTGTCGACCATCGCGCCGGCACGGTCGAAGATCTGGGCGATGTCGAGCCCCGGCGACGCGAGCGTCTGCAGCAGCGCCGCCGTGTAGACACCATGCGTTGCACCGTCGGCCGCGCCTTCGCCAGGCGCTGCCGCGTAGGCGACGAGCGTATGCGGCGGTGGCTTGCGGGCCGCCACGCTGCCGGCACCGGGGGGCGCGATCAGGCAGGAATCCAGAATGATCAGATCAATGCGGTCGCCGTGCGGCCGCGACGTCGCATCGAACACGGTTTGCAGGTCGATACCCGTTCGCGACAGGCGGGCCGGAGAACCGACGTCGGCATCGACCGGCGCGAGCCATGTCGTTCCGCCCACGCTGGCGCCGTGGCCCGCAAAATACACCAGCCCGGTGCCGCTCGCCGCGATGTGGCGCTCGAACGCGGCAAGCCCGTCGAGCATTTGCTGCCGGGTCGCATTGCGCAACGTGATGACGTCGAAGCCGAGCGCCTGGAGCGCATCGCCCATCGCATCGGCGTCACGGACGGGATTGGCGAGCGGATGGTCGCGATAGGCGCCGTTGCCGATCACGAGCGCGACGCGAGGCGGCTCGATCGACCCGGCGCGCGTGGAAGCTGCCGGCGGTGCTGCAGAAGGATGCATGTCCTCGCCGGAGCAGGTGCTCGATGCCACCGAGATCGACGCAAGCAGGCATGCGGGCAAGAGTATTCGCCACATATTCAGCCCCCCAGGGTGCGCCGTCGGACGAGGTGCCGAAGGCGGAGCGCAGCCGTTGCCGGGTGTCCGGTCGCGGCGAGCGCAATGCCGGCTTGCGGCGGGCACGGCCAGGACACATTCAAGATAGCACGTGCGCTCGGCGGCGATCACCGGATCCACCCGCGGGTTTTGCAAAAAACAGACATACGCGTACACGCATCGAGGTGGGCCCGTCACCGTTCGACATCGTTATGTGTGTTCCTGTCGATTACGACCTAAGCTGATAGACACGCTCCACTGTCCGACGCCGCGCGCCACCACCAACGCGAGGAGCAATACGATGCGAAGAAGGGCTACGTTGTTGGCTTTGGCCGCCACCGTCCTGGTGCCGAGGATCGCGTTCGCCGGCGGGCGTACGCCTTCGCCGCCCGGCGCCGAGGCATACATCATCTGGCCGTCGGACGGTGCAACGATCACCGGCGGCAAGTTCTGGGTGCGCATGGGCTTGCGCAACATGGGCATCTGCCCGAAAGGCATCGAGCGGCCCAACGTGGGCCATCATCATCTGCTCATCGATACCGATCTCCCGCCGCTGGACCAGCCGATACCGTCGGACCGGAATCACTTCCATTTCGGCGCCGGTGAAACCGAGGCGCGCATCGAGCTTCCACCCGGCAAGCACACGCTGCAGCTGCTGATGGGGGACCACGACCACGTGCCGCACGATCCGCCGGTGTACTCGAAGAAGATCACGATCACGGTGAAGTAGCGCGCCATGCCGCGCCTGCCGCACGAACCGGGAATTGCCGCCATGAACAAGCTCATTCTCTTCGCCGTTGCCGTGACGCTGCTATGGACGGGGGCGGCGACCGCAGAGACCAGCACGCATCCCCCGAAGGCCATCGTCTACATCGGCTGGCCCAACGACGGCCAGGTGCTGCCGGCCGGACGGCCGTTCCGGGTGTGGTTCGGCTTGCGCGACATGGGTGTCGCGCCGTCGCATGTGCAGTTTCCGAACACGGGCCACCATCACCTGCTGGTCGATACAGACCTGCCGCCGATGGACCAGCCGATTCCGTCCGACCGGAATCACCTGCATTTCGGCGCGGGCGAGACCGAAACCACGCTGGAGCTTCCTCCGGGCAAGCACACGCTGCAGCTCTTGATGGGCGACGCCAATCACGTGCCGCAAAATCCCCCGATCTACTCGAAGAAAATCACGATCTACGTGAAGTGATGTCGCGCGCCGATCCACGCTCGCGTGGCCTGCGCGCGCTCGCGCGTGCGCGCGAGCTTCGGGCGCGAACGTTGTCGCTCATCGCGCGACTGCGGGTGTCTGTGCATTCCCGACATCCCGAGCCGTAACTGTCGGCGACGACCCATCACGCATCCGTGATCCGTGCGCTGCGCACACGTCGCTCCACCCTCCGTCTTCGCCCCCCGGACCCGCGTCGGCAAGCCATCCGGCAAGATTTCCACCGATCCCGCGAGCGGCTGGCACGCCCCATGCAATATGAGACGCGAGCGTGCCACGCTGCAACACGAACACCAACACATCCACCCGATCCCGCATCGTCGCCGCGTTCATCCGAAGGAGTCGATCGTGAACACCCACCCGTCGCCGACTGCCTCGCGCAACTGCCGCGGTCTCCTGCGTTCGCTGGCCCGCGTCGCCGGATCCGCCGGAACATGCGCGGCGTTGCTGTCCGGCTGCATGGACCTGAACATGCCCGTCTACCAACGCCCGGAGATGCCGGCAAAGACCACGTGGGCGCACGCGCACGGGCCTGTATCGGCGTCGGACACGGTCAATTCCGAATGGTGGAAGAGCTTCGACGATCCCTATCTCGACGCGCTCATCGACAAGGCCATCGCAGGCAACGTCGATATCAAGGTGCTGGCGGCTCGCATTGGCGTGGCCGGCGCGCAGGTCGGCGAAGTCCAGGCGGGCGCGCTGCCGAGCGCGGACCTCGGCGCGGGCATGGACTTCGAGAAGAACACGCATCAATCGCCGTCGAGGACCTACAACCTCGGCAGCCAGGTGAACTGGGAAATCGACATCTGGGGCAAGGTCGAGAAGGGCGTGCAGGCGCAGAAGGCCGAATATCACGCGACCGAGGCCGACTGGCGCGCGGGCTACCTGACGCTCGTCGCCGACGTGTCGAGCACCTATTTCGAAATCCTTCAGTTCGACGACCAGATCGAACAGGAGCAGCGCACGCTCGACAAGAACCGGCAGATCCTCGCGATCTACCAGTCGATGTTCGCGAACGGCGTCGCGCCGCAGACGGAAGTGCTGCGGCAGAGCGCGGAGATCAACGGGCTGGCGAACCAGCTGATCGAGCTGCACCGTTCGCGCGACACGGCCGAGAACGCGCTCGCGACGCTGCTGGGCGTGCCGGCCGGCGAATTCAGGATGCCCGCCGGCCATCTCCGGCAGCGCGTCAAGCTGCCGGACGTGCCGATGGGGCTGCCCGCGCAACTGCTCGCGCGCCGGCCGGATGTCGTCGCCGCGCAGTATCGCGTGCTCGAATCGTATGACGAAGTGGGCGCGGCGAAACTGGCGCAACTGCCGTCGATCAGCCTGACGGGGCGTGGCGGCACCGCGGCGTTTGCGCTGTCGGATCTCTTCAAGGCATTCACGTTCAGCTTCCTGCCGAGCATCAACCTGCCGATGTTCGACCCGGGCGTGCGCGCGCACATCAAGACGACCGACGCGCAGACGAAGGTCGCCGAGCAGCAGTACCGGCAGACCGTGTTCACCGCGTTCAAGGAAGTGGAAAACGCGCTCGTCGATCTCGACGCGCACAAGCAGCAGCGCGTGCAGCTTCAGCAGCAGAGCGCGCGTCTGCGCACCGTCGCCGCCCAGGTCGAGGCGCAGCTCAAGGAAGGGCTCGTCTCGCAGCTCGAGGTGCTCGAATCGGAACGCGCGGTGGCATCCGCCGAACTCGCGCTGCTCGCGAATCATCAGCAGATTCTGAGCGACACGGTCACGCTCTACAAGGCGATCGGCGGCGGCTGGCGCGCGGTCGAAATCTCGAATGCAAGCAGCGAGCCGGTCCGGCAAGCGATGCAATGAACACGCCAGCTTTGCGCCACCGCGCGATCGGTGCCAGCCGATTGACTACCGCCATCCGTCGCCTAAACTTTTTTCACGATCGTGCCGCCACGTGCCTTGGCGGCGCGGCTTCACACGGGTGGTTCGAAAGCGCGTCGCGTTTTCTGCGCCGCATGCCCATTGGCGGGCGCATGTCGATCGTTGGGCGAATCATGGTTCCAGACGTCGCTTCGATTGCCGAGAAACAGGCCGCGCTCGACCGGCAGTTCGACATCGTGCTCAAGCCGGTTTCCCATCCTGAACTGAGCGAGATCCGGATCGACAAGGCGCTGTTCGCCGTCGGGCGGACCAACACGCCGTTCGCGTCCGCGCCCCCCGAGCGGGTGGCCGACCTGTCCCGCCGGCATGCGCGCATTTTCTTCGAAGGTGGCGCGGCCTATGTCGCCGATCTCGGCAGCAAGAACGGTACGGCCGTCAACGGAGTCGATGTCGGCGACAAGCCGCACCTGCTGCGCGACGGCGACGAACTGCGATTCGCCGGCGCGCTGGCGTATCGCGTCGCGTTCGTGCCGCGCGCGACGCATCAACCGGCGCGGCCGGCCGTCGTCACGCTGGCGCCGGAGCGCGGCGATCTCGGCCTGCAACCGGTCATCATTACCGCCTTCCCGTTCCTCGTCAGCAAGACCGACGACACGTTCGCCTGCTACCGGAGCGCGTATCCGCATCAGGTCAACTATCTGTCGCGACGTCATGCGCACATCTACGTGCAGGACGGCGAGGTCTTCGTGGAAGACCTCGGCAGCACGAACGGCACGTTCGTCGACGGCCGGCGCCTCGACGAGCATGCGGCGCCGCTCGGCGACGGCGCGATGCTCGCGTTCGGCGGCGATCATTTCGTCTATCGCGTCGCGGTGCAGCGAGAGCCGGGGCCGGACTCCACCGTGACGGCCACGTCGTCGGCCGGAGCCGCGGCGAATGCGGCCGCCGCGGACCCCGACCGGACGACCTTCGTCGATACCGCGCATTCGTTCCTCGACATCTTCTGCACGGTTCCGGCCGTTCAGCAGGACGACGAGATCAACCCGCATGCCGCGCATGGCGCCGTCGAAACCGCGCATGACGCGCGCCGCCGGCGTGGCAGGATCGAAGTCTTCCTGTCGGAGCTGAGCGAGGCGTTCGGCGGCAGCGGGCACGTCAACCTGCACCGGCTCGGCTGGTGGAGCGGCGGGCTGCTCGCGGCGCTCGTCCTGCTGCTCGCGACGCTGTATTTCCAGGACGCGCCGCTGCGCGAGATGCACGCGCTGCTCGCGCGCGGCGACACCGCGCAGGCCGCGCAGCTCGCCGATCGCCATCTCGCGAGCCATCCGGATGACCCGGCGTTCCTCGCGCTGGGTACCGAGGCACTCGTTCGGTCGAAAGTACCGGACTGGATCGCCGCCATGAACGCGCGCGCCTTCGATCGCGCCCGTGCCGTCGTGCAGGACATGCGCACGCTGGCCCGTCATAACGCCGACGCACGGCCGCTCATCGACGAAGTGGCGTGGATCGGCGAGCTGCAGGCGTTCGTTGCCGGTCGCGGCGGGGCGGACGCGCCGATCCGCATCTACCGCGACGAAGCGCCGATCAAGGCATTGACCGGCCGCTGGAACGACGACCCGGGTGCGCATCAGCGGCTGCTCGACCGGATTTCGTCATACGTTCCCGCGTTCGGCGCGCTGTATTCCGACGCACTCAGTCAGTTGCGCCGGCTGCAGAGCGACAACTCCGTCTATGTGGCCGCGCTCGAGCGGCTGCAGCGCGCGATCGCGTCGGCGCTCGACGAAGACCGGCTCGACGGTCTTCCGGCGCTGCTCGCCGATACGGAGCAGCGCTATCCGCGCCTCGGCGGCCTCGACGCCGTACGGTCCGATCTGCAGCAGTACCTGCAGTTCGAAAGCGACGCGCGGGCAGGGCACGGACCGGCCGTACTGGATCGCCTCAAGCAGTTCCGCTTCGCGACGCCGCAATTCGCGGCACATGTCGCGACGCTGGAACGGCTTGCTTCGTCGGGAGGGCACGGTGAAGCTCGACAGTCTCCTTAAGCGCGCGCGGCAGGCAACGCCGCCTGAGCCGCCGCGCTCGCTGGGCGAGGCGCTGGAGGATCACAGCGTCGAAGGCATAGCGATCCTGACGGCGCGGCCATGGCGGCTCACGCAGGCGACCATCATCGCGATGGTCGGGCTCGTCGTGTGCGCGCTGCTGTGGTCGTTCGTCGGCCGCGCCGACGTGATCGTGACCGCGCAGGGTGCGCTCGCGCCGGAGTCCGAGGTGCGCCGCATTTACGCGCCCGTCGACGGCGAGCTGGTGGACATCTATATCGCCGAAGGCCAGCCGGTCGAAAAGAACGACGTGATCGGCCGGATCAACGCGCGCGGCGCGATCGAGGCGGCGACCAACGCGCTCGATGCGCGCCTCAAGCTCGACGACGCGGAGCGCGAATGGAAGCAGTTTCCGGACAAGAAGCAGCTGATGGAGCGCAAGGCCGACGCACTGAAGCAACAGATCGAGGTCGAAGAGCACCTGCACCAGAACCGCATTGCCGAAGGCACCAGCAAGCTCGCGCAATCGCAGCGTGCGCAGATCGACGAAGCGCGCAGCAATATCGACAACGCTCGTCACGCGCTCGATCTCGCGAAGGACGAACAGGACAAGTACGCGCGCCTGTTCGCGCTGCCGGGCGGCGGCGGCGTGTCGCAGAGCCAGGTGGAACAGAAGCGCAGTGTCTACCTGCAGGCCCAGGACAGCTACCGCGTCGCGCAGGCGCGGCTCACGCAGCTCGAGGCGCAGCAGAGCCACGATTTCGCGCAGGCGAAGGCGCAACTCGAAGGCAGCGGCGAGACGCTGGCCGGGCTGCGCATCCAGTACGACGCGACCGTGCGCGACATCGCGAACACCGAAGAGAAGCTGCGTCTGCAGGTGCAGACGGCGCGTCTCGCGGCGGATGCCGCCGCGCGGATCCGCTTCGAGAACATCGACAAGGACAATTTTCTGCTCGTGCTGGCGCCCGTCTCCGGCGTGATCACCGATGTGACCACGACGCAGCCCGGCGACAAGATTCTCGCCAACACGCCGCTCGGCAGCATCGCGCCGTCCGATGCGCGGCCGGTGGTGAAGGTCGCGATCGCGGAGCAGGACCGCGCCTTTCTTCATGAAGGCTTGCCCGTGAAGCTCAAGTTCAATGCGTTTCCGTATCAGCGCTACGGCGTGATCGACGGCACGCTCGAATACATCTCGCCGGCGACGAAGCCGCAGGCGCAGACCAAGGAACCCGTCTACGAGGGCCGCGTGGCGCTGGTGCGCAACGCGTACACGATTGCCGGCACGAAATACCCGCTGCGCTATGGGATGACGGCCACGGCGGAAATCGTCGTGCGCGAGCGCCGCGTGATCGGGTTCGCGCTGGACCCGTTCAGGCAGATCGCGGGCTGATGGGGACTGCCACGGCGCTGGGGCGCGCAGGCAAGCGGTAATGTGAGGCATCGGCGGCGAATCAGGGCGATCGCCGCTGACAGGGATCAAGGGGAACGAGATGACGGCAATAGTGCGTATCGACGACGAGGTGATCGGCACCGACGATTTCATCCGCGTGCTGAAGCTCACCGGGCAATTCGAGGGCCTCGTCGAACAGCAGGTTCGCGACCGGCTGACGGTGATCGCGGCGAGGAAGATGGGCATGCAGGTGACGCCGGAGGAGATCCAGGAGCGTGCCGACCAGTTTCGCCGCGTGCACGGCCTGCACCGCGCCGCGGACATGAACCGCTACCTGGACGTGTTCGGCGTCAGTCTCGACGAGTTCGAGCGATTCATCACCGACACGCTGTACCAGGAAAAGACGCTCGACAAGGTGTGCAGCGATGCGGCCATCGAAGCGTACTTCAAGCTCAATTCGCCGAAATTCGACAGCATCGAGGTCAGCCACATCGTGCTGGATGCGGAAGGCAAGGCACGCGAAATGATGGCGATCCTGGAGGACGACCCGAGCTGCTTCGGCGACATGGCGCGCGAGCATTCGATCGCCGACACGAGCGAGCGGGGCGGCGTGATCGGCAAGGTGCTGCGCGGCTCGCTGAAGACGGATATCGAGGCCAAGGTGTTCAACGCGCGCGTGGGCGACCTGCTCGGCCCGTTCGCGGCGCCCGACGGCTCGTTCTTCGAAATCTTCTCGGTGACCGCGAAACACCCGGCCGCGCTCGACGCCGACGTCGCGTCGGAGGTGCGCCGCCTGCTGCGCGAGGAGTGGCTCGCCGAGCGCGCGCAGGAACACATCATCGAGGCACGTTGATCACGGAGAATCGCATCGATGGACGCACAAGCCCCCGCCCCGGCCAGCACCCCGTCGCTCGCGGAGTTTCTCGCGTCGGTGGAGCCGCTGTCGCTCTTCTCGCACGACGAACTCGACCGCATGGCCGCCCATGCGCAGGTGCGCACCTACGCGTTCGGCGACACCGTCTGCAATCGCGGTGAACCGGCCGAGGGCCTGTACGTGCTGCGATTCGGGTCCGTGCGCCTGATCGCCGACGAGCGCGGCAAGGAAACCAGCGTCGGCGTGCGCAAGGAACGCGAGGTGTTCGGTGAAATGGCGATGCTGCGCGACTACTGGCACGAGGTGTCGGTGCGCGCATCGACGAGGACCGAGGTGCTGTGCATCCCGCGCAGCGCGATCGAGCCGATCCTGCGCGACAATCCCGCCGCGCAGTCGTTCGTGACGAGCTATGTCGCGATCAGCTCGGCGGGCGGTTTCGTGACGCGGCTGTTCGACCTGCGCGGCAAGCTGACGCGCGCCGAACTCGAGGAATACGTGTCGAGCGTCGGCGTGAAGCGCGTGGCGGCCGGCAAGGAGATCGTCCGGCAGGGGCCGGGCGGCGATCTCCGGCTGTATGTCGTGCGCCAGGGCGAGGTGAGCGTCTCGTGCCACGAGGACGGCAACGACTATCCGCTCGCGACGCTCGGCGCAGGCGAGATCTTCGGCGAGCGCGCGTGCCTGCTGCGGCAGGAGCAGGCGGCGACCGTCACCGCCGTCACCGATACGCGCCTGCTCGTCATTCCGGAAAAGACCGTGCACTTCATGCTCGAGCGCAACCCGAAGTTGCGCGAGGTGCTCGAGGAGCGCATCCGCTTCGGCGATCAGGAACTGAAGCGGCAGAAGAAGCTTGCCGAACGGCGCCGCCACCCGCTGCAGATCGATATCGGCGCCGACGCCGCGTTCGGCGAGCGCATGATCAAGCGTTTCGTGCTGGTCGAGCAGGCGGAGGAAATGGATTGCGGGGCGGCGTGCCTCGCGATGATCTGTCGTCACTACGGCGTCGCGATGACGCTCGGCAAGCTGCGCGATCTCGCGAACGTGACGACGCAGGGCGCGACGCTCGACAGTCTCGCGCGCACCGGCGAGGCGGTCGGCTTCGCGACGCGCGGCGTGCAGTGCACGTACGAGGCGCTGCTCGGGTTCGAGCTGCCGTTCATCGTGCACTGGGAGGGATACCACTACGTCGTCGTGTACGGCGTGTCGAAGTCGTGGGTGCGGATCGCCGATCCGGCGCTCGGCTTCAGGAAGCTGAGCGTCGAGGCGTTCGAGCGCGGCTGGAGCGGCACGTGCCTGCTGTTTACCGCGAACGGGCCGGCCGCGGCGTCGGCCGAGTCACGTTCGCCATGGGTGCGCTTCATCGGCTATCTGCGCCCTTACCGGAAGATCCTCGCGCATCTGTTCCTGGCGACGTTCGTGATCCAGGTGCTGGGCGTCATACCGCCGCTCATCATCCAGAGCATCCTCGATGGGGTCGTCGTGCACCAGAACGTCAGCCTGCTGCACCTGTTGATTGCCGGGCTCGTCATCTCGCACGTGTTTACCCAGTTGATGACCACGATCCGCGCGCATCTTTCCAACTTCATGGTGCGCAGTCTCGACTTCGCGATGATGTCGCAGTTCTATAAACACACGATGTCGCTGCCATATTCGTTTTTCGCGCGCCGCAAGAGCGGGGACGTGTTCGCCCGCTTCCAGGAAAACCAGACGATCCGCGCGTTCCTGACGGAGTCCACCGTTACCACCGCGCTCAATCTCCTGATGATATTCATCTACTTCACGATCATGTTTCTATACAACGTGAAGATGACGCTGGTGCTGATCGCCTTCGTGATCCCGATCATGGCGCTCACGGCGCTCGCGACCCCCAAGTTGAAAGGCTATGCGCGCGAGGTGTTTGCCGCGTCCACCGATGCGAAGTCGCTGCTGATGGAGACGCTCGGCGGTGTCGAAACCGTGAAGGGCATGGGCATCGAGCGGTCGGTACGGCTGAAGTGGGAGCGCAAGTATGCGAAGGCGCTCGACGTCCAGTACCGTGCGCAGGCATTCAATATCCTGGTGGCGCTGTGCAGCCAGCTGCTCAATGCGGCGACCACCATCGTGATCCTGTGGGTCGGTGCGAACCTCGTGCTCGCGCATGAGCTCAGCATCGGGCAGCTGATCGCCTTCAATGCGTTCATGGGCAGCGTGCTGGCGCCGCTGATGGGACTCGTCGGCATGTGGAGCCTGATGAACGACGCGGCGGTGGCGATGGAGCGGCTCGGCGACGTCCTCGACATCGAGCCCGAGCAGCAGCCGTCCGAGCTGGCCTCACGCGTGCTGCTGCCCGACCTGCAGGGCGACATCAGCTTCGACGGCGTGTATTTCCGCTATGGCGGCAACGAAACGCCTTACGTGCTCGAGAACATCAACTGCACGATCAAGCGCGGCGAGATGGTGGCCATCGTCGGGCGCAGCGGTTCCGGGAAAACCACGCTGGCGAAGCTGCTCGTGGGATTCTATGCGCCCACGGACGGCAAGATCGCGGTCGACGGGTACGACATGAGCGCGATCGACAAGGCTTGCTACCGTGCGCAGATCGGTTACGTGATGCAGTCCAACCTGGTCTTTTCCGGATCGATTGCCGAGAACATCGCCTGCGGCGACACGAGCCCCGACTGGCGCCGCATGGAGGAGGTCGCACGGATGGCCGACGCGCATGCCTTCATCAGCAAATTGCCGCTCGGCTACGAGCAGGTGGTGGGCGAGCGCGGCGTGGGCCTGTCGGGCGGCCAGATCCAGCGGCTCTGCATCGCGCGCGCGCTGTATCACGACCCGCGCCTGCTCGTGTTCGACGAGGCGACCTCGTCGCTCGACACGCAGTCGGAGAGCAACATTCTCGCGAACATGCACGAAATCCTGCAAGGGCGCACGGCGGTGATCATCGCGCACCGGCTCAGCACCATCATGCGGGCCGACAAGATCCTCGTCCTGTACGAAGGCGCGATCGTCGAACAGGGCTCGCACGACGAGCTGGTCGCGCGCCAGGGCATGTATTACCAGCTCGTGCAGAAACAGCTGGGTGCCGCATGAAACTCTTCGACCCGCACGGATTCGGCAACTCCGCGATCTCGTATGC